>JBMCFH010000011.1:0-35039 GCA_048620455.1 Chloroflexota bacterium | reverse complement strand
CGCCTGGCCCCAGGCTGATCGATCCCTGCTCGACGACGAGGCCGAACAGCACGGCGCATTGCTGGTCGAAATCGCCACCGCCGTGCGCCGCTACAAGAGCGAGGCGAACCTGTCGCTGGGCGCGGAACTGCCCCGCCTGCACCTGACCACGACAGACGGGGCGCTTGCCTCTGTCCTAAGGGCCGCCGAACCGGATCTCATCAGCATCACCCGCGCGCGCACCATCACGGTCAGTTCGGACACGTCGCCGGACCTGGAGGCAATTGCATCGGATAACGGCGTGAGCATCGCCCTCGCGCCGCCAGACGTTTCGCGCTGACACCTACCCATTCTTCCAGGCCCGCACTGCACAAAGGCGTGATGGCGCCGGTGACCGCTTCCTTTACACTGCAGGTACTTAATCATCAAAAAGAATGGAGAGGTGCCATGTCAGGCATGTTGAGTCAATTATCAGAGGCCCTGGCGCAGACTGTGAAAGGCGCGGGCGCCGCTGTGGTCCGCGTCGAGGGCCGGCGCCGACTTCCCGCCAGCGGCATCGTGTGGAGCGAAGAGGGCATTATCGTCTCCGCCAATCACGTCGTCAAGCGCGATGAAAATGTAAGCGTAGGACTTCCCGACGGCAGCCGGGTGGAGGCCACGATTGTCGGTCGCGATCCCAGCACCGACCTGGTGCTGCTGCGCGCCTCAGCCGGCGATCTTGCGCCTGCCGAGCGTAGCGACGAGATGCAGGTGGGCAACCTGGTACTGGCCCTGGGCCGCCCGGGTCAGACGGTGCAGGCCACCCTGGGCATCGTCAGCGCGCTGGGCACGGAACCGTGGCGCACGCCGGCCGGCGGCCAGGTCGATCGCTACCTGCAAACCGATGTCGTCATGTATCCCGGCTTCTCCGGCGGGCCGTTGGTCAGTGCGGGCGGGCAGGTTTTAGGTTTGAACACCTCCGCGCTGGTGCGCGGCGTCAGCCTGGCTTTGCCGGTCAGCAGCGTGGCCCGCGTGGTCGATACGTTGCTGTCCCACGGCCGCGTGCGGCGCGGCTACCTCGGCGTCAGCACGCAACCGGCGCGGCTGCCAGGGACCATCAGCGCCGAGTTGGGCCAGGAAACCGGCCTGTTGGTGGTCAGCGTCGAAGGGGAAAGCCCCGCCGACCAGGCCGGTCTGGTGCTGGGCGACACGATCGTGGGCTTCGACGGGCGCCCGGTTCGCCACCACGATGACCTTCTGGCGCTGTTGGGCGGCGACCGCGTCGGCCAGAAAGCACCGCTGCGTATTCTGCGCGGCGGCGAGTTGCGCACCCTGAACGTGACCGTTGGCGAACGATAAGGGCTGCGGCCCGGACTCCAGGGATGCTGAGATGAGTCAATCAAACACTCTGTTAGGACAGTTAGATGGAGAAATGGCCGACGTCGTGTCCACGGCGCGCCCCAGTCTGGTACAGATCCAGGATGGGCGGCGCGGGACAGGGGCAGGAACCGTCCTCCATGCAGACGGCCTTATCGTGAGCAATGCCCACGTCGTGCGCAATTCCACCTTAGAGGTGATTACCTGGGATGGCCAACGCGCTCGCGGACGCCTGCTGGCGCGCGACAGACAACGCGACCTGGCGGCAATCGCCGTCGATCTTTCCGGCCTGCCGGCGCTGCCCCTGTCCGATAGCCACCCGCGCGCCGGGCAGTGGGTCGTGGCTCTGGGCCATCCCTGGGGCGTGCGCGGCGCGGCGACCGCGGGCATGATCATCGCCGTGGGGCAACCCGCGGAACCGGTGCCCTATGCCGGGCCATTGCTCCAGGTCGGCCTGCACCTACGGCCCGGTCACTCCGGCGGCCCTATGCTCGACGCCCGCGGGCGCCTGGTCGGTATCAACACCATGATCAACGGCCCACACGTGGGCCTGGCTATACCGCTGCAGACGGTTAAACGCTTTTTGAAGGAAGCGTTGGGCTCCGATGCCCGACGCAGACGACACGGCGGCCACAGGCGCGCGCCCCTGCAGGTCGCCTGACCCACCTGTTCGGACGTCCAGCTTATGACTGGCCCATCGCCTGGTGCGGTGGGCCTTTTTTTTGGGCATAGTACCCGTAGCGGTGCAAGGCTCACGGCCAATAGCTGCTCGAGTTTGTTTCACCGTGTATAGTTACAGATAGCATAAAGGATGTAACAGGCGCGGTCGCCAGCCGGCAAGACGCTGTCACACGCTCGCCGCGTCCATCCACGGGAGGCATTAATGAGTGAGAGCAAATTCGTCCGAGCGGCGACGCTGGCCGAGGTACAAGGGGCCGGTTGTATGGCGCTGCAGGTCAACGGGCACACGGTGGCTCTTATCGCCCACGGCGACGAGGTATACGCCGTAGACAACCGTTGCCCGCATATGGGATTTCCCCTCGATCGCGGCAGCGTGAGCAACGGTATTCTCACCTGCCACTGGCACCACGCGCGCTTTGATCTGGCCACCGGGGGCACCTTTGATCCCTGGGCCGACGATGCGCGCACCTTCCCCGTCGATATTCGCGACGGCGAAGTATGGCTGGACGTGACCCAGAGCAGGGATCCCGTCGCCCACCAGCGCGAGCGCCTGCAGGTTGGCCTGGAACGCAATCTGTCCCTGGTCATCGGCAAAGCGTCGCTCGTCCTGGCCGACGGGCAGCAGGAGGCCAGGGACCCCTTCCGCGACGGCCTGGAGTTTGGGGCAACGTACCGTCGCAACGGCTGGGGGCAGGGCCTGACCATGCACACCTGCTTCATGAACCTGCTCCCCTATCTTGATCACGACGACCGGCCGCGCGCCCTCTACCATGGATTGTCGGCGGTAGCCGGCGATACTGCCGGCGCGCCGCCGCGCTTCCCCATCCGACCTCTACCGTCGGACGCGCCCGACCTGCCCACTCTGAAACAGTGGTTTCGCCAGTTCATCGAGGTGCGCGACGCCGAAGGCGCTGAGCGCTGTATCGTCTCCGCCATCCGCGCGGGCGCCGATCACCGCCAGATGGCGGACATGCTCTTCGCAGCCATTACCGACCATCGCTACGTAGATATCGGCCATCCCGCCGACTTCACCAACAAGGCGTTTGAAGCCCTCGACGTCGCCGGCTGGGAATACGCCGAAACGGTCCTGACCAGCCTGGTTCGCGGCTACGCCATGGGCGAGCGCATGGAAGAATCCAATAGCTGGCGGCACCCCATCGACCTGATTGCCATCCTGGAAGATGCCTTTGAAACGCTGCCCTCGCTCTCTATCGCGCCGGACGGCGACGGCGACCCCTGGCCCGGCCGGGACGAGCTGGTGTCAGTCCTGCACGGCGACGACCCACAGGCCATCGCCAACGCGCTGCTTGCGGCGCTCAAAGAGGGCGCTTCCGCCGTGCAACTGGCAGCTACCGTTTCCTACGCTGCCGCCCTGCGCATCGCCCACTTCCATACCAGCAACGAATTCTCCGACTGGGACACGGCGCTGCACACCTTCACCTTTGCCAACGCCGTGGAACAGGGTCTGCGTCGCCTGCTGGCCCGACCGGGCGCTGCCCAACCGCCGGAGCTTCTGCGCGGCGTGTTTGACGCCGCCATGAGCATCTACCTCGACCGCTTCCTGAACATCCCCGCCGCGCGCCTGCCACAAGCGGGCCAGGAACACAGGCGGCCGCAAGCGCTACTGGATGAGTTGCAGACGGCGCTGGACCGCCAGCAGCAGGTTAACCATGCCGGCGCGCTGGTAGCAGACTATCTGTACAGCGGGGGCGATCCCGACCGGCTGTTGGCCACATTGGGCCACCTGCTCCTGCGCGAAGACAGGGATTTCCACACCATCCAGACGGTGGAGGCCGCATTCGCCCAATTCCAACGGCTGCGCGGGCAGGAGGCAGGCGTTCACGTGCTGGTGGCAGCCGCCCGTTACCTGGCTGCCCACTCGCCCACCGTGCGCGCGCAGGGCCAGACCTATGAGATAGCCCACCGTCTGCACCGCGGCGACCGCATCTTTGAAGATTCCTGATAGCCCACCAATTGCGCCGGATGTACGTTATAATGGGGTAGGAAATTGGCGGGCCGCCTGTATGCGGCGGCCTGCACGAAAATGCAGATCATCTGACTAGATTGATATGCCCACAAACCTACCGCCTGAGTATTATGACGCCGAAGAGCGATACCGCGAGGCGCAGACGCCCGAGGAAAAGGTCAGCCGCCTTGAGGAACTGATCAGCACCGTTCCCAAACACAAGGGCACCGACCATCTGCGAGCCGATTTGCGGCGCAAACTGTCGGAGCTGAAGAAGGCCGGGCAGCGGCCCAAGACGGTCAGCCGCCACGAATCGGTTTTCCACATCGATCGCGAGGGAGCCGGACAAGTGGCGGTCATCGGCCCGCCGAATAGCGGCAAGTCGTCGCTCGTGGATGGGCTGACCAACGCCACGCCCCAGGTCGCCGTATACCCGTTCACCACCTGGGAACCGACGCCGGGCATGATGCCCTTTGAGAACATCCAGATCCAGCTCATCGACACACCCCCTCTCTCCGAGGAACACATAGAGCCGGAGTTGCTGGATCTCATTCGCCGCGCCGATCTGATGCTGCTCGTCATCGACATCCAGGACTTTCCCATTGAGCAACTCGAAGAGAGCATGGCCCTTCTACGCCGGCACAACATCGTGCCCCGCCACCAGTACCAGCAGGAGTCGTTTGAGCGTTACGTCAGCGCCATTCCCCTGTTGGTGCTGGTCAACAAGGTGGACGACGAGTCCTGCCAGGAGGATTACCAGGTATTCTGCGAGTTGCTGGATGGGGAGTGGCCCTTGCTGCCGGTTTCCCTGAAGAGTGGTTTCAACGTAGAGCAGTTGAAACGGACGCTTTTCGAGAAACTGGAGATAATCCGCGTCTATTCCAAACCGCCGGCGAGGGACGCCGACCTCAACGCACCGTTTGTTCTCAAGCAAGGGAGCACGGTGGAGACGTTCGCGGCAAAGGTGCACCAGGACTTCGTCAAGAATCTCAAGGCCGCCCGCATGTGGGGCGCCGGCGTTTTTGACGGGCAAATGGTGGGCCGCGATCACGTCCTACATGACGGCGACATCGTGGAGCTGCGCACCTGAACCTGACCCCGCTATCTCTCTTAACCTTATTAAAGGAACATCCCTCCTGAAGGAGCCAGAATGCACGTTGCCCTACTCGCCAATTTGAAGAAGAATGCTCCCACCTGGCCCGATATGCCAGCCGACCGCTGGGACGACCTTGATTCTGAAGAAACGATTGAAGCGATCGCCAACGCCCTGCGGGCCGGCGGTCACCAGGTCACCTTTCTTGAAGGCGACATCACGCTGGCGCAAACGCTGCCGCGCGTGCAGCCCGATATCTGTTTCAATATCTGTGAAGGCCACTTCGGCGACGCCCGTGAAGCTCAGGTGCCGGCCATTCTGGAGATGTTACGCATTCCCTACACCGGGTCGCGCGTGCTGACGCTGGCCCTTTCACTGGACAAACCGATGACCAAACGGGTGCTGGCCTATCACAACTTGTCCACGCCGGCCTTCCAGGTCTTCGAGCGCGCCAACGAACCGCTGGACCCTGATATGCAGTTCCCCCTCTTTGTCAAACCCAGCCGGGAAGGAACCGGGATGGGCGTCAGCCCCGACTCGATTGTGCGCGATGAAGCACAGTTGCGGGCGCAGCTGCGGATACAGTTTGAACGGTACGACCAGCCCATTCTCGTCGAACGTTTCATTGAAGGGCGCGAACTCACCGTCGGCGTGGTCGGCAACCTGACGGAACCGGTGGCCTGGCGTCTGCCGGAGGACGAGGAAGCGCCCAGAGTATCGCGCGGCCTGACCTTTCTGCCGCCGATGGAGATCGATCTGGACCGTTACGAAACGGAAGCCGGTGTCTATACCAGCCGCATCAAAACGGAGCTGGTTCACGAATTCTACTGGCTGTGCCCCGCCCCCCTGGACGACGCAAGTGTGGAAGAGTTAAACTGGCTGACGGCAGCCACGTTCCGCGTCACCGGATGCCAGGATGTGGCCCGCGTCGACTTTCGCCTGGACGTGAACGACGGGAACAGGCCCTACATTCTGGAAATCAATCCGCTGCCCGGTCTCAACCCGGAATACTCAGATCTTTGTATCGAGGCGCGCGCCGCCGGCTGGAGCTATGAAGAGCTGGTTAACCGCATCCTAGACGAAGCGCTGGCGCGCGAAGGGCTATTAGCCGGCGCCTGATCGTCACTCTTCCTCGGCGTCGCTCGTCTGCCGCTTCTCACGCAGTTGTTCCCTTAGTTTGCGGCGATTCTCTTCCAATTCGTCCTGCAAAGAGCGGCGGCGCGCCGCAATATGCCGCCGCTCGCGCGCCAGGTAGAGAAAGGCAACGGCGAGAAAAACAACGTACAGAGGGATGCCCCACACCTGCGGCAGAAGGCGCACCAGCAACCCAAAGAGAGCGACCCAAAACAGTAGCAGAGCAATCAGTCTCACGAGCATCCGCCCTCAGGACCACAGTTCACGTAAATTCTCCCACATCAGATAGGCGCCGGCGGCGACAACGATGATAACGACGATAGACCAGAAAAACTCATACAGGAGCACCAGCGAGGCAACAGTTGCCAGACCAATACTCACGCTATTCACAAAGCGCGGAAGCTGGCGACGAAAACCGGCCTCGATGAAGATAAAGACGGAAATGAGCGCAACCAGTCCCCAACCGAGGAATTGCGGCGCCAGTAGAAATAGCACAACAAAGGCGATGAGTAGCGCGCTGATGCTCACCGCGGCCCAGATCTCGGCGAAGCGGCCGAAGCGCAGGCTCATGCGGCTCTCCGGTCGCTTGCCGCGGCGGATATGGGCGCGCATCGGACCGCGCAAGCCGGCGCGCAGCTGTTCGGCGTGGAGATCCAGCGCCTCGAGCAGAGCTTCATCGGCGGCAAATTCGGCCTTCATCTCATCCAATTCCCGCGACAGCGCCTCGATTTGCTCCTGGTGCGCGGTGTACGTTGTCTCCAGGTGCGGGCGGTTCTGCATGGCGCGGGCGCGCACTCCCAGGGCCGCCAGGGCCTCACTTTGCTCCTCAATCGAATCGGCCAGTTCGCTTCGCCGCGCTTCCACTTCGGCGCGCTCCTCCAGTACGTAAGCCAGCGCTTCATCCGGTGGCGGCACCTTGTCCAGTCCCGCCCAGCCCAACGGATCATACCAGGCGCGACGCACCGTCCCGTCGCGGTTGTATACCGGCCCCGCCGGTGCATCTTCACCTGAGAACGGATCGCGGGCAAACAACCCCCACAGGCCACGGTAGTGCAGGGCCCATCCAGGTACGGGATTCAGCAATTGCGGCGGTTCCCACTCCCATTTCTGGCCCGGGCCAATAGCTGCACCGTCGCCTCGCGCATAATCCACGAAGGGCACCCGGAAGAAGTTAAACCGCCGCTCCGGCTCGTCGGCCAACACCTCATCGTGATACTGGTAACGCCGCAACAGCCGCTGCCAATACTCCTCAACGCGATCGGCCAACACCACCATAGGCATCAGAAAGGGCAGTTCCAGCTCGGTCAGGTAGTCTCCTGCCTGGAAGTAGCAGGCATGAGAACCGGCCCCGGCGTAAACAACCGGATGCTCGCCCACTTTCTCCACCTCCGGATCATCCCACCGCCGTCGCAGGTCATCGCCGGCTAAATCGTGCGCAGCATAGGCCACCCACTCCGGACAGACTTCTCCCTTGTCCCTCTCCGAACAATAAACCGAGATCATCTCCCAGTCAGCTTCATGGTCATTGGCGCCGAAAAAGCCGGAGCGCCAGTTGTTGAAGGGATAGAAAAACCAGTATTGTAGGGCCAGCCAGCCGTTTTGGCGGGTCACCCGGCCGTAGTAACTGTAGTGTGGATCCTGCTCCATGATGCGGCGGTAGGCTAACGCTGCCGCTGCGGCCGTGTCGCCGGGCACCCGGCCCCGCGCCAGCAGTGACAGTTGGAACAGACCATCGACGAAGCGCGACCCGTATCCCACGCGCGCCAACCGGCCGCGCCCCGCGCGAAAAACCTCGCGCGGCTCGCGGCGGGATAACCCTTCCTGCAACCGATGCAGACGATAAGAGGCCAATTCTGACAGATTCAGAGGCGTGATAAACCTCAGATAATGCACCGTACCGAACGCAGCCAGGCGCGCCTCCGCCAGCGTCTCGCGGTTGAGTTCCCCCTCCGGCACCAGTAACTCTGGCTCGCGGTCAGGACCCTGTTGCCAGAGGCTGGAATTGGATAGGTAGGGACCAACACGCATGGGGAAAAACTTTTCGCCGCGCGTAAAGCGCAGGATCGGCTCAAAGCGCTGCAGCAGCGCCCGCTGCTCGTCCGTGGCAAGCCTACCGCTCATCGTCGTTCTCCTGCTCCAACGAGCGTCGCGTCCCCGGCTGAACGCGAAAGGCGGAGGGGACGTTCGCATAATTCAGGTACACGACCATGATGATGCTGTAAACCATGAGGCTGTAGAGTACGACGCTTTGCGGCTGGCGGTCGAAGTAGTAAATGAGCGATGACAGCAAAGAAAGAGCCTGCACGAGCATGGCCATGACCCAGGCGCCGGGCCGCAAGGTGAACAGACCCAGCGCAGCCACCAACGCCAGCAAACCCAGGATGGGCAGCGTGGCGTAAAAGTAATTTTCCTGCAAGACAGAAAAAACGCTGCTGACGTCGTCCACCTGCAGGATGCCGAGCACAATCAACGCCGCCCCCTGGACTACCAGTAGCAGCGTGAGAGCCCTGATCAACCAGGCGCGCTCAGAGCGCTTTCCATGACCTGGATCGACTGGCAAGCGATTCTCCTCGTCTGTTACCTCTTCGCGGCTTGTTCCAGTTGTGGCAGGCGCCTTGCGCGCTTCAACGTCGTGCTCCATGCGAAAATGATACTGTCACCCCCAGCACTTGACAACCGTTCCCCTTTCACAACAATAACCACGTACGATTCACCTATGCCAGCGAACAGAAAGAAGGAGGATACATGGAAGAGCGCGTTGGATTCATCGGTCTGGGCATTATGGGCAGCGGGATGGCTCAGAACCTGCTGCGGGCCGGGGCCAAGCTGACTGTGTGGAACCGAACGGCGAGCAAGATGGATCCACTCCTGGAAGCAGGGGCTGCCGCAGCCGAGTCGCCGGCGGCGCTGGCCCAGGAATGCGACATCATCATCACCTGCGTCAGCGACACGCCCGACGTGGAAGCCGTCGTCCTGGGCCAGGAGGGCGTCATACAGGGCATCGAGGCCAACAACCTCCTCGTCGACATGAGCACCATCAGCCCCCACACCACACGAGAAATCGCCGAGGCGCTGGCCGAAAAAGAGGCCCACATGCTGGATGCGCCGATCAGCGGCGGCAGCGAAGGCGCGGCAAACGGCACGTTGAGCATTATGGTCGGCGGCGACGAAGGACAAGTGCAGCGCGCCATGCCCTATCTGGAGGCCATGGGCTCGGCCATCACCCACGTCGGGGGCCACGGTGCGGGTCAGACGGTAAAACTGGTCAACCAGATCCTGGTCGTGATCAACATGCTCGCCGTCGGCGAAGCGCTCGTCTTCGCGCAGGCCGGCGGCCTCGATCTGCAAAAGACGCTGGATGCCGTGACACAGGGCGCCGCCGGTAGCTGGATGCTCAGCAACCGCGGGCCGCAGGTAATAGAGCGCGACTGGCGTCCCGGTTTCACGATCGATCTGCAGCAAAAGGATCTGCGCCTGGTGCTGGAAGCCGCCGACCAGATGGGCGTGCCCGCCGTCGCCACCAGCACAGTCTTTCACTACTACCGCACGCTGCAGGCTGCCGGCCTCGGTGCTGAGGGCAACCACGCGCTGGTGAAAGCCCTGGAAAGTTTGTCCGGAATAACAGTTGGCGAATAACCGCTTGCAAGTTTAGTCGTCGGGGAAATCGCCAACGTAACGAGCTCGTGGCCTTATCATCTGCCCCGATTCGTACTGCTCGATTGCCTGCCCCACCCATCCGATGGTACGGCCCAGAGCGAACAACGTTAGCGGGGCGTCATCATCCAGACGCAACGCGTTGGCCAGGACGGCGAGGCCAAAATCAACGGTAGGTAAGGCGCTGATGGTCGCCTGCGCCGCCTCTGCCACGGCATCGGCGAGGGCCACGGCGTCTGCCTGCGGGTACGCCTCGCGAACCATTCGCATCAGCGCCCGCCCGCGCGGGTCGCCCTGAGGATACAACGGATGGCCGAAGCCGGGAATCGACTCTCCGCGGCGCAAGCGGTCCGCCAGGGTACGCCGGGCGCGGGCCGGGTCGCGGACCTCTCGCAGCAGGGCCGTCACGCGCGCCGTGTGCCCGCCGTGCCGCGCGCCTTGCAGCGCAGCCAGCCCACCCAAAACAACCTGGTACGCTGTGGCGCCGGCGGAGGCCACGCAGCGCGCCGTAAATGAAGAAACGTTCAACTCGTGGTCCGCGCACAAGATCAGAGCTGCGCGCAGCAGATCGCCCTCTTTCACTTCTTCACAGGCCCAGCCGCGCTGCAAGGTCTGCACCAGAGTGCGCCCGTTGCCGGGCGCACCGGCGGCAATGGCTGTGAGCTGCGTCAGAATCCGCTCGCCCGTTCGCGCCACTGCCTCTGATCGTAGATCGTAGGCTGCGTCATCGCCTGCAGCCAGCTGCGGCAGCGCCACCTGAAAGCGCTCCACCGTCGTCAGCCCCCCGCCCTCCGCTGCCGGTGGAAGCGCATCGGCCCCTGCCTGAGGTGGTTCTGCGAACCCTGCATCCAGAGAACCGCGCCAGATCAGCGACGCCACCTCCTCCACGCTGTGCGTCTGCGCCAGCTGCACCGCGTCATGCCCACGATAGTAGAGGCGTCCACCCTCTATCAACGTGATCGACGACTCCAGCACCGGCGCGCCAAAGTGCAACGCCTGTTGCGCCGCCGCCGCCGGATTGCGTCGCTGCTCCTTGCGCTGCAGCAAGCGTCGCACATCCTCGGCGCGATAGCGATGGCTTCGCGTGCCACCCCCTGCCGGTTCTGATCGAATCAGCCCGCGGCTGACATAGGAGTAAATCGTGGCGCGACTCACCCCCAGCGCCGCCGCTGCTTCTGCGGCTGTCAGGTATTGTTTTTCGTCCATCTCGGTCACCCGGCTTCCAATATATTGATTTGCCAATCAATATTGACAATGTTACCTGCAATTATAGAATATGAGGGAAAGATGACAAGCGATCTGGGTCGAACCCTCTTTCGCTACACGAATAAGCATCCAACAACGGAGGTTTCCATGACCACCCCCGACGTCATCCCCGGTCTCGAGGGCGTAATCGCCGCCGAAACCGGGCTCAGCAGCGTAGATGGATTAAAGGGCGAGCTGATCATCGCCGGGTTTCCCCTCGCCGAACTGGCAGAAAATGCCACGTTCGAAGAAGCTGCCTACCTCCTGTGGCACGGTGAACTGCCTGACGGCGAGCAACTGGAAACGTTCCACGACGAGCTTGCCCGGAGGCGAGCGCTGCCGCAGATTACGCTGCAGCTTCTGGACGCGGCTGCGGCGCAGCAAACCGCGCCGATGGACGCCTTGCGCATGGTTGCGGCAACGCTGGACCTTGACCTCGACGATGACCCGGACACACAGGCCCTGAGCCTCCTGGCCCGCCTGCCCACCGCAGTCGCCGCCTATCACCGCCTGCGCCAGGGACGGAAGCCCCTCTCGCCGCGAGAAGAGCTGAGCCACGCGGCCAACTACCTCTACCTGCTGCACGGCGAGGCCCCTACCCCTGCGCAGGTGCGCGCTCTGGACACTTACCTCATCACCGTGGTCGATCACGGCCTAAACGCCTCTACCTTCACAGCGCGCACCATCGTCTCCACCGACTCCGACCTCGTCTCCGCCATCACCGGCGCCATTGGCGCGCTGAAAGGGCCAAAGCACGGCGGCGCGCCCGGACCCGCGCTGGACATGGTGTTCGAGATCGGACACCCAGATCATGCTGAGCCCTCGCTGCGGGCCAAGCTGGAGCGCGGCGAGCGGCTGATGGGTTTCGGTCACCGCGTTTACAAGGTGCGCGACCCGCGCGCAGACGTCCTCTCCAGAGCCGCCGCCGACCTGTACGAGAGCAGCGGACAGCAGGAAATGATCGAGCTTTACGACCTTGCGCGTCACGTCGAACAGACAGCCGTGCGCCTGCTCGAAGAGTTTAAACCTGGACGTAATCTGCAGACCAACGTCGAGTTTTACACCGCGTTGTTGCTGCACGGGTTGAACCTGAGCAGCGACCTCTTCAGCCCTACGTTTGCCATCGGCCGCCTGCCGGGCTGGATCGCGCACTGTCTGGAACAGCAACGAAACGGACGCCTCATTCGGCCCGACTCCGTCTACACCGGTCGCCGCGACCGCCGCTGGCAACCATTGCCCGAGCGGTAAGCGCCGCGCGCTCAAGTGATTACCGCTGGCGTGAAGCGGCGCCAGTAGCTATGATCGGCGCCTGTGACTGATCTTGCCCCATCCACACACAATCGCATCCATTTACGCCAGCTTCGCGAGGGCATTAAGGCTGAACTGCCCATCGCCGTGGGCGTGGCGCCATTCGGCATGATATTCGGCGCGCTGGCCCTGGCGGCGGGCCTGCCGCCTCTCCTGGCTCAGGCCATGTCGCTCATCGTCTTCGCCGGCTCAGCGCAATTCATCGGCGTGCAGCTCATCGGCGCCGCGACACCGGCGGGCATCGTGCTGCTCACAACGTTCATCATTAACGTGCGCCACGTACTGTACAGCGCCTCAGTCGGTCCCTTCCTCAAGCCGCTGTCGGCGGGCTGGAAATGGTTGCTGGCCTACCTGCTGACAGACGAAGCGTATGCCGTGGCCATTTTGCATTTTCGCTACGACGACGAAGACGAGGCGCAACACTGGTATCTGCTGGGCGCCGGGTTGACGCTATGGACGGTTTGGCAAATCAGCACAGCCGTCGGCGTCTTTCTCGGAGCACAACTGCCCCAGAGCTGGGCCCTTGATTTCATGCTGCCCCTGACCTTCATTGCCCTGGTCGTGCCCGCCTTGAAAAAGCGCGCCGACGTAGCGGCGGCGCTGGTTGCCGGCACGGTGGCTCTCGTCGCCGCCCCATTGCCCCATCAGCTGGGCCTCGTCGCCGCCGCTCTGGCGGGAGTCGGCGCCGGGCTGCTTCTGGATAAACAAAGGTAGGCGTTCTATGCTCACTCTGTGGCTAATCGTCATCGGCATGGGTCTGATTACATACGCCCTGCGGCTGGGCCCGCTGGCGGCGCTGGACCACAACTCGCTGCCGCCGCTGCTGCGACGGGGGCTGGAATACGTGCCGCCGGCGGTGCTCTCGGCCATCATCTTTCCTGAACTGCTGCGTCCCGCCGGTTATATCGACCTGTCGCTGGCCAATGAGCGGCTGCTGGCGGGCCTGGTTGCCGTTCTCGTCGCCTGGCGCACCAGAAATGTGCTCCTGACCATCGTTCTGGGCGCCGTGGCCCTATGGTTGCTACAATTGCTGTAGAGTCAGGCGTCCGCGGAACAGTAGGTTGAAACCGACGGTTTGCGCCGCGTCTCAGAAGAGTATCGACGGTCAACCACGCCGAGGGAGGAAATTCAGACAGATGCAGGCTTTTGAAGTGACAGAGCTTATTGAGAAGCACAATGCGCGAGGTGAGCTTTACCTCGAATTCCTGCGCGCGGACGATCTGAGTATGGGCCTCTACCGGCTGCCGGCGGGCAGCGACGATCCGCAAGCTCCGCACTCAGAAGACGAGGTCTATTACGTCGTCGAGGGCCGTGCCATGATAAACGTGGACGGCGAAGACCGGCCCGTGCGGGCCGGCAGCGTGGTCTACGTGGCAGCCGACGTTCCCCACTATTTCCACACGATCCGCGACGACCTGACGGTGCTCGTCTTCTTTGCGCCGGCCGAAACGGAGCCGGCGGGTGAGAAGCCATGAGTCGAGAGTATAGCCGATTACCGCGCACCCACATCAGGCGCAGCGACCGCGCCGTTGCCGACGAGGAGTGGATTCGCGCCTTCCTGGACCGCGCGCCCTATGGTCATTTCGCCATCGTCCAGGACGGGCAGCCGTTCATCAACAGCAATCTCTTCGTCTACGACGCCGGGACACACGCCATTTACTTCCATACCGCCGGCACGGGGCGCACCCCGGCGAACATCGGCGATGGCACGCGCGTCTGTTTTACGACCACCGAGATGGGGCGTCTGTTGCCCGCCGACGTGGCTCTGGAGTTCAGCGTGGAGTATGCCGGCGTTGTGGTGTTCGGCGCTGCGGAGACTGTGCGTGACGAACAGGAAGCAACTCGCGCCCTGCAGATGCTCCTGGACAAGTACTTTCCGCACCTACAACCCGGGCGCGACTACCGGCCTCCGGTTGCCGAGGAGCTGAAGCGCACCGCTGTGTACCGGCTGCGGATTGAGGAATGGAGCGCCAAGAAGAAAGAGGTCGGCCACTTTCCCGGTTCATTCTATTATGGCGAACAGAACCGGCAGCAGGTGCCAGGGGAGGAGAACGAATGATGAGCAAGAAGACGGTTTGGATTGGCGGGACGGACCACGAGCGACTGGGCCCTTTGTGGGTCGCGCTTTCTGACGAGGGACTCCTTGCGCTGCGCATGCGCTCATCTGAAAGTGAAATGCGAGAGCGGTTCGGTGAGTTCGACGTCGTCGTAGACGAAGACCGGACGCGTCCGATCCTGAGTCAACTGATTGAGTACCTGGAGGGGAAGCGGCGCGAATTCGACGTGACCATCGACTGGTCCGCGCTGTCCGACTTTCAAATGGCGGCGCTGCAACGGGTGTTTGCCATTCCTTACGGACAAACGCGCACGTACCAACAGATCGCCGATGAATTAGGCCAGCCAGGGGCCGCCCGCGCCGTGGGTCGCGCCAACGCGACCAATCCCCTGCCGCTGGTGATTCCCTGCCACCGCGTGCTGGCAACCGACGGCGGCTTGCAAGGCTACGGCGGCGCCGGTGGCGTGGAAACGAAAGCGTGGCTCCTGCAACTGGAGGGCAGCCGCCTCCTCTAACAGGAGGGGAGCGCCCGCTACTCTGTCACTTCTCCTGGAACTCAGGGACAGGGCGGGTTATCGATATTGACCCACGTCGCCGCCTCAGTCGTGTCACCATCCTCGGGCCAGGCCGCAGCAGCCTCGCCAAAGAAGAACTCCAGCATCAGCCCGTAGGGATTGGCCAGGGCGCCCATATCCTCTGTGGTGTCCACGGCTATCTCCGCCACCCACTGATTGAGCGACGGCGCTCCCACGCGCACCGTAAGCGCATCGTCCACATACGGTTCCCAATCGCGTCCATCGGAATTGTTGCCGGTGCCGCGGAACACGGTCAGCGTGCCGTCGCGCTGCACTTCGATCAGCCGATCCGCCTGATCCGGGTCGCCTCCGTTGCGATTGACGTCAATGTACATACGCACCGCGTCTTCGTCATCCGCCGAGGCGTCTTCCATCTGGAAGGCATAAAACAGCGCGTCTTCGCCTCTGGCCAGGAAAGTGCGCACCATGTGGTCGGTTTCGGGAATGACGAACGTGGGTCCCGCTGCCCAGGCCTCTTCATTCAACTCTCCGTCAATGACCGGCGGATCGTCCAGGCAGGCCATCACCGGATTGGGGGTAGCTGTCGGCGTCGGCGTGTCCGTGGGAACCGCAGACGGCGTCGGGGTCAACGTGGGTTCAGCCGTCGCCGTCGACGTAGCCGTTGGCGGCGCCGTACCGGTGACGGTCGGTTCGCTGGTCGCCGTCGGCGTCTCCGTCAGTGCCGTGGTTGCGGTCTCCGTTGGCTCAACCTCGCTGGTGGGCGACGGGGTCAGCGTCGCCGTTGGCGTGAGATTGTCGGGCGCCAACGGATCGGTTCCCTGCGTTACTTCGACCCCATCCGAAATGCCGTCACCGTCGCTGTCCGGATCGCTACAATCGGTGCCATAAATGTTCACCTCGTCCCAATCGTTGAGGAAATCGCCGTCCGTGTCGCGCGTCAGCGGATTACAGCCGTACTCCAACACCTCGGGGCCATCCAGAATCCCGTCACCGTCGCTGTCCGGGTTTTCCGGGTCGGTTCCTAACATCGCTTCCTGCGCGTCGCTCAGGCCATCCGCGTCGCTGTCGCCGGTGGACGTAGGCGTGATGGCCATGCGGGTGGCGGCATCAATCGTCGCCGTCGCCGCCACAATCGTCTGCAGGTCGGCGACGGCCATCGCCGTGGCCGTGCCTGCCGACTGCGTGGCAGCCGCGCCGCCGCGCCCCCCAATGCGGTCGCCAAAGGCCAGGAACAGGAAAGAAAAGACACAGATAAATACCACCAGCGTCAGCGCGGCATACGATACCCAGGTGGGAACCAGAGGCAGCACTTCTGCCTCGCCGGTCAGCCGCTTGCGCTCGCTGCCGCTTGCCACGTCGATGGCAAATGGATAAGGATCGCTGGCTGAAAACCAGTTCTGGCGCTGCGCCTCAAGCTCCAACTCCACCGTAGCCTGTTGCTGCGGTTCCAGCCGGATGCGCCCCTGCTCGCCGATGAACTGGATCTTCTGATCCGGATCAGTGCCGGTCACGCTATACGTTGCCGGCGCGTTGCCCGTATTCCGTAGCGATACCTGCACGACCCCCGGCAGTTCTAGCTGCTGCGGCGTGAGGCTCGCTTCAAATGACTCCAGCGCCCCCAACATGAGCGACGCGGTAAGCGACGGCGCCGCTTCCCCATACTGCTGCGAGCGCAACCGTACCCGGAAACGCTGGCGCCCGGCGGGCATATCCGTCTGTCGCGCGGGCTGGATGGTGATGGAGACGGGCACGGTTTCACCCGCCGGCACCGCTATGAATTCATCAGGCGCATCGACCCACTCTTCGGGCAACCCTTCTACGCTCACCGTCACGCGGTCGTCCACCTGCCCACGGTTGGCGATTTCCACGTTAAATTCTGCGCTCTCCCCCGGGCTCACTGCCACTCTGTCGCGCGCCAGGAACAGGGCCAGAGGCGCCTCCGGCGGTGGTGTGCTGACCTGCGGAGGCGGCGTGGGCCGCTCGGCCACCGGCGCCGCTGCTTCCGTAGCCTGTTCCTGCGGCCCTTCCAACAGCAACTCATAGGGGCCAATTCGCACCCTGTCACCGGGCTGCATGGGCACGGGCTCGTTGGCGCGGAGTTGCGCCTGGTTCAATTTGGTGCCGTTGACGCCGCCCAGATCCACAATGGACCATCCCTGGGTCGTCGCCCGCAGCTGGGCATGGTGTCGCGAGACGCCATCGGCCGGCAGCACCACGTCGTTGTCTGAGTCGCGCCCGAGCGTAATCAGTGGCTCCGTCAGGGGGACTTCCGTTTCTTCATAACCTGGCGTGGCGATGCGTAGCCCATAGCCTTGCGGCACATCCTCTACCGGCTCGCCCGCAAGCGCCTCGCGATCAACCTCGGGCAACACGCGAGTGGGAACGTCAGAAAGGGAGTACATGGCGCTGCGCAAGGCAGTGGCCATCGCTTCGCCGTTGGCAAATCGCTCTGCAGGATCTTTGGCCAGCGCTTTCGTCACGATAGCGTCAACTACAGAGGGTATGGATGGGCGAATCTCGCGTACGGCCCGCGGCATCTCTCCCCGCATATGCGCTGCAATCGCTTCAGCCAACGAATTGAATTGGAATGGCAAACGATTGGTCAGCAGTTCGTAGAGGACGACGCCCAGCGAGTACAGATCGCTGCGTCCGTCCAGATGCTGTCCCTCACACTGCTCGGGCGACATATAGGCCGGCGTGCCCAGCGTGGTGCCGCTTTGCGTCAGGCTATCCCCCTCCAGTAGCTTGACAAGTCCAAAATCGGTCAGCACGGCGCGAAAGGGATGCTCTCCCGCTTCCTCCGGACGGCTCAGCCGCTTCAAAATGATGTTGCTGGGTTTGACGTCACGGTGAATCAATCCGCGCTCATGGGCATAGAACAGCGCGTCGGCGATCTGAAATCCTACCTGCAGACTCTGCTCCAGGGGCAGATACTGCTTGCGTTCTTGCAGGCGGCGCAGGTGAGCGCGCAGGCTACCGCCGTCCACGTACTCCATGGCAATGAAGGCCCACTCGTGATTCTCCCCGTAATCGAGCACGCGCACAATGGAGGGATGGTCCAGGGAAGCCAGCGTCTTAGCCTCCTGTTGCAGGCGTGCGCGGAACTCAGGGCGGCGCGCATAGTGCGGGTGCATCATCTTGAGCGCGACCTGACGTTCCAGCTTCAGGTCATAGGCCCGGTATACCGTTCCCATCCCACCGTCGCCCAACATCGCTTCAAGACGATAGTGGTCAATCTTGCGACCAATTAAATCAGACATGATAGTGCCCCTGGACCAGGTATCTGCCGGCTAAAACAGTCTGGTTGTTACGCAACAATTGCAGAAGCCGCGCCGCCACAAGCGGCGACGGGCTGCACCGGCGAGTGTCTCGACCGGCTGCTAGGCGAGCCCGGCGCGCAACGTTTCGAGAAAGCAATCGACGTCATCATCGTCGAGCCAATAATGTGTGACTGCCCGCAAATAACGCCGGCCCTCACCGCCGACCCAGATATTCGCCTCGCGACGTAGGTGCCCGATGATGTCGTCTGCATCGTATGGTGCGTCATCCTCAAGTTTAAAGAAAACGATATTTGTGCGCACCATGTCCGTATCGACGGCAATACCCGGTATTTGAGCCAGGCCATGGGCCAGCCGTTTTGCTCGCCGGTGATCGTCTGCCAGACGTTCCACCATCTCCTCCAGGGCGACCAGCCCTGCAGCAGCCAGAATCCCCGCCTGGCGCATGCCGCCGCCCAATGCTTTGCGCATGCGGCGGGCCCGCGAAATGAAGGCGTTGGAACCACACACGACCGAACCAACCGGCGCGCACAGGCCTTTGCTCAGACAAAACGTCACCGAATCGACGTGCTGTGTGATTGCGCTGGCCTCCACACCCAGAGCCACCGCCGCGTTAAACAGGCGCGCGCCGTCCAGATGCACCGAGAGGCCATGCCGTTCGGCAACCTGTCGCACGCCGGCAAAGTAGTGCGGGGCGATAGGATAGCCATTGCGCGCGCCGTAACTATTCTCCACTAAAATCAGGCGGCTGGGGGGCAGATGAACATTGTCGGGATTAACTGCGGCTTCTATCTCCTCTAGCGCCATGCGACCCTGCGCGTCGGTGGGCAAGGGACGCACCACAATACCGCCCAGCGCTGAAATACTGCCTGCCTCCCAGGACACGCTGTGCGAATCGTGCCCCACAATCGCCTCATCACCGCGTCCGGCGTGGCTCAGGGCGGCAACCAGGTTGCCCATTGTGCCGCTGGCTACAAAGAGCCCCGCCTCCATTCCCACTTTCTGCGCCGACCGCGCCTCCAGCTCGTTGACGGTGGGATCTTCACCATACACGTCATCCCCAACCGTGGCGCGCGCCATCACCTCGCGCATTGTCTCCGTGGGCCATGTGACTGTATCAGAACGAAAATCAATTCTATCCATGGTGCACAGTTTACGTAAAATACCCGTGAACGGCAAGGACATTCACTTCTCGTACCTTTCAGGCCATCTGTTTGCTATAATGCGACAACTATCAAGGGCATACGGAGTGTGCTCGTCCGCCGTCGCAACGCGTAAACCGCGGGCCGCAAATAGTGGTCGGCAAAAGGCGGTCCGTAGAATGCGACCCGCAGAAAGCGGCATTCTCCCGTTGATATGTGTAGAGCAGTATCAGTAAAGGGATTTAACAGATATGTCAGCTCGAAGGTTAGGGCAGCTAAGCTTACTCTTGGCCATCACCGTTCTGGGCGTGTGGCTTCTGGGCCGCCCGGGTACGCTCACACCAGAAGGTACCATACGCCAACAGGCGCTTCTCCAGGCACTGGCCCCGGGCGGCAGCAATGCCAATCAGGGTTCGGCCGATGCCACCGTGGGCGAGGGCGTGGTGCACGACCCAGTGGCCCCTGTCACGGTCGACTTGCGCAACGTCGAGATACACACCGACGAAACAGACACTATGTATTACCAGTGGTTGCAGGGCGAAATCGATCTCGATGACAAAGAATCGATCATTTCTGAGGCGGAGATCGCCGCGCGCCAGGAACGTTCGCGCCAGCTCGATCCCCAGCCTGAAGTGCAACAGGCAACGAGTGGACCGTCGCCCGCTGCGCCGTCGCAGGGCGCGAGGTTTGATGCTATCGCCTACAGCTCGGACAGCGGCGGCTCCGTACCGCCCGATCCTGAGCTCGCCGTGGGGCCGCAGCACATGATTGCCGTGGTCAACATTGCCGTGGCCATTTACGATAAGTCGGGCGCTGCGCTATTCGGCCCCCTGCACGCAGCCAACCTCTTCTCGCAACCCATCTGCCAGAGCGGCCTCTACGACCCCAACGTGCTTTACGACGAGAAAGAGGATCGCTGGTTCATCGCCTATGACAAGGGGCCGCAGTCGAGCAGCGGCGGTTACTGTGTATTGGCCTCGCGCAGCGGCGACCCACTGGGCGAGTGGAACGAGTACTTTTTCGCGTTGAACGACAGCTCCGCCTGGCTCGACTTTCCGCACGCCGGCGTCGGCGACAACTTCATCGTCATGGGCGGCAACATGTTCTCCGGTTTCACCTTTTCCGAAGGGCGCGTCTTTGCCTTCCGCAAGTCCGATCTATACGCGGGCAACAGCGTATCCGTCATCCAGCGCGGCCTGAGCAGCAGCCACAGCACGCCGCAACCGCTCAATCTGCACGGGCAAAGCACGGGTACCTGGCCCTCCTACGGCAACAACCACTACATCCTGACCGATCCGTTCAACGGACAGACCTATAACCTGGTCCGCTGGAACATCGCTTCAAACACGCTGGAGGTTGTGGGAGCCGTGGACCTAGGCGCGTACGGATTCCCCCTAAGCGTGCCACAGCAAGGCGGCGATGACCTGCAGGCCAACGACCATCGACCGCTTGACTTTGAATATCGCGACGGCTATGGCTGGACGGCGATGACCGTGGCCTGTAACCCGGGCGCGGGCACCGTCAACTGCATCCGTTACGCGCAGATTAATCTGTCCGACGCCTCGCTGGGGCCCGCGGGCACGGCTGTCTACGCCTCCAACGACGCCCACCGTATCTTCCCCGACCTGGCGGTCAACCGCTGCGGTGATATGGTCATGGGCTACACCAAGTCCAGCGGCGATATGTATCCCGGCATCTGGGTCACGGGACGCCAGGAGGATGATCCTTACGGCGCCTTGCAGGGAGAGATTCAGCTCAAGGCCGGCGAAATCAGCTATCACTCCTTCGAATCATCACGACCATACCGTTGGGGCGACTACAGTGGTATGACCATCGACCCCGACGGGTCTACCTTCTGGTATCTGGGCCAGTACAGCAAGAATACGGGCCTGAGCGCCCGCTGGGGGACGTACGTCGGCTCGTTCTCTTTCGGTAGCTGCGGCGGTAGCCCTTCCTTCTTCGACAGGCACATCTATCTGCCGTTGATCGCACACCAGAAACCGGCGCCCACCCCGGTGGAACCCCTGCAGAACGGCGACTTTGAACAGGGCTCGACCGCCTGGACTGAATTCTCGCTAGAAGGTTTTGAGCTGATTATCCAGGACGATGACGCGCCCGACGGCGTCGACGCGCGTAGCGGAACGTGGCTGGCCTGGCTTGGCGGCAATGCCAATGAGATATCCGTCATTGCCCAGAGCGCGACCGTGCCCCAGGAGGAGCCAACCCTGCGTTTCTGGCACTGGATCGGTTCAGAAGATGACTGCGGGTTCGACCGCGGCGGCGTCGTCGTGAACCACAACGGCAACAGCACGTCCGTGGAGGTGTTCGACCTCTGTGAGGCCACCTCGACGAACGGCTGGCAGGAGCGCGCGGTGGATCTCAGCGCTTACGCCGGCGAGACGGTAGAGATCGAGCTGCGCGTCGAGACCGATGACAGCCTAAACAGCAACCTGTTCGTCGACGACGTTTCCCTGGGGGCAGTAAACACGCTTTCCACCGTTGACGAGCCCGCTTCCACCACCACAGAACACGCGGCGCGCAATAAGGAGGATAGCGGTCTGATTGCCGTCCCCGAGACAGCAACCTCGCCCCGGCCTACCGTAGAGCGCATGTGGCCTAGCACAGGCGACAGCAAATAACTCGTATCTGTGCGGCCAAAATGTAACCGGGCTTATATCCACGCCTATATCCCTATCTATAGGCAGCTTGCCCTCGCCTGCGTTACAGTGCACGCTCAGACTCCAACATCGGTAAGCGTAAGGAGGTCAGGATGCCCTACGATAAACTGAGCGAGTTGCCGGACAGCGTGCGCGACAATCTTCCCAAGCATGCCCAGGAGATCTACAAAGAAGCCTACAACAGCGCCTGGGATCAGTATGACGATCCGGAGGATAGACGGGGAGACGCCTCGCGAGAGGAGACGGCACACCGAGTCGCCTGGTCGGCGGTCAAGAACGAGTATGAGAAGGGCGACGACGGCAAGTGGCGTCGCAAGGATGACTAAGGGAAAGGGGGCCGTCAGCTCGCCAGCGGCAGGCCCGGCCCGCTGAACAGACGCGGCGGCGCTGTGCGCGGCACCAGCAGGCGCAGGGCGCCCGGCGCCACGTGACAAACGAAGGGCGTATGCCCCGCCGGGTCGCCGTCCGTGTGCACAGGCATTTCCTGCGCCGTGCTCACACTGACACGACTGCCGCGAGCAACGACGATGTCTGGATTTTGCACGTGCTGGCCCCGCCACACCTCCCACAGGTAGTGAAACGTGCGCGACACGCCGTGACCGCGGAACATGAAGACTTCAAACTGGCCGTCATCCAGCACAGCTTCAGGGTTGAGAAGAACTTCACCACCGGCAAAACGGCGGCAGTTGCTGACCACCACCAGAAGGAAGACGCCCTCGTAACACTGGCCATCCACCTCGACGACGGCCTCCATCGGCGGAAAGCCGGGTACGACGGACAGCGCCTGGGCTGCGTAGCCCACCGGCCCCAGCCGCTTCGACATCTTTGAACGGGGCTCGATCTGCTCCACGACAAAGCTGTCCACGCCGGTTCCGGTCCACAGCATCCAATACTTACCCTTATCGAAGCGGCCGAGGTCCATACGGTGAACGCGGCCCGCTGCCAATAATTCCGCAGCCTCCACCAGCGCGTGGTGGTCGATCAAATTTGGTCGCGGCATGCGCAACTCCTTGCCGAAGGAGTTCCCGGTCCCTGTGGGCAACGGCCCCATAATGGTATCGGTGCCGGCAAGCCCATTGGCGACCTCGCCCAACGTGCCATCGCCGCCTGCAGCCAGCACCAGACGCCGGTCAGCCGCTGCCGCTTCGCGCGCCAGCACCACGGCATGGCCCGCATATTCGGTGGGACGCACGTCCACGTCCCAATCACTTACGCGCCAGAAATCGGCCACGTTCGCGATCGTTTCGGCCATGTCCGCCGGGCCCGCCAGCGGATTATATATCACGGTTGCGGTCAAATTTTGCTTCACGGAATCCTTGACAAAGCGTTTGGCAATCGCACTGGGTCAGTGGTTATAGTCCCACGCCCCCCTCATTTTGACAAGCCGGCGTCTTTTGGCTATTATGTCGCTTCTGTAAAGGCACAGTCCGTCCCCAGGGGTCCGGAGTGCTTTTTTGTTGCCACAGCGCCTGTCTGTAGCAGGCACTTTGCCACAAACGATGGTTGACAAACAGATGGACGGATTCCAGCCAGACGTAATGATCGCCGCCGAGAACCTGACAAAGGTATTCGGCTCTTTCCCTGCCATTCAAGAGATCAGCTTCACCTGTCGCCGGGGCGAAATTGTCGGTTTTCTGGGCCCGAACGGCGCCGGCAAAACCACCACGATGCGCATTTTGACCGGCTACATGCCGCCGACCTCAGGCGCCGCCTATATCGCCGGACACAATACCATCAGTGAATCGATCGCAGCGCGAGAGCGGCTGGGCTATCTCCCCGAGACGGTTCCCCTCTACCCGGAAATGACCGTCGAGGGCTACCTGGCTTTCGTGGGCCGCGTCCGGCGGCTGGATGATCTCTGGGAGCGCATCGACGATGTTCTGGAAGATGTGCACTTGCTGGATCGCGCCGAAAGCTATATCGGCGCCCTGTCCAAGGGCATGCGTCAGCGCGTGGGATTGGCCCAGGCGTTGCTACACGACCCGGAAGTACTTATTCTGGACGAACCGACGATTGGATTGGACCCCAAGCAGGTGGTAGAGGTACGCCAGCTCATTCAGGAACTGGGCGAGCGACACACTATCCTGCTCAGCACTCACATATTGAGCGAAGTCGAGCAACTGTGCGACCGCGTGATCATGGTTATCAACGGGCGCATCTGGGCGGATATGCCCCTGGCCGAGATCGTCGGCGCTGACGCCAATCAAAATGTGGTGCTTTCGTTAGCCAGCCCGACGCGGGATACGGTCGCCGTGCTCAACAACCTGGTGGGTGTGGGGCCGGTAGAGCGGATGGACGACAGACGCTTCGCCGTGACCTACGACGGCAGCGAAGAGACGCGGACGGCCATTGCCGCCACGGCGGTCAACGCCGGGTGGGGCCTGCTGAATATGAATTCAGAAACACCGTCGCTGGAAGCTGTATTTCTGAACAAGCTACGTGAAGCGGAATCCGCGTCCCTCGTCGCTACCCAAGCATTGAGCACCGAGGAGGAAGAGTAATGCGTAACGTGTGGATCGTGGCGCGCCGTGAACTGGGCGCCATCTTCGTTCAACCAATCGCATACATCTTCGCCATCATGATGACGCTGGTCACCGGGCTGCTCTTTTCTGCGCAAATTTCTTTCCCTTCAGCCGCGGGCAGCGGTCCGCCGCCCAGCCTGGCCCAGATTCTTAATACCTTCACCTTTCTGGCCATTTTTGCCGCGCCCGCAATCACCATGCGCCTGCTATCGGAGGAACAGCAGACGGGCACCATCGAGCTGTTGATGACGCTGCCCATCCGTGATATGGAAGTCGTCGTGGGCAAGTTTCTGGCAGCTTTCATTTTCTACGCCGTCGTCGTGGCCCTCACGCTGATTTACCCTCTCATATTGCTACGCTTCGGCAATCCCGATATTGGCCCAATCTTTAGCAGCTACCTCGGCGTTCTTTTGTGGGGCGCCAGCCTGCTGGGCATCGGCATTCTGGCTTCGTCAATGTCCGAAAACCAGATAAACGCCTTTATGCTGGCGTTCGGCATCATATTGCTGCTCTACCTGACGATGATTCCGGCGCAACTGTTTGCCGTATCGCCTCCCATCAGCACCATTTTGAACGAACTATCCCTGTCCAGCCATCTCACCAACTTTTTGAACGGATTGATTACAGCGAAAGACGTACTTTACTATTTGATTATCACCGCCGTGGCGCTTTTCGCCGCCGCGCGTGTGATGGAGAGCCGCCGCTGGCGGTAAAGGCTCTGAGTGGTCGCCGAGAGCCACGCGCTCTGCCCGAGTCACTCTGCCTGACCGAATCAAAATTATGCAAGCTTTCCTGGATCGTAACGCGTCACTTCTGCCCTGGCTCGGGCTGACACTCATCGCAGCCGGCGCCATAGTCACCGTTATTACCCGGCGTTTTGAACTGACCAACAACCTGCTCCTGGGCGCGGGCGCCGTCCTGCTCTTGCTGTTCGCCGTGGCTCGACCGGACAACGTGCGCGAATTTATCGCCGGTCGGCAGGCGCGATATGGGGCCAGCACCGTGCTCTCCGTTCTCTTCTTTGCCTCCATTGCCGTGCTTCTCTACTGGCTTGCCTATCAGAACGATAGCTGGCGCCTGGACATCACCGAGACCGGTGAGTTCAGCCCCCCGCAGGAGACGGTGCAGTTGCTGCAGGATCTGGAACAGCCGATACACGTCATCGGCTTTTACACCGTGGATCTGGCCCAGCAGCGCGATCGGGCCCAGACGATTCTCGAAAGTCTGGCAGCGAACAGCGACCGCCTTAGCTTTGAGTTTCAAGATCCGGAAACCAACCCCTTGCTGGCCGAGCAGTATGAGCTGAATTTCAACGGAACCCTGGTCTTTGTCCGCAACCAGGATCAGCCGGATGAGATATTTGCCAAGGCGAACAGCCTCAGCGACCGGGATATCCACAGTGCGTTGCTGGCAGTTGTAAACCCCAGCGATAAAAAACTGTATGTGCTGACCGGGCACGGCGAACCGGCTATCGACAACGTCAACCCGGAGGGCATGGCCACCATGACCGGCGTTTTGGAAGATCAGGGGTTTGCGGTGGAACCACTCAATCTATTTACGAGCGGAGCGGTTCCAGAGGACGCGACGGTGGTAGCCGTTATCGGACCTCAAACGCCCCTTGACGAGAGCGAGGTCGAAGCATTGCGCCAGTATGTCGAGGGCGGCGGATCGCTCTTCGTGGCCCGCGACGTGATCGATAGCGACGGGCGCGCCGTGGCCGAAGATGATGGCCTGAATAGCTATCTCGCGGAGAGCTGGGGCATCGACCTGCGCCAGGACGTGATCGTCGACCAGGATCTGGCGCGAGCCGGGCAAAGTTTCGGCCTGGAGTTCCTGGCCGCCGATTACGGCAGCAGCCCCATCATTACGGCCGATCTACGCGAGTTCGGTACCCGTTTCAGCCTCGCCCGCTCTATCGCCACCGACAATGAGGCAGTTGACGACGCGGTAACGATCAGCGAACTGGTGCGCACCAGCCCCAACGCCTGGGGCGAAACCGACATCGCCACATTATCGCAGGAAGGCATCGCCGAACCGGACGCCGACGATGCTCAGGGCAGTCTGGTGATCGGCGTCAGCGCGCAAAATGAATCCTCGGACGCGCGCCTCGTGGTCTTTGGCGACGCCGATTTCGTCAACAACGCAAATCTGGTCTGGGGCGGCAACAGCCTGCTATTTTCCAACTCGCTCAACTGGCTGGCCAACGACGAGGTGGCAATCGAGCTCAGCCCCCGCGAGACAATTCAGAGACAGGTCAATATCCCTGAACAGCAGTTGCGCCTGCTGCGCTTTGCCAGCACCTGGTTTGGCCCTTTGCTGATGGGCATGATCGGCTTTATCGTGTGGTCCGCGCGGAGGGAACGGCGATGAACTGGCGCACGACGGGCATTCTCTTTGTCATCATGCTGATTCTCGCCGGCATCGTCTTCTGGCAGAACCGGCAGAATGACCAGGAAATGCTTTCGGCGACGGTCGCTCCCGCGCCGACCCAGGCGCCAAATCCTTTTGCCGGCCTCTCCGCCTCAGACGTCGAGCGCCTGGATATCCAGGTGGACGCCGCCGAGCAGTCGTCAGCCTCCTTCCGCCGCACAGATGATGGCGCCTGGCACATGACGACGCCCACGGCGACGCAGGTGATCAGCAGCACACTGAGCAACACAGTGCAAACGTTGTTTGGCGCCGGCAGCCGCCGCACCCTATCGCCTGACGAAAATCCCCTGGAGAATTACGGTCTGGACAACCCTTCTCGAGCAATCACCTTCGCGGTGCGTCGCGATCAAGATCTACTGCGACTGCGCCTCTTGCTGGGCAACAGTACCCCCGCCGATGACGCCTACTATGCCCTGAAAGAAGGCGATTCCCATATCTACCTCATCAACAAAAGCGCGCTGGACAACGTGCTCAACCTGGCGGGCGATCCCCCGCTGCAGCCAACCCCCGCAAACACGACGCCCACGCCATCACCTTAGGGTCCGCACCCGTACACTGTCTTATCCTTCAAAGTAACTGCCCCATAGTGCTTATTCTTATCAAACACTGATTTGCACCAGGATCACCATGGGCTATAATCGATTCGATGTCTTGCTCGGAAGATCGACGTATTCGGCACGGCGACTATCTGGGCTCGCACAGTAATCACTGGAGGTAGAATGAGTTTATCGAACGACAGAAAGACCGAAATAATTGAGAAGCACGCCCAACATGAGGGCGACACCGGTTCCCCGGAAGTGCAGATCGCTATCTTCCACGAGCGCATTCAGCAACTACAGGATCACCTGCGCGAGCATCGTCATGACGAAAGCTCGCGGCGCGGTCTGCTGAGGCTCGTCGGCAAGAGGCGCAGGCTTCTCGGGTATTTGCGCAAGAAACATCCTGATCGCTATCGTGCGATTCTGGCTGAGCTTGGACTGCGCCGGTAATCAGTTTGTCGTTAACGCGTAGATGTAAGTCTACGCGTTTCGTTTAAATGCTGGAGGTTTGCCCGGCGGGCTGCAGGGCTTAGGTATTGGAGATTGTTGCGTACGGAGACGATACAGGGTACACGATACGCGCCAATCTCCAGTTCCTAAACCCCTCCCCGCAAGCGACCGCCAGCTTTCATCCGAGTAGCGCCATAACGTGCTGAACGAGGCGCATCTTGCCGGCAACCGCCGGTTTGCGTCGTTTCACCGATCAGACGTGTTGGACGCTTACCAACAAATTTGGAGGTTTTAGAACCGTATGTTAGAGGAAAAGAGTTTTACAAGAACTGTAGGAACGAAGGAAGTTACGTTCCGCACAGGCAAATTGGCCGAGCAGGCTGGCGGCGCGGTCAGCATTCAGGTGCAGGACAGCCTTTTGCTGGCAACCGCAACAATGTCCAAGTCAGTGCGGGAGGGCCTTGATTTCTTCCCGCTGATGGTGGACTTTGAGGAGAAGCTGTACGCTGCAGGCCGTATCCCCGGCGGGTTCTTCCGCCGCGAGGGCCGGCCCTCCACCGACGCCATCCTCATTGCACGCCTGACGGACCGCCCACTGCGCCCGCTGTTCCCGGACGGCATGCGCAACGAAGTCCAGGTAATCGTCACCGCCCTATCTTCGGACAGCGTCAACCATCTGGACATCATGACCGTGAACGCAGCCAGCGCCGCGCTACACATCTCAGACATCCCGTGGGGCGGGCCCATCGCCGCCGTGCGCATCGGCCTCATCGACGGTGAATTCGTCGTCGATCCCCTTATCCCCGAAATGGAGGATAGTGACCTTGACCTGCGCATCGCCGGCACGCGCGACGCCATCATCATGGTCGAGGCTGGCGCCAACGAGGTCGACGAGGACACGCTCATCGAAGCGTTGGAGTTTGGCCACAATGCCATGCAGCCGCTCATCGATATGCAAGAAGAGATGCGCGCAGCGGTAGGTAAAGAAAAGCGCGAAGTGACCATCATGGAGCCCGATGCTGAGTTCGAGGATAAGGTTCGGGCTCATCTTGGCGACCGCGTGCGCCAGATCATTGAGCAGTACGGTGACCGCGACGAACGTCACGAAGCGATGGATCAGTTGCGCGAGGAAATCGTCGAAGCCCTTTCTGAGGGTGAGGAACTGGTTGACTCTAAGGCAGTCAACAAGATCATCCAGAGCGAACTGAAAAAGGTCGTGCGAGACCGCATTGTAAATGAGGGAGTCCGGCCCGATGGCCGCGACTATACGACCATCAGGGAGCTTTCCTCCGAAGTTACCATCAGCCCCCGCGCACACGGCTCCGGCCTGTTCCGCCGCGGGCGCACCCAGGTGCTGTCTATCGCTACCCTGGGCACCCCGCGTGAAGCGCAGAAGCTGGATAATCTCTATCCTGAAGAATCGCGCCGCTTCATGCACCACTACAACTTCCCGCCCTACTCCACCGGCGAAACGTGGTTCCTGCGCGGGCCGAAGCGCCGCGAGATTGGACACGGCAAACTGGCGGAAACGGCGGTCAAGCCCATGCTGCCCACGGAAGAGGAATTTCCCTATACCATTCGTGTTGTGTCCGAAGTGCTTTCGTCCAACGGCAGCACCAGCCAGGCCAGCGTTTGCGCCAGTTGTCTGGCCCTGATGGACGGCGGTGTACCCATCAAACGACCTGTCGCCGGCGTGGCGATGGGATTGATTAAGGAAGACGAGAAGTATGCTGTCCTTTCTGACATCCAGGGCATGGAAGACCATTTCGGCGACATGGACTTCAAGGTGGCAGGCACCCGTGAAGGCGTCACGGCGCTCCAGATGGACATCAAAATTGGCGGCATCTCGCGAGAGGTGATGGCCGAGGCTCTGCGACAGGCGTACGATGGTAGAATCGAGATTCTGGAGAGCATGGAACAGACCCTGGCCGAGCCGCGCACAAGCCTGAGCCGCTGGGCGCCGCGCATGGAATCGATTCAGATCGATCCCGACAATATCGGCGCCGTGATCGGCAAGGGCGGCAGCACCATCCGCAGCCTGGAAGAAGAGTACGAGGTCTCCATTGACATCCAGGAAGACGGCACCGTCTTCGTAGCCGGCATCGATGGCGAAAAGACCGACGCCGCGCTGGAGCGAATCCGCGCCATTGCCCGCGGCCCCGAACTGGGCGAGATTTACCTGGGCAAGGTGGTCCGCGTTGTGGACTTCGGTGTGTTCGTGGAGCTCGTCCCCGGGACCGACGGCCTGGTGCACATCTCGCAGCTTTCCACCGAACGCGTAGAGAAAGTGGAAGACGCCGTGCAGTTGAACGACGAGATCATGGTTATGGTCACCGACGTCGACAAGAACAACGACAAGGTGCGTCTCTCCCGCCAGGCCGTTCTGGAAGGCTGGACGCTGGACGAGGCCCGGGCCAACGACAGCGCCATCAACGGTAGTCGAGGTGGACGCCGCGGTGGACGTCGCCGCTAAAGGAGCGCGGCACATCGCCCGCTTTTCACAGCAATCAAGCTGGTAATCTCTGGGCGCCAGAGTCTGGCTCCCAGTCACCGTCGCCCCGGCCCTCGCGCCGGGGCGATTTGCATAGTGGCGGTCAACCGCCGCAAATCGGATAGAATAGGACCACTTTAGATTCGCTTTTCGAGGTCGCCGAACCGGGCGCGCCGGTCACGGCGGCGAACAGCAACCACTCACGCCACGGAGGATTAGATGCAGCACCGCGCTTCAACCTATTCACAGCTCAGCCGTACACTCGTCGACGTCGCCATGGGCCGCGCCGCCGCGGATCTTGTCATTCGCAATGGGCGCTGGGTCAGCGTGCAATCGGGAGAAGTCATCCCGCAAACCGACATCGCCGTCAAAGAGCAACGAATCGCCTACGTCGGACCGGACGCGTCGCACACCATCGACGACGACACTCAGGTGCTGGACGCCGCTGGGCGTTACATGGTACCCGGACTCCTGGACGGTCACATGCACGTCGAGTCGGGCATGATCACCGTGACAGAGTTCGTGCGCGCCGTCGCCCCGCGAGGCACCACCGGTATGTTTGTCGATCCCCACGAGATTGCCAACGTCCTTGGCCTGAGAGGCGTGCGCCTGATGGTCGACGAAGCGGCCCAGCAGCCCATCCACGTCTGGGTACAGATGCCCTCTTGCGTGCCCTCTGCGCCGGGCCTGGAAACGCCGGGCGCTTCGATTGGACCCGAGGAGGTCGCCGAGGCCATGACCTGGGATGGCATTATCGGGCTGGGCGAAATGATGAACTTCCCCGGTGTGTTCAACGGCGATCAGAAAATGCACGACGAAATGGCCGAAACACGCGCCGCGGGAAAAGTCGTGGGCGGTCACTATGCCTCGCTCGATCTGGGCCTGCCTTTTCACGGCTACGTCGCCGGTGGCGCCGAGGATGACCACGAGGGCACCCGGCTGGAAGACGCCCTGGCCCGCGTGCGCCAGGGGATGAAAGCGATGCTGCGCCTGGGCTCCGCGTGGTACGATGTCGCCACTCAGGTAAAGGCGGTCACCGAAATGGGGCTTGATCCGCGCCATTTCATTTTGTGCACAGACGACTCCCACTCCGGCACCCTGGTGCAGGAAGGGCACATGGACCGCGTTCTGCGCCACGCCATTGCCCAGGGCGTCGCGCCGGTTACTGCTGTGCAAATGATGACCATCAACACAGCCGAGCATTTCGGCCTGGCCCGCGACATCGGCATGATTGCGCCCGGACGCTACGCCGACATTGTACTCACCAGCAGCCTGCCGGAGTTCCAGGCCGAGCTGGTCATCGCGCGCGGGGAGATGATCGCCTCCGATGGCCGGCTGGTCGCCGATCCGCCGCCGGTCACGTATCCGCAATGGGCCACCGATTGTATTAAGCTGGGCAAGGAGCTGACGGCGGCGGATTTCCGTCTCGACGCGCCGGCCGACGGGCCGACAACGGCCAACGTCATCGGCGTCATCGAAAATCAGGCCCCTACGCGCCATCTGCGCCGGGAGGTCAAAGCCAGTAACGGGGAAGTGCATTGCGACCTGGAGCACGATATCGCAAAGATCGCGCTGGTGGAACGGCACAAGGGGACCGGAGAAGTGCAGGTGGCGCTGGTGGAGGGGTTCGGCTTCGACGTGCCTTGTGCCGTGGGTACCACCGTGGCCCACGACAGCCACCACATGATCATCGTGGGCACTGACGAAGCCGATATGGCCAAAGCAGCCAACGAACTGGCCCGCGTGCGGGGCGGTCAGATCGTCGTTCGCCAGGGGGAAGTATTGGGTCTGGTGGAGCTACCCATTGCCGGCCTCATGTCTGACGAGCGCGCCGAAGTCGTCGCCGAGAAAGCGTCGCGCGTGTTGCAAGGATTCCGAGAGTGCGGCTGCACGCTCAACAACGCCAACATGCAGCTGAGCCTGTTGGCCCTGGTGGTCATCCCCGACTTGCGCATCTCTGACAAGGGGCTGGTTGACGTCAACCAGTTCGACTTCGTGCCGGTTCTGGAATAAAGGAACGGCCCCTGGCTTGCGCCAGGTTTAGCAGACCGATGCACCAGCGCGCGTCAACGGGACGTCAGGTAATAGCATATGGTCCTTTAGTACTATTCGCTCGACTCACCCGTAACAGAATCGGCGCCTGATGCGTTAGGAATAGATAGAGGCCGGTACAAAGCCTGCAATCACAACTCTCGACGGTCTCTGTCCATTGTGCACAATGCAAGGCGTCTGATAATCAGAACAGCCCTGACAATATGAGAGAAGAGATTCACAAGAGTATGATAGCGCGCGCCAAGTCAGGCGATGAGGCTGCCCTGACGGCGATTTACGATGCTTATAAGCAAAAAGTGCAACGGTATCTGTATTACCGAATTGGCAATTTACATGCAGCAGAGGACCTGACAACAGAGGTGTTTTTGCGCGTCATCGAGAATCTGCCCACCTATCGTTTTCAGGACGTCCCCTTTCAGGCCTGGGTATTCCAGATCGCGCGCAACCTGGCAGTCGATCACTTTCGCCGGCAGCAGCACCGCAATCACCTGCCGCTGGATACGACCTTGCCGGCAAATGGAGACGGACCAGACGCCATTGCCGCCCGCAGCGTTACTTCTGACGAACTATCGCGGGCCCTTCACGAACTGACAGAGGGCCAGCGAGACGTTATCGTCTTGCGCTTCATCGCCGAGATGCCTATCGCCGATGTGGCTCAGGCGCTGGGTAAGAGCGAAAGCGCAGTCAAGGGCCTGCAGGCGCGCGGACTGGGCGCGCTGAATCGAATTCTTTCCAAACGGAAGGTAACCCATGAAGCAATCGGATGAACTTCTCCAGGAATATTTACAACAACTGGAAGCCGGCGTTCCACTGGAGCAGATCGTGGCGACGATCCCCGAGGAGTATGCATCTCTGCAACCGCTCCTGATGACAGCCAGGACGCTACGAGAAGCGCCCGATCCACCCCTTGACGCTGCACAGGCCCACGCGGCGCGAACCACCATACAGAACGCAGCAAGGCAGCGGCAGAACAGAAGCGGGCAGCGGCAGGGTCGCTGGCGGCTGCCTTCGCTCTCGTTGCCGGGGCTGATGCCCCGCCTGCAGCTCTCCGGTGGACTTCTGGCTACGATGGCCATTTTATTGCTCGTCTGGTTCTTTACCATGCAGAGCTTCGCCACCACGGACGCTCAGGCTGCAACGTTGAGCGACGCCGCAGGCGGAGTGCAGGTTGCCGACTATGAAGGCGCGGGCTGGCAGCCGCTGCGGCTTGAAGATCAGGTTCGCACCGGCCAACGAGTGCGCACCGGGCCTGGCAGTACGGCCACATTGCGCTTTTTCGATGGCAGCGAACTGTACCTGGCGCCCCAATCTGAAGTAAGCATCGTGCATCTTGAGGGCGGCCCGGATACGTTGCAGGTTGAACTGCTGCAACGCCGGGGACGAACGGCGCATGACGTGGTGCCCTTGCGAGGCGACGAGGCCGCCTATGTGGTACGCACTCCCGGCGCCAGCGCCACCGTACATGGCACTTCATTTAGCGTCAGCGTTACCGAGAGTGGAGAGGCACACTTTGCCGTCGAGGAAGGAGAAGTCAGTGTGACCTCCGCCGACGAAACGGTCGTGCTCACAGAAGGCCAGATCACCAGCGCTGCAAGCAATTTGCCCCCGGCGGAGCCGGCGCATCAGCCGCGACCCAGCCTGGCCTTCGAACCAGACGAACTGGAAACAACCGGCTGTCAGGCAGCATTCAGCTATGACGGAGTTCTGGCTAACCACGGCTCGGAGCCTGACGATATCGCCGAGGATGTTGAACTGGGTTATGCCATCATCGGCGGCGCCGACCTTCTCGAAAACGTGGCTATCGCGCCCGTGGGTTGGGATAGCATCGCAGCAGGCGATTCCGTCAGCTTCTCCGTGAATCTGGCGCTGGCTGAGGGCTGGGAATCGGTGGAGGCAGAAAGCGAGGTCAAAGTCCGCATTTTCGTGGCCAACGAAAGCAACTGGCCCGACCATCATCGCGCGCGCCTGACGGTCACGGCACTCCTTGACTGCAATGAAGACGTGACGCCGACGCCGACCTACACACCAACCGCCACGGTCACGCCCACCGTCACGCCAACGCCCACCATTACGGCGACGCCAGTTGTGACCGACTCCACAGATTGCACGGGCGCCGACCCACATCCTGAGGCCGTGAGCCTGGCCGAGCGCTATGACGTTAGCCATGAGGAAATCATGAGCTGGTTCTGCGCCGGCTATGGCTTCGGTGAAATTGAACACGCTTACGCTCTTAGCGCTGAAACCGAGGTGCCCGTTGAAGAAATCTTCGACATGCGCGCTTCCGGCATGGGCTGGGGCGATATCTGGCAGGAGCTGGGCGTGCTTCCCGATGGCCCACCGGACGACGCCAGCCCACCCGATGATGTCGGCCCACCGGAGGATGCCGGGCCGCCGGACGAGGTAGGACCGCCAGATGACGCCGGTCCCCCTGATGATGCCGGCCCGCCGG
>JBMCFH010000010.1:0-39652 GCA_048620455.1 Chloroflexota bacterium | reverse complement strand
GTAGCACGGCGCCGAGGATGACGAAAGCGCCGAGCCACAGATGACGGCGACTCCGGTTCGAGCGGACTGTGGTGGACGCGTCCATCGCTCAATCCCGCCGCCTTACGTATGCTACTCGTAATAGTTCTTGAAGGACCTGTCGGCGGGAGCGTTGGTTAGCGCCGCGCCGATCAGGCGCACGCGCGCTCTTTTCAGCAACTCTTTGGCCCGCTCGGCGTGTTCCCGCCGCGTTTTCCCGGCGCTCAAAACGAGCAATACGCCGTCCACGCGCGCGCCCAGTACGGCAGCGTCGGTTACGCCAACGACCGGGGGGGCGTCGATGAGTACGATGTCCGCCCGCTCGGCCAGCTCACTGAGGACGCGATCGACCTGTTGGGAGCCCAGTAAATCGGCGGGGTTGGGCGGTTTGGGCCCGCTACTCAGCAGCCACAGGTTCTCCACCACCGTTTCCCTGAGCGGCGGCTCTGCCTCCGTATCCAGGACCATCGTCGTGAATCCCGTGTCGTTACTGACGTCGAATATCTTGTGCAGCGACGGGCGACGCAGGTCGCAATCGACCAGGATAGTTTTGCGCCCGCTCTGGGCCATGGTCACAGCCAGGTTGGCAATGGTCGTGCTTTTGCCTTCGTCCGGTGCGGGCGAGGTGACCACGAGCGTTCGAATGGGATCGTCGAGGCTGTAAAAGGCCAGGTTGGTGCGCAGCGAGCGGTAGGCCTCGCTGATGGGCGAGCGTGGGTCTGTCAGTGTGATGAGGTCCATAAGCAAATTATCCGGCTGGCGCGGGGCCAGAACAGATCTCCGTTAGCCTGTGATAACTCTAATGTTGGGGTATGCGGCCGATGACGGGCATGTCCAGATAGCGCTCAACGTCTTCAGAGCGGCGCAGTATTCCTGACTCGATCCATTCCAGAGCGAAGACGACGACAATGCCCACCAGCATGCCAAATACGCCCCCGGCGGCCGTGTTGATCAACGTTTTGGGACTTTCCAGCGAGTAGGTTGGCTCGTCCAATAACTCCGCCCGAATCCGATCCTCCTCGCGAAGATTGGCGTTCTCCTCCTGGCGGCGGATGATCAGTTGCTCAGCCCATACACGCGCCACCTGCATGGCAATTTCAGGATCGGTGCTCTCATAGTCGATCTGAATCGCCGATTCCGATGTGCTGGGCGCAATGGTCACGTTGCCCATCAATTCGCCGGGAGTCTTGTCTAGCTGCAACTCTTCGATCACCTGCTCGGCGCGATATGTGCTGCGAAGAAAGAGGGCAAAGTCTCGCCGCAGTTCGCGCGCGGCCTGCGTCTGGCCAAAATCGGGGCGCGAGGTGATCAGAAGGCGCGCAGTGGCCTTGTATACCGGTGTTTGCATCCGGCTAAAGCCGAAAGCCGCTGCTGCGGTCAGCACAGCCAGCAGGATGATGAGCCAGCCTCGCTGGCGAAGAACTCGTACGTAATCTCTAAACTCCACAAATACACTCCTCGATACTACGTCGCCGCCTGCCGCGGCCCGTTCGCTTACCTGTCGGGTATCTCGCCAAGAATGGGCAATCCCAGGGCTTCGACTTCGTCCCTGCCGCGCACAGTCGGATCAAGATAGTCTACCAGAAAGGCCAACGCCACGCCTGCTGCCAGCCCCACCAGCAAGCGCAGGGGTAACTCCAACTGGGCGCGAATGCCGGGGGGCACGGCGTTTACCACGGGTTCGTCAAGGGGCACCAATGTGGCTGGCGTCTGGCCCAATTGGGGCAGAGCGACCGCGTTCTGTTCCTGGAGGACTGTCATGGCGGCATCCATCATCTGCGCCAGGACGTCAGGATCGCCGTACACCAGCGAGAGCGTAAACATACTGCGGGCGTTGTCGGCGACCAGCCCGGCCTGCACGGAGCCTGGAGGCACCTCGACGCCGCGCTGCGACAGCTCCTGCCGCACCGCTGCGCCAAACTGGTTGCCCTGTACCCAGTCGGTCAGGCCATTGACGATGTACTCCGACGTCAGCCACGTGTAATATCGTTCCTCGTCGGACTCACCGGCGGCCGGAGCCGGAGGTTGGCTAACCACAAAGCGCACCCCTACGTTGTAGACGGTAGGAGGCGTGCTGTACGTCGCCAGGCCAATGACCAGTATGACCAGAGCGGGGACCAGCACCAGGGGCCAGCGCCGCATCAGGATTCGCCAGTACGCTCTCAACTCCATTCGTTGCTCAATCGACTCGTGATGAACTGATTCAGTCGTTTCTTGAAGACGGCCGTGTCGAACTGCCTGGCATGGCTCCGGATGAAGTCCGGATCAACCTCGGTCGCGTCGAACGACTGTACAGCGTCGATGATAGCAGCAACCGATTGCTCGGCAAACAGCGCGCCGGTACCGGGGACGACTGTATCCAGCGCGCCTCCGCCGGCATAGGCGATCACAGGCCGTCCGGCAGCCATCGCCTGGATTGGCGCAATGCCGAAATCCTCCTCGCCGGGGAAGAGGAACGCCCGGCAGCGGGCCATCAGATCCGGCAACTGGTCGTCCGGCACGTAACCCGCAAAGGTCACGTTGGGTCCTGCGAACGCTTCCAGACGCTCGCGGTCCCGTCCGCGCCCGGCAATGACCAGAGGGCGATCCAGCCGGTTGAAGGCTTCGACGAGCAAGTCCAGGCGCCGGTAAGGCACGAGGCGACCTACCATCAGGTAGTAGTCGTCGACCTTGTTTGACGGGTGGAAGCGCTCTGTGTCCACCGGCGGATAAATGATAACCGAGTCGCGCCCGTATATCTTGGCGATTCGGCGACGGACTTCCTGCGAAATGGCGATGAAGTGGTCCACGCGCGCCGCCGCCAGGCGGTCCCACATGCGCAGATAGGTGAGAAAGGGGATGAGCGCCCGGCGCGTCCAGCGCCCCAGATTCTCCTGTTCCGCATACTGGTGATAGCGCCACAGATAGCGTGTGGGGGTCAGGCAGTAGCAGATGTGTACCGTCTGCGGCCCGGTAATGATGCCGTGACAGAAGCCGCTCTTATTGCTCAGGACCAGGTCATACTCGCCGAAATCAAATTGCTCGAAAGCCAACGGGTAGAGGGGCAGGTAGAGTTGCTGGCGCTTGCGGGCCAGGGGTAGACGGTCGATGAACGACGTGCGCACGTCCCACTGCTGCCAGTGCTGGGGCATTTTTTGCCGCCAGTAGAGGGAGGTATAGACGGGCGCATGGGGAAACATGCCCACGAGGGTTTCCAGTACATCTTCTGCGCCGCCGAGTTGGTTAAGCCAGTCGTGGACCAGAGCCACGTTGGCCTGGCGACCAGCGACGGTGATAGGGGCCGTGGGCGGTGATTCGGGAGACACTGTGGTCATCGGGTGTCGGACTGAGCGGTGATCACTCCAGGCCAAGCCGTTCCATGCGCGCCGCCAGTTCGGCCTCGACCTCCAGGCCGGTCATCGCTTCGTCCAACTGGTTGTCCAGGCTGCCGGCCTGTACTTCCCAGGCGGCGTCGGCGTGATCCAGGCGCTGGCGAATATTTTCGGCAGCGCGGGCTACGTCGGAATCTCCCTGGCCCATCAACGAGTCTAGCGAGCGCATGGCCTGCGTGGAAAGCTCGCGCGCCTTCGCCAGTTCCAGTAGGAAGCCTAGCTCCTCCCGCTCCTGGCGGGCGATTGCCAGGCGCCCTTCGAGCTTGTGCTCCACGTCGCGCAGTTTCTCTGCCGCGCCAACCTGCCGCTCCAGAGAGCCGTCGTAGGTTTTGATCAGTTCCAGGGTGGAGCTCAACTGCTTCTGCGTGACCATGGCCTGCGTTCGCTTCTCTTCCAGAAGGAAATGGTCTACCAGAGCATCCAGCTCCGCCGCCTGGTTCGCCAGGGCTTCCCGCCTTCGCCTGGTTGTTTTGACCTGGGCCAACATGGGCGCGACGGTGCGTTTGAACTCCGCCAACTCCCGTTCGGCCTGGCGGATATACTCGTCGTACACGGCGAGATCGCTCTTCTGAAGAGCGCGATCGGCCAGCTCATGGAGGCTGGCTTTGATCAGGGTGCGGACTTTGTGCAGGAGAGAAGCCATGAAGGCATTATACCCGTTTACATGGCAACATAAAAAAAGGCGACCGCACGCGGTCGCCTTTCTACTGCTCTGGTCAGGACAGTCAGGAGAACGACCAGAGTGGAGTAGCAATACTTGGGATCAGGCGTTGTCCTTGATCACGATCTCATCTTCATCGAAAGGGTTGGCCTTAGCCGTCCCTTTTTCCTCAGGCATGAGGATTGCAAGGATGAGGTATACCAGCAAGACCTGGCCCTGCGAGGCGAGGGCGATAAGCACAAAGATGAGCCGTACCAGGACCGGATCGACGTTAAGGTAATGGGCTATGCCGCCGGCTACGCCGAAGAACATGCGATCAGTTCGGGAACGTACCAACCGTTTTTCACTCATAAGCAACCTCCATCATAGAATCTGCAGCTGACTTTCACTCCAATCACTACTCTCTACGGAAGGACCATCCCTGGAGTTGCATAACTCTGACAGGCGGGCCGACATGTGTTAAACTCTGCGAGTGTACTCGCTTCTTCTGCCCGTTTGTTGCGGGGATGATCAATCCAGCTACTTTTACGCAAATCTAAGCAGACAACGGTAGCATCGCACTTTAAGAGGTTTGTTATGACCCATGTTCTTGTGACGGCGCCCTTCCCGGAGCGCCTGTTAGATAAGATCCGTTCCGTTTCACCCGATATAGAGCTTGAGCAGTTTCCCCTACCGGACAAGAAATGGCCGGAGGATAAGACGACCCAGGCCGAGGTTTATTACGCAATCTCTGGCCTACCACGGCCGGAACAGGCGCCCAATTTGCGCTGGATACAGACCCACTGGGCCGGCGTAAACCACATCCGGAACCATCCGCTGTGGGACAGCGACATTGTGATTACGACTGCCAGCGGCGTCCATGCCACCAACATGGCCCAGTACGTGATGGCTCAGATTCTGGCCTGGGCCAACCGGGTGCCGCGCTGGCTCGATTACCAGCGCAAGAGCGAATGGGCGGAGAACCGATGGGAGACGTTTGTCCCAGATGAGTTGCGCGGCAAGACGCTAGGTATCGCCGGCTACGGTAGCATCGGTCGCGAGGTTGCGAGGTTGGCCCGCGCCTTCGGGATGACCGTGCTGGCTACCAAGCGAGATGCGAAGCGGCTGGAAGATGTTGATTATGCCATGGCCAACGTGGGCGATCCCAGCGGGGAGTTGGCGGCGCGTATTTACCCGGGCGAAGCCACGCGCTCGATGGTTGCCGAGTGTGATTACGTCGTTATTGCCCTACCGCTCACCGAGCGCACACGCCACCTCTTTGATGAGGAGATGTTCCGGGCGATGAAGCCTTCCGCATTTGTGATTAACGTCGGGCGAGGACCTATCATCAAGGAAGAGGATCTGGTCCGCGCGCTGAAGAAAGGGCGCATTGCGGGCGCCGGGCTGGACGTATTTGAAACAGAACCGTTGCCTGAAGACAGCCCCCTATGGAAGATGGATAATGTGATTATCAGCCCGCACATCAGCGGTTTCACACCGCAATACGATGAGCGTGCTACCGATCTGTTCGCAGATAATTTGCGCCGTTATCTCAACGGAGAGCCGCTGGTGAACGTGGTTAATCGTGAAGAGGAGTACTAGGTCTACCGGCTGTCATGAAGATTGCAGTTCTGTCAGACGTTCACGGTAACCTCCCGGCGCTTGAAGCGGTGGCGGAGCACGTGCGCCGCTGGGAGCCGGATAAGGTAATCATGAATGGGGACGTGGTCAACCGCGGCCCTTCTTCGGCTGCTTGCTGGGATTTTGTGCAGCAGTGTAGAGACAGGGACGGGTGGCTGCTGACGGGCGGCAATCACGAGGAGTACGTGGCGAGCTGGGAACGTGAGGAGCAGCAGGACGTGGTCCGGCTGCGCACGAATATTGACCAGAGCTCGCGGTGGACCTACGAGCAGCTCGACGGGCGCATCCCTGATCTGACCGCTCTGCCGCGCTGTCTGGAAGTATCTGCGGCGGATGGAAGCGTATTGCGCGTGACGCACGGTTCCATGCAGGGACAGCGCGACGGCATCTATCCGCACACGCCGGAGTGGGAGCTGGCTGAGAAGGTGGCGCCATCGCCCGCCGTCTTTTGTACAGCGCACACGCACAAGCCATTGTTGCGCCGCTGGCGCCAGACGCTAATCGTTAATTCCGGGTCGGCGGGTACGTCGTTCGACGGAGATCCGCGCATCAGCTATGCGCAGGTCACCTGGCGTGGAGGGCAGTGGCAGGCGGAGATCGTGCGCCTGCCCTACGACCGTCGCCGGGCGGCGCGCGATTTCGAGGAAGAGGGCTACCTGGGGGGCGGCGGGCCGCTGGTGGAAATCTTCTATACCGAGTGGCATCAGGCGCGACCGCTGATTAACCGCTGGGCGCGCGAGTACGAGGAGGCTGTGCTCGCCGAAGAAGTGTCAGTTGCTGCTTCGGTGCGCAAATTTCTCGAGCAGCATGGTTAGGGGCAGCTTTTAAGCTGTGGGGGCCGGCCACATGTCGAAGCAAGATGACAAGCAATATTTGACTGAAGAAGAATACGCCAGCGAAGAAGGGCTGGACACACGGACCGCCATTCAGGATCGCTATGGCACCAGTAGCGTCGCCTGGTTCCACTGGGTATTTGCCCATCTGGAGCTTGCGCGAGAGGCGCGACTTCTGGACATTGGGTGCGGCTCGGGACAGCTATGGTGGCAAAACCGGCACCAGTTGGCCTCGAACGTGCGGCTGGCTCTTTCTGACCTGTCGCTGCCGATGGTTAAGGCTGCGCAAGGGCACGTACGTCACAATTCCGGGCAGCCGGGCATTGCGTTTCTGGTAGCTGATGCCGAAACGCTGCCTCTTTCACGCGCCTGCCGCGATGTAGTGGTGGCCCTCGGCGTATTGGACCATTTACCGCGCCCCGATAAATGCCTGGCGCAGGTGCGCCGGGTGTTGGCTCAGGAAGGGATTTTCTACACGTCGGCGGGCGGACGGCGCCATTTGCACGAGCTAGAGGAGCTCGTTCGTCCGTACTTGCCCGACGAAGTGTATGGAGGCGACAGCGAGCGGTTTGGGTTGGAAAATGGCAAGCGGTTGCTGTCGGAGTGGTTCGCCTCGGTAACCGTGTTGCCCTTTGAAGATGTTCTGCTCTTCAGAGAGGTGAAGCCCATCGTGGACTACGTGCGATCCGAAGGCGCCGTCAGCCGTAAGCTAACGGGCTTGAAACTGGCCGGTTTTGTGGAGCAGGTTAAGCAGCGGTTGGCGGCAGAGGGTGAAATCGCCATCACGCGAGAGAAGGCGCTGTTTGTGGCTCGCCTGTAAAAAGGGCGTATGCGTTTTTGCCAATCAGGCCGTCTTGTTTTATAATTTATGGGCCTTACCGGGGCATGGCGCAGTTTGGTAGCGCGCACCGTTCGGGTCGGTGAGGTCGTCGGTTCGAATCCGGCTGCCCCGACTATAGAGCCTTACTCTTCGTGGAGGAGTAAGGCTTTTTGTATGGGCGCTTACGCGGCGGCAGGCAGGCACTTGTTCAGCGCACGGCCCAGCCGGCGAACACCTTCTTCGATTTCTTCTACCGCCAGCCCGCTGAAGCCGAGCAAAATGGATGGGGGCGCCGGTTGCTGTAGATGATATGGCGCTCCGCGGTAGACGCCCACGCCCTGGTCCGCGGCGCATTGCACCACGCTATCCTCGTCGAAGGCCCGATCAAGGTAGAGCATAACGTGCAGGCCGGCGGGTTCGTGGGCGAAGGAAACGGTGTCACCGAGCTGAGCGTCCAGCGCGTGCACCAGTGCAGCGCGACGCCGCCCATACTCCTTGCGCAGACGGCGCAGATGGCGCTCGAAATGACCCTCGCGGATGAAGTCGGCGACGGCAGCCTGGGTCAAGGTTGGCGCGCCGCGGTCTACGATCGATTTGGCGTGAATGAACGGGTGCAGAAGGGGCGGCGGCAGCACGACGTAGCCCAGGCGCAGCGCGGGGAAAAGGACTTTGGAGAAGGTGCCAAGATAGACGACGCGTCCTTCTTCGTCTAACCCCTGCAGGGCGGCTAAGGGTTGTTCTTCATAGCGCAGCGCGCCGTCATAATCGTCTTCGACGATCGTGGCCCGCCGCTCGCGCGCCCACTGCAGCAGTGCCAGGCGGCGCCGCGCAGGCATGGCGCCGCCGCGTGGGAACTGGTTGGTCGGCGTGACGAAGGCCAGCCTGGCCTTTGAATCGGGCGGAATTGCCTCCACGGGAAAACCGTGTTCGTCAACTGCCAGGGCCGCCAACGTGGCGCCATAGACGCGGAAGATGTCGAAGGCATCGGTATAGCCTGGCGTCTCCACCAGTACCTCGTCTCCGGCCTCCAGCAGCAGGCGGGACAGGATGTCCAGCGCCTGTTGTGCGCCGTTGACGATAACCACTTCGTCTGGCTGGCAATCGACGCCGCGCAGCCGCGCCAGGTAATCGGCAATCGCTTCACGCAGAGGGTGGAAACCGGCTACAGAGCCATAACGGGATAGCATCACGTCGTCGGTGCTGAGATAGCGGGCCAGTAGTCTGCGCCACACATCATAGGGAAAGATGTGGGGAAACGAGCGTCCGAAACCGAAGTCGATGTCAAAGCGCCCTGGTTCGGACGCCTGCTGGCGACGACCATCTATTTCCAGGAGTCGTTTTCCCCAGCCGGATAACTCTGTGCCCTGACCTATGGAGATGTCTTCGTGATCCTGCGCTTCGAGCGGCAGCTTGTCGGAGACGAAGGTGCCCGCGCCGCGCTTGCTGCGTACGTAGCCCTCGGCCTGCAGCTGATCGTAAGCCTGTATGACGGTAACGCGCGCCAGATTAAGACGCCGCGCCAATGCGCGCGTTGGCGGTAATTTGTTTCCGGGAGCCAACTCTCCATGCAAGATCTGCTCGCGAAGCTGCGTGTATAACTGGCGGTACAGTGGCGTGCTTCCGGCCTCGTCCAGCGTCAGTTCCAGTTTCATATGTGGATTCTACCATATCGGCGAATTAAGATTACACACGTCTTACTATCGTTTGCTAAAATAGACATAAGTGCACAAGCATGTGACTGATGAACTATGGCTTTTACACCATCTGAACGGGTTCAGGAGATTCTGGACAATCTACCGTCACGCCCCGGCGTGTACCTGCATAAGGACAAGGACGGCAAAATTCTCTATATTGGGAAGGCGGTCAATTTACGGTCGCGCGTCCGCTCTTACTTTGCGCAGAACGTCGATTCCTACAAGACGAGGCTGCTTCGCCGGCAGGTTGACGACGTCGAAATAATCACGACCGATTCGGAACTCGAGGCGCTGTTGCTGGAAATGACGTTGATCAAGAAGCACAAGCCTCGTTATAACGTGCGGCTCAAGGATGACAAGCGCTACCCTTACATTAAAGTGCATTGGGCCGATCCCTACCCCAAGGTGACCGTAACCCGCCGCATGGTGCGTGATGGCTCGCGCTATTTCGGACCCTTTACCTCCGTGTGGGCCGTGCACCAGACGCTGGACCTGCTGCGTAAGATTTTTCCCTATCTGACCTGCGACCGCACGATTACGGGTCAGGACGAACGCGCCTGCCTTTATTACGATATTAAATTGTGCAACGCGCCGTGCATCGGCGCCGTGAGTAAAGAGCAGTATCGGAACATGATCCGGCAGCTGATGGAGTTCCTCGAAGGTAAGTCAGAGCAGATTGTGCGCCAGATAGAGGCGAAGATGGAGGCTGCCGCACAGAACCTGGAATTCGAGGAAGCGGCCGAGTACCGCGATCAGCTGCAGGCGATTGAGAAGGTAGTGGCAAAGCAGAAAGTTATCGCCGCCGCCAACACAGACCAGGATGTGATTGCCTTCGCTCGAGAGCAGGGGGATGCCTGCGTGCAGGTCTTCTTTATTCGACACGGAAAATTGATCGGTCGCGAGTATTTCCTGCTGGAAGGGACCGAGGACGAGCGAGATGAGGCGGTGTTGCAGGAGTTCGTCACCCAATTTTACGATGACGCGGCGCACATTCCGAAGGAAGTGCTTCTGCCGCACGAGGTCGAAGAAGCGCGCATCATTGAGAAATGGTTGCAGCAGAAAAGGGGACAGAAGGTAGCCATAAAGGTGCCACGGCGCGGCAAGAAAAAGGCGCTGGTGGAAATGGCGGCAAACAACGCCCACGACACCCTGCAGACGTTACGCCAGCAGTGGGCCACCGACCGCTCACGCCAGGTGGAAGCGATGAGCGAGCTTCAGGAGGCCCTGGACTTGCCGTCGCCACCGGCGCGCATCGAGTGCTACGACATCAGCCACACGCACGGGCAACACACGGTGGGTTCCATGGTCGTCTTTGTGCAGGGTGTACCGCGCAAGAGTGACTATCGCCGGTTTAACGTGCACACGGTAACAAATGACGACTACGGCGCCATGCGCGAAGTGCTCACTCGACGTTTGCGGCGCTACAAAGACACCATGGCGGGAGAGTTAACCGATCCAAGCCAGATCGGGCGCATCAAAAAGGAAACAGCGTGGTCGCTGCTTCCGGATCTGCTCATCGTCGACGGCGGCAAGGGCCAATTGAGCATGGCTCAGGAGGTACTGGCGGAGTTCGACCTGCAAGATGAGGTGCCGCTGGCAGCGCTTGCAAAACAAGAAGAAGAGTTGTTCGTACCGGGCCAGGATCTGTCGGTGCGACTGTCCCGGCGCTCAGAAGCGTTATATCTTGTGCAACGAGTTCGCGACGAGGCGCACCGCTTCGCCAACAGTGGGCACCGCAAGCGTCGCGTCAAAGTGGGCACAGCTTCGATACTGGACGCCATCCCGGGCGTGGGCCCCAAAAGACGCAAATTGTTGCTGGACCATTTTGGCTCGCTTGATGAGATACGCAAGGCCACGGCTGAGGAGATCGCTTCCGTCCCCGGCATTCCCCTTAACGTGGGGCAGGCGGTGAAAGCACACCTGGCCTGAGGGGACCAGAACGGACCGGCTCCCACCATGCGCATCCCCAGAATCCCCAAAAATCGACCTTGACACCCCAGAACGTTTGTGCTATTCTCCATGTATAGAACAAGTGTTCTACACCCTCCCAACTGCGGAGCCGGAGAGCAGCGACCCTCTTCGGCTCCGCCCCCTCTCATAAACAGCCGGACACATAGCCGGAGCCGTGGGAGGTGTACAGAGAGCCCTTTATCAACTTCTGCGGTCTGGACCGTGCCGCCGGGCCGCAAGCACACACCGTGGAGGAAGTAACGGATGATTAAACAGGAGATGTTCCAGGGACAGTTTGAGGACGGCGTTCTGGGGCGCCTTTCGGGGTACAGTCTGCAGTTCCCGCGCCACGCGGTGATCGCCATCATTCTGGTGATTGCGCTGTTCGCTTTCGAGATATTTAACTTCGACACCACACGATACGCGCTGGACAATTTGCTGGGCCCAGTGGCATTTGCCGGTGTGCGCTGGGCATCGATTCTGGCGCTTGCCTTTTGCGCCATCGATTTTGCCGGGCTGGTGCGCCTCTTTTCGCCGGAAAACGACGGTGAGCAACCGCGAGAAGTGTGGTTCCTGATGGGCGCCTGGCTGTTGGGCGCAACAATGAACGCCTTGATGACGTGGTGGGCCGTTTCCCTGACGCTCATCAGTCACGATTTTGGCAACGAAGTCCTCAGCCGGGGTCAGTTACTGCAACTGGTGCCCGTGTTTGTCGCCGTGCTGGTATGGTTGACTCGAATTCTCTTTATCGGCGCTCTGACCGTCGCGGGCAGCCACCTGCTAGAGTTTGGCTTTTCCGACCGCAATAGCGGTCACTCGCGCCGCCTGTCACTGCCCAGCGGTCAGCCATTGCGCGAGCGCCCGGCGAACTTGACGGCCGGTGCGCGCACAGCGGGAATTCGCTCAGCTGGGGTGAGTGAAACCTTTGCCGGCGTCGACGTCGTTCCCACCAGCGATGAAGTGCCGGACTTCCTGGCGCGAAACCGTCGCTACGAGGCGGAAGATGACGGGATGAGCGCGCGCAAGGGCATCCGACGAGTCGAGGAACGCGAAGAGGAAACGCGTACCGTCGACGCGCGCCCCGAACCGCGCACAAGGAGCAAGAACAGCCGCGTGCGCCAGCGCCCACCGATTCCCGGGGCGCGCCGCAGCGCAGACACGCTCAATGGCCACGGTCGCCGCACCGCTTAAAGAGGCCCAGACGACCATATCAACCCCAATCCTTTGAATGAGTGCTTAAATGGCTTACTACGACCAATATTACACGCAATACGCGCAAGTACAGACGCCCTTCGTCCAGGTTCCCGAGCAACAGAAAAGCTCAAATGTCGTGCAGCGACGGATGCTGTTCATCCTGGCCAGCGTTCTCCTGCTGATCGTTCCGCTGCTCGTGTCGTTACGTCCGGATTACGGGGCGGCAACGATGGCCAGCGAGCAAGAAACAGCAGCGCAAGTGGCTCAGGCGGAGGCCGGCGCCGGTAGTGTGAGCAGCGAGGCTAGCGAGGAATCCTCGGCCCCGCCGCCTGCACCTGTTTCCGGCCAACTGTCGCCCGTTTTCACTCCAGAAGTGCGCCACTGGGAGCCACAGATTGTGGCCTGGGCGTCAGCACACGGCCTGGATCCCAACCTTGTGGCTATCATCATGCAAATCGAATCGTGCGGCGATCCCAATGCGGTATCCAGCGCCGGCGCCCAGGGCCTCTTTCAGGTCATGCCCTTTCACTTCGGCGCGGAAGAAAACATGCAAGATCCAGAGACAAACGCCCGACGCGGACTGGCCTACTTCGTCGAGCGCCTGAACCAGACGAACGGAGACATCGGGAAGGCATTCGCGGGTTACAACGGCGGTCACGTGGCAGCGGGCGGCAGTTGGGACCAGTGGGTGCCCGAAACGCAGCGCTACTACGTCTGGAGTACAGGAATCTACGAAGATATCCAGGCAGGTCACGCAGAGAGCAGTACCGTTCAGGAGTGGTTGGCTGCCGGGGGGGCGAGTCTGTGCAGGCAGGCTGCCTCGCGACTGGGCCTGTAATCCTCAACCCAAGTTGTGGTTGTGGCAGAAGAGCGCGGCGTTATCGCCGCGCTCTTCTGGTTTGACGGGGGGCGTACGGAGGCTATACTTGAAATCGCTGGGGTGGGACGAGGCGTTATGACGCTCCTGCCTCAAGTTTTACATTCGACTGTAACCCATTAGCACCTGCCTTTGAGGAGGTTTGAATGACAATTACAGTTACCTGGCATGGGCACGGAACTTCTTCGCTGGACATCAATGGTTTGAAGGTGGTCGTCGATCCCTTCTTTGCCGGCAATAATCCGGCGGCGAAAACGAGTGTTGACGACGTCGAGGCAGACTTTATCCTGCAGACGCACGGGCATAACGATCATATCGCCGATACGATTGCTCTCGCCAAACGCACCGGCGCCCTGGTTATTGGCAATTTTGAGGTCTGTAACTGGATCAACGCTCAGGGCCACGATAACACACATGCCCTGAACACCGGCGGCGGTTATCAGTTCGATTGCGGCTACGTCAAGATGACCCCCGCGTTGCATAGCTCCGGACTTCCGGATGGATCCTATGGCGGCGATCCGGCAGGCTTTGTCATCTCGGCCGACGACAAGAAGATTTATTTGGCCGGGGACACTGCGCTGTTTTCCGACATGGGTCTGATTGGACGGGCGGATGAAATTGATCTGGCGATCATACCCATTGGCGATAATTTCACGATGGGGCCCGACGATGCTTTGCTGGCGCTAGACTACATCAAACCCAAGACGGTTATTCCTGTGCACTTCAACACCTGGCCTCTCATTGAACAAGACGCCGCAGCGTGGGCGGAACGTGTGGAAGCCGAGTCCGATTGTAAGGCCGTGGTGCTGGACGTGGATGAGTCGTACACGATGTAGGCATCGACCGTTTCGGGTGGAACGCGTGTGATACCTGAGACGATTTCATTTCTAAATTGAAACGAGTATCCGGGCGTGAAGCGCCATCACGTCGCTTCGCGCCTTTTCTTTGTCAGTCGCGGTTGGGAGCGTTAGGAGGATTAAACAGATGAGCAAGCGTATTACCCCTGTTCGATGGTTCCTTATACTCGGCCTCCTGGTGAGCCTTCCTGCGTTGGCCTGCAGCCTGGTTACAGGCGAGCAACCGGAGTCGCCGCCGGCAGAGGAGAGCGGCGCAGTGGAGGAGAGTGGCGCCGTGGAGGAAAGTGACGAATCGCAGCCGCCTGGTGAAACGGCGTCTGCTGAGGATGGCGACGAGGGTGCTGCTGGGGACGGTGACGAGGCGCCTGACACCTCGCCCGACATTCAGTCGCTGACTGCGGCTCTTGAGCAGTACAATTCGTACCGCATCAATATGAGCATGCGCTTCGATGCCGCAGATTCGGATGCCGGAGGCGTCCTGCGCATGGAGAGCGCCCGAATCGTGGACCCACCGGCGTCCAGCATGACGATGTATTTCGAAGGGGATCTTTGGGACGATAGCGGCACTTTGCCGGAAGATGCCAGTATCTCTTTCGCAGAGGTCGAAGGCACCACCTACACCGTGCTGCCCGGGTTTGGGTGTGTCTCAGGCGGCGCCGGCGAAATGAGCGAGGGCGTAGATGAATTTAGCGATCTCATGGATGCTGAAGAAATTCTGGAAGAGTTAGATGATCTGGAGTACGTGGGGCAGGATACGCTCAATGGACAGGCGGTGGATCACTATCACTTTACGGAAGAAGAGATGGCCGAAGACGTTCAGGATCTGCGTGACGTGAGTGGCGATCTCTATATTTCGCGAGAGGACAACTACGTGGTGCGCATGGTAATGGAGGGAGTGGGCTCCATGGATTTCCTGGATGAGGGTAGCGAGCAGGAAGGCACGGTCCACATGGAGTATGACGTGTTGGACGTCGGAGCATCCTTTGCCATTGAGATTCCGGAGGGCTGCGGGGAAGGCAGCTCGGAGTTTCCGGTTATGGAAGGGGCTTCTGACGTCTCGACCTTCGGCGGCTTCACCAGCTATAGCGTGGAAACGAGTCTGGAAGAAGCTGTCAGCTTCTATCAGGCGGAGATGAGTGCACTGGGCTATGCGGATGGACAGGAACTACTCATGGAGGAAGATTCGGCCATGATCGTGTTCGAGGGTCCAGATATGCCATCAGTGACGGTGAATATGACGGTGGAAGAGGATGGAATTGCGGTCATGCTGAGTAGCGAGGGAGGCGAGTAGGACACTGGCGCCGAGTTGGCGCTGGAGCCGCCGAATATGGGAAGGAGGAAGCAGTTTCGGCGGCTCTGTCGGTTGGTCGGCCCACACGTCAGACGGGGAAGGGGCGTCCCGTGTGGGCGTTGTTTTTCAGGAGGGTCGTGACTCGTGCCGCGGCGTTTACGCGGGCTCATACTTTCGGCGATCGTAGCTGCCGTCTTGTTGGGCGGCGTGCGAGCCCTGTCACACCGGGCGAGAGCTGCGGGTGAGGTGCCGCCGGTGGTCATTAGCGAAGTCGCCTGGGGGGGCACGCGCGCCAGCAGCAGCGACGAGTGGATTGAACTGTATAATGCGGGCGCGGAAACGGTGTCGTTGCAGGGCTGGCGACTGTACGACAGTAGCGGTGACGTGGACGTCGCTCTAGTAGGTGCGATTGGGGCAGGCGAATTCTTTCTTCTGGAACGGACGGACGACGATTCTGTGAGCGACGTCGACGCCGATCAAATCTACACGGGCGGGCTGAACAATGCCGGTGAGGCGCTGTTTCTGGTGGATAATGCGGGGCGGATGATCGATACGGCTAATGGCAGCGCAGGCGGCTGGCCCGCCGGGGAGGGCTCACCAGGCTATCGTAGCATGGAGCGCGTTGCGCCCGAGGCAGCCGATGACGACCTGGGATGGCGAGACCACGACGGCCAGACGCACGTGGCGCACGACGCCGCCGGGTATGCGATTAATGGTACGCCAGGCCAACCGAACGTTGGCTGGACGGTTTCATCCAATGTAGCCGACCTTGTCGTACGCAAATCAGCGCCCGCACTGGTGGAGGCCGGACGCCCACTGACATATCGCATAGTCATAAGCAACGCCGGCGCCCTTGCCGCCGAAAATGTGGTACTCACGGACGTTATGCCCGTGGGCAGCGCTTACTTCGCCGACAGCAGCGGACTGCGCCTGTCACAGCCGGGGCCAGGCATACTCGTCTGGCCCGTAGGGACGGTGGACAGTGCTGCACATTTCAGTTTTGAGCTGACGGTCACCCTGGCTACCGAGCTCGCGGGCGTCATTACGAACACGGCAACTGCGACAACCTCCTCTGAGGAAGTATATGTGAGCAACAATAGAAGTCTGGCGGTTAGCGAGGTCATGGTCAGTCCTCACATGCAGATTTTGATCGATGCTGCGCTCTACGACGGTTACGAAGCGAACGACGCCGACGAAGCGGTACGCCTGCGCAATGTGGGACGGGTAAGCGTCGATCTGGCGGGCTGGCAGCTCAGCGACGGTAGCCACTCCGTGGCCCTTCCAAGCGATTTCAGCCTTGCCGCCGGTGACGCCGCCTGGCTGGCGCGGGACGAGGCTGCTTTTCGACGGCAATTTGGTTTTGCGCCAGAGGTCGTACTTTCCAATTGGCCGGGATTTGCCAACGAGGGTGATGAGATCATTTTGTTACAGCCGGACGGTAGCGCGGCAGATGTCCTTGTGTACGAGGATGGCGAGGTGACGGTACCGGGGTGGCAGGGGCCCGCGGTGCAACCGTATCGCTCGGGCACGCTCTTCGCCGAGGAGGGGCAGATCCTTTACCGTCGACCCGAGCTGCATCGCTGGTGGCCCGCGCCGGACACCGATCGCGCCACGGACTGGGCGCAGGCGCGCGAAGACGTGATCGCCGGGCGCAAAGTGCGCTATCCGGGCTGGAACATGAGCGACTTCTATCCCTCGTCGGCGATCACGCAGACGGCGACTGTCACGGTGGCTGTGGCCCCTGATAATGCCTATGAAACGATGGTGCGCCAGCTCAGTATGGCGACGGAAAGTATCCGGGTTCAGGCGCTGACCTTCGAGAATCTGGGCGTGGCCCAGACGCTGGTCGATGCCGCCCGGCGGGGGGTGGACGTAACCGTTTTGCTGGAGGGCGATCCGGTAGGTGGCGTAACGGATCAGGAACGTTATGTATGCCAGCGCCTGGAGAACGCCGGCGGCGCCTGCTGGTTTATGATACGAGATGACGCTCAAGTTATCCAGGACCGCTACCGCTATCTACACGCCAAGTTTGTGATTATTGATGATGCCTATGCTCTCATAAGCAGCGAGAATCTGAGTCCGCACAGCCTGCCTTACGATGATAAGGCCGACGGTACCTGGGGCCGTCGTGGTGTGTTGCTGGTCACAGATGCGCCCGCGGTCGTGGACCGCTTGCAGGCGATTTTCGCCCACGACTTTGCACCGGAACGGCGCCGCGATCTGTTGCGTTGGAGCGAGCACCATGCGGAATACGGTCTTCCTGCTGTGGGGTTTGCGCCCATAACCGCTACCGGTGGTACGACGTATACCGTTCAATTTCCGGATGCGGTTTCTTTCTCAGGAGCGTTCGGCTTCGAGGTTATACAGTCGCCGGAGAACAGCCTTCACAGGCAGCGAGGGTTGCTACGACTTCTGAGCCGGGCGGGAAGCGGCGACACGATTGTGGTTCAGCAGCTGAAGGAGCAACCTCACTGGGGTGGGGCGCACAGCGATGCCTTACGGGATCCGAATCCGCGACTTGAAGCATATGTCGCCGCTGCACGCCGCGGAGCGCGTGTCCGCCTGCTCCTGGATGCGCTGTACGATGATGAGAACAGCCCGTTGAGCAATCGGGCGACGTGCTTTTACGTCAACACGATCGCGATCGAGGAGCATCTGAAGCTGCGCTGCGAGCGAGCAAACCCCAGCGGTATGGGCCTGCACAACAAGATGGTTTTGGCGCAGATTGGGGGCCGTGGGTGGGTGCACGTGGGCAGCCTGAACGGCACGGAGCTCTCCAGCAAGGGGAACCGCGAGGTGGCGATACAGGTTCAGTCTGACGACCTATACCATTACCTGCTGGGCCTGTTTGAAGCGGATTGGCCCCGCCGCGTGTTGCTTCCGGTACTCCTGCAGAATCACTTCATTCCGCCGAGCGAACCGCTGATCAGTGAGATCATGTATGACCCGGTAGGCTCCGACGATGCTGAGTTTATCGAGATCGCTAACCCTGGTTCGGAAGCAGTCGATTTAAGCCACTGGCTGATCGGCGACGCGCTGAGTCCCGATGACTTTGAGGACATGCGTCGTTTCCCACCGGGCGCCGTACTGCCGGGGCAATCAGCACTGGTCATCGCTGCTACCGCGAGCGGCTTTCAGACCCAGTTTGGTTTCCTGCCCGACTTCGAAATTGTGGACAGCGATCCGGCGGTTCCGGAGTTGCTCGACGTGGCTGAATGGGGGGATCCTGCCGCAATTCTGCAGCTGGGCAATGAGGGAGATGAAGTGTGGCTGCGGGATGCCCAGGGCCACGTCGTGGATGCTGTAGCCTATGGCGCCGGCGCGTTTCCAGGGTTGATCTCGTGTTCGCTGCTACCGGCAGCCGGCTACAGCCTGGAGCGGTATCCCTACTGGCAGGATACGAATGACTGCAACGCGGATTTTCGGGCCTGGCCCTTTCCCAGCCCGGGTGCGCTTCCTTGACGCCCGAGAACGGTCATTTGGCAACATAAACCACCAGCGGAACGCTGGCGGCTGGCTGAATTGAGAATGGGAACTCTGAGCTGAGATCCTCTAACTGCCAGGAGAATGAAGCTGGGACGGCGACGACGAGGGCTTCGAGCAGAACAAACAGTAAAGAATGATTACGGTCAGTTATCGAAATGAACTGTTGCTCGGAAGCGAGTTCTTGCTCGAATGCTAACTGTTGCCGAAGATGTCCGCGGGATCGATGCCTGGCAGGCTGTTAGGATTACTGTCGACATCCGGTGTACCGGCGCGCGTAGAGAGCTTCCCTTCGTAGATGATTGCCGGCGGCTGGTAAGGTTCGCGCTCAGAGCTGGGTTTTGGCGGTGATATGGGTTTCATTGGTTGCTCCTTGGCTTGTTCCAATAGGTGCCGGACACTGCTCCACGGCAGCCCGGCTAGGTTCACACGTTAAGGTTCTGCACTCACACAAATGGAAGGGAATGTAGCTGACGAATTATTGATGTTACTGAACACATTGTCAAGAAATAGTGTACCGTTGTCAATAACCCGCTCAAGACTGTAAGCCGCTCTGTAAGATTGCGGAGACGGTGTTTTTCCTCTTTGCCGTCCGACGCGTTATAATCGGCTGGACGTTGCACGAAAATAGTGGAGATGTCGATGACCCTTCCTGTACACAAAACTTCTCTCGAAAATGGCCTCACCGTCGTCTTGAAAGAGATGCACCATGCGCCTGTTACCAGTTTCTGGATCTGGTATGGTGTTGGCAGCCGTAACGAAAAGCCGGGACAGACGGGCGCCTCCCACTGGGTGGAGCACATGATGTTCAAGGGCTCCCCCAAGTTCCCCCCGGGCACGCTTGACCGCGCCGTGTCGCGCCTCGGCGGGCGCTTCAACGCCTTCACGTGGATTGATTTCACAGCCTATTTTGAAGTGATGCCCTCGGACCAGATTCAGCTATCGCTGGAACTGGAGTCCGATCGCATGGTGAATGCCATCATGGACGACGAGGCCGTGAACGCGGAACGGACGGTCATCCTGTCGGAACGACACATGTATGAAAATCGGCCAACCTTCTTACTGCATGAGGAACTGACAGCCGCTGCCTTCCGCGTTCACCCTTACCACCACGAGGTGATTGGCGACGAAGTGGATCTGCTGACGATGACGCGGGACGATCTGTACAGCTATTACCGGCGGTACTACGCTCCCAATAACGCTGTGGTCGTCGTCGCCGGCGATTTCCAACGCGAGGAGATGTTGCAGGCCATCGACGACCATTTCGGCGCCATCCCCGCCGGGGACGGCGTGGAGCCGGTCGCGCGACAGGAACCGGCGCAACGTGGCGAGCGGCGCGTGACGGTGAGCGGTCCTGGCGATACCGCTTACCTGGTTCACGCCTATCGCGCACCGGCGGCAACCGACCCCGACTTCTATCCGTTGGTGTTGCTCAATGCGGCATTCGCCGGCGGCAGTAGCCTCGGTTTCTTTGCAGGGGCGGGGTCCAACAAGAGTTCCCGCCTGTACAGGGCGCTGGTGGCCTCCAACCTGGCGGCCTCGGCCAACGGCGCCATGACGCCAACAATCGATCCCTACCTTTATCGAATCAGCGCCGTGGCGCGTCCCGGGCGTTCTCTGGATGAAATTGAGGGTGCGCTGGAAGAGAGCGTGGCGCGGTTGGCCAGCGAACCGATTACGCAGGTAGAGCTGGAGAAAGCGCTGAAGCGGGCCAAGGCGCAATTTGTAATGGCCGGCGAGAGCGTTACCGGACAGGGACAAATGATCGGAATGTCTGAGATTGTCGCCGGAGACTTCCATTGGTTTGAGAATACGCTTGAGGCGTTGAGCGCTGTGACGCTGGACGATATTGAGCGCGTCAGGCAGCGTTATCTTCGTCCCGAGAACCGCACAATCGGTCGCTATATACCCATAGGCGACGGCTCCAACGGCGCGCCTGGCGAATATTAACCTTCACCTTCTATGACCACTGACGATCAGCAGCCAGTTATCGAGGAACTGAAGACGCTCAAAGAGATTGCGGTTACACTCAATCAGGCTGCGGATTTGCGCGCGGCGCTGGAGCGTTCGCTTACCCGTCTGGTGACCCTGATGGGTCTGGAAACGGGTTGGATATTTCTGCACGATCCGCGAGCAGAGGACAAATGGTGGGGGCCACAATTTACGCTGGCGGCCCATCACAATCTGCCACCGGCGCTTGACCTGGACAATCCTGAGGCGTGGCATAAAGGCTGTGACTGCCAGGCGTTGTGCCTGAAAGGAAAACTGGACGAGGCGTACAACGAAGTTCATTGCAGCCGCTTGGGTGAGGCGTCGGGAGACAAGGAAGAACTGGTCGTTCATGCCTCTACCCCCTTGCGATCGGGTGATACCGTTGTAGGCATCCTCAACGTCGCCGCTCCCAGTTGGGATTCCTTCAGCCCGCGCAGCCTGACCTTATTGAGCAGCGTTGGCAGCCAGATGGGCGTCGCCGTGGAACGAGCGCGACTCTATGACCTGTTGCGCGATCAACGCCTTCACGAACAGGCGGCCCTGCTAGATTTTAGCAATCAGCTGTTAGGGCGTCTGGACCTCGACGACCTGATGGACTATCTGGTGCAGGCGGTGCGTGACTTGCTGCAGGTGGATGCGGCAGCGCTATTGCTGCCTGATGAGCAGGATCCGGCTTACCTGCGTTTTGCGGCTGCGTCTGGCTGGCGCTCGGATCCTGTGCGCGCGCAGCGGCGAGTGCCCGCGGACGAGCGCAGCAGTTCCGGGCGGGTGATGCGCACCCAGGAACCGATCATGCATGCCGATATCGAGATTCGGGAACTGAAGCCGTGGATGGCCGATTGGCTGCCCCAGGAAACATTTAAGGCGGCCTGTGTCACTCCCCTGGTTGCAGACGGGCGCTCTATTGGCGCCCTGGTCGTGGACAGTCGCGAGCCGCGCCACCTGGCGGAGAACGAGATCCGCTTCTTACAATTGATGGCCAACCAGGCGGCGATTGCCATGGAAAAGGCCAGATTGCATAGAGAGGAAATCCAGCGCCACCGGCTGGAGGAGGAGCTTGCGGTGGCGCGGCAGATCCAGTTGAGTATGCTGCCCCCCGGTGAACCACAGGCGGAGGGGTGGGAATTCGGCATGCATTACGAAGCGGCGCGCCAGGTCGGCGGCGACTTTTATGACTTTTTTGAGTTGCCGGACTCCAATGCGACCGCGCAACTGGCTCTGGTCGTAGCCGACGTGGCGGATAAGGGTGTGCCTGCGGCTTTGTTTATGGCCCTGAGCCGCACCATGATTCGCAGTGTGGCTATCAGCGACCGCAGCCCGGCAACGGCCTTGAGCAGGGCCAACGATCTGATTCTGAATGACAGCCAGACCGATCTGTTTCTCACTGCCTTTTACGCCGCGCTGGACGTGGAGAGTGGACGCATGGTTTACAGTAACGCAGGGCACAATCCGCCCTTATGGTATCGCTCGCAGGAGCAATCATTCCAGGAGCTCTCAACAGATGGTATTGCCCTCGGCGTTATCTCCGATATCACCCTTGAGGATGCTTTGATTGAGGTCGCTGCCGGCGATTTACTCGTTTTCTACACGGACGGCGTGACCGAAGCGATGAACGCCGATCTTGAGGAGTTCGGCGTTGAACGATTGAAGTCAGCCATCGCAGGCGCGGCTGCGGACAGTGCCGCCGAGGTTCGCGATGCCGTGGTCGCCGCCGTCGACGCCTATACCGGCGATGCGCCGCGCTGGGATGATTTCACTTTGCTTGTCGCCAGGCGCAGCGACGTCAAGCAGGCTGGATGAGACCGATGTTTGTCAGCCAATGCTACAACGGAGAACATTATGCCAGATATGACCTATCCAGGTCCTGAGAACATTCACCGCGCCGTCCTCGACAACGGCATTGTGGTGCTCGTCTACGAGAATTTCACAGTTGCCTCTGTCGTCGTCGAGGGCTACCTGTGGGCCGGTGCGTTGAGCGAGCCGCGGGAGAAGGCCGGCCTTGCCGACTACGTGGCAGGGATGTTAATGCGCGGTACCGAGCGCCGCACGTTGGAAGAAATTTACGAGGCGGTGGAGGGGGTTGGCGCCAGCCTTGATTTCAGCGGTGGGCGTCACCTGTCTGACTTTTCCGCGGGGGGACTGGCCGAAGACCTGGACCTCATTCTGGATCTTCTTACTGAATCGCTCTGCCGGCCCACATTCCCGGCGCACGAGGTAGAACAGTTGCGGGGCGAGATAATGACCGGCCTGCAAATCCGCGCCAATGACACACGGCAGATGGCCGGGTTGCGATTTCGCGAGTTGTTGTACGATGGACACCCCTACGGCTATAGCGTACACGGCTATCCGGAGACGATCGCGCGCATCACGCGCGACGATCTCATCCACTTTCACGCCCGCCATTATGGCCCACAGAATATGGCCATCACGATCGTGGGGGCGGTGGACGCACAGGACGCAGTGGACAGAGTCGAGGCGGCCCTGGGCGATTGGAAGAATCCGCAGTGGGAAGCCGCGCCGCCGCTGGCGCCGGTGTCTCGCCCACAGGCCACAGTTCGCGATTACGTGACCATTGCCGATAAGACGCAGTCGGACATCGTGCTGGGCCTGCCGGGACCCCCGCGTTCTGTAGAAGATTATCTGGATTTGAGCCTGGCCAATACGATCCTGGGCGTCTTCGGTATGATGGGGCGACTGGGCGAAAAAGTGCGCGAAGAACAGGGCCTGGCTTACTATGCTTACAGCCGGTTGCAGGGCGGACTTGGCCCTTCGCCATGGTACGTCAGCACCGGTGTTGCGCCGGATAAAGTTACGCTGGCCCTGGACAGTATCTTGAAGGAGATAGAGCGCATGCAAGAGGAACCGGTTCCCGAGGAGGAGCTGGAGGATTCAAAGCTCTACCGAGTAGGCTCGCTGCCGGTTAGCCTGGAAACGAATGACGCGCTGGCGAGTATCATCAGCGATCTGGAATTATTGGATCTGGGGCTTGATTATTTACAGCGTTTTCCAGACCTGATTGCCGAGATCACAGCCGAGCGGGTGCAGGCTGCGGCGCAGAAATATCTGAGTAGCGAGCAACTTGCTATCGCCGTCGCCGGGCCACCGCAAGGAGATGGCGCGGATGAGTAGACTGACCGGCGTTTTCCCGGAGTGATATGCTGTCCGTTGGCGTAGACATGATTGAGGTGGCGCGCATCGCCCGCGCTGCCGAACGACACGGAGACCGTTTCTACCGCCGTTTTTTCACCTCCCAGGAGCTTTCTTACTGTGAGGGGAGTGCTGAGCGCCTGGCGGGCCGCTTCGCGGTCAAAGAGGCCGTGGGCAAAGCGTTGGGGACGGGCATTGGCGACGTGCGCTGGACGGAGATAGAGGTGGTTTGCGACGGTCGCGGTCGCCCGGAATTGGTGTTACACGACGACGCGCAGCGGCTGGCGCAGAAATTGGGGCTCACCCGCTGGTCTATCAGCATTTCGCACACTGCCAGCCACGCGGTTGGCTTCGCCGTTGCTCTCGGCGACCAGGCCTGACCCTTGCGCCAGGGACCCGTCCAGGTTAAAAGACACTTTTTGCACGCAACCGAACGAAGGAGAACAAAATGGCCACGTGGCGCGCAGATGATGACACGCTGATTTACTACGAACAATATGGAAGCGACAGCCGGTCGCCCGCGCTCCTGCTTTTGCCGGGATTGCTGGGGGCCATCAGCAGCCAGTGGCGACCCTTTATCGATCCGTTGGCTGCTTCCTACCGTGTGATACTCATGGATCTGCGCGGGCACGGTCGTTCCGAGAACAGCCAGATGCACCTGGAGCCACAACGCCTGGTGCAGGACGTGAGCGGTCTGCTCGATTTTCTGGAGATCGAGACGGTACACGTTGCCGGCTACAGCCTCGGTGGCTACCTGGGACTGATGCTCTGTCTGAACCAGCCCAAACGCGTGCAAACGTTGATGATGCACGCTACGAAGTTCTACTGGACAGGCGATGCCGTGGAGAAAATGCACCAGCAGCTTGATCCGCAGACGCTGGCGGAAGCGGCGCCGGCATACGCCGACCAGTTGGCGCGCGAACACGGCAGCCGCTGGCGTCCGCTGGCGCGCCAGGCGGCTGACCTCGTCGGTCTGCTGGCAGAAGAAGGGGTGACGGACCAGATGGCGCGGCGCGTGCAGATTCCTGTTCTTGTCAGCGTTGGCGATCGCGACGAACTGGTGCCGCTGCCCGAAGCGGCGCGACTCAGCCGGGTGGTTCCCGGCGGCGCATTGCTGGTTCTGCCGCGTGCGCGGCATCCCCTGAAATCTGTGCCTGCGGCGCTAATGCTGTCGGCAATGGTCAATTTTCATCAAAATTCCAGGTAATAGAAAGAGATCGTACTGTTATGGACTCGAAAACCCTGTTAGCGGTTCTGGCCCACCCTGATGACGAGTCGTTTGGTCCGGGTGGCACGCTGGCTATGTATGCACATAGCGGCGTGGATGTGCATATTGCCATCGCTACCGATGGCGCTGTTGGCTCGGTGGTAGAAGGTTATGAGGAGGCGCGCGCCCGATTGGCCGAGGTGCGGCGGGAAGAACTGGACGCCGCAATTGAGATCTTGGGCGCGCAGTTGCACATGCTGGGTTACCGTGATTCTGGATATATCGGTGATCCGGCCAATGAGCATCCACAGGCTTTTGTCAATGCCGATCAAGACGAAGCGACTTGCCGCGTGGTACGCTTGATTCGCGAGTTGCGCCCACAGGTTGTGCTGACGCATGATGAGATGGGCGGTTACTATCATCCTGACCACATTATGGCCCATACGGTTGCTACGGCGGCCTTTCACGCTGCGGGCGATCCGCAGAAATATCCTGATGTAGGGCCGGATCCTTATCAGCCACAACGCCTTTACTACACCGCTTTTCCCCGGCGCTATTTGCGGTTCTACCTTCTAATCATGCGACTGCGCGGGCAGGATCCCACGCGCATGGGCCGCAACGAGGATATTGATTTCACAAAGCTGGGGCGTCCTATGGACGATCTGACTGCGCGCATCAACATCTTTCCCTACTGGGAGGTCAAGCAGCAGGCCAGCGCCCAACACCGCAGCCAGGGCGGCGGCGGGGGCGGTTTTGCCAGCTGGATGCCAGAGTGGATGCGCAAACGCATATTCAATATGGAGTACTTCATACGGGCTTATCCGCCGCCGGAAGACGGAGTATGGGAGCGGGATCTGTTCGCCGGTGTCGACGTGGAAGCGGAAGGGGAGCGAGTATAGGGTGTCAGGCGCCGGGCGCGGGGAGCGCTGTGCGCGCAAAGACGGCGATGTAGTGGTCGCCCCACCCGCCGCTGAGAACAGCCGTCGCTTGCTCCAGCCGCTCCAGGGCCGAAAAAGCGCGGGGGAAGCGATCAACGAGGTGGCTGAGATAGCTGGGTGGAAGCCATAGGCCCAGGCTCTGAACCTGAAGCAATCGGAACCAGGGTTTGAGATCGTCCCGCAACCGGCGTACGGACGGATACCAGATGGGGATCACGTGCGCTCCGATGCGCGCTTTCGCCGGTTGCCGCCGGCGGCGCAGCGCCTCAGACAGCTGACCGTGGCCTGCGTACCATACGATTTCCCAGGGGCAGAAGGGGCCCATAGGGACCAGGACGGCGCGCGCGCCGGGCCGCAGCAGCCGCGCCAGGCTGCTTCCGACCTCTCGCCAATCGCCGATGGTGTTCAGACCGCCGAAGTTAGACAGGGCGCCATCAAAGGGACCGTCCAGGTCGCTCGCGGCGTCCGAGGCCAATGATTGCAGGCTCTGCTGTGTCACGCGCACGGCGTGCGCGACGCCCGCCCTGCTGGCCTTCTCCCGCGCAGCGCGGACCATCGCTCCCGACCCGTCACAGGCGGTGACTGTGACGCCTTGCTGCGCCAACCACACGGCGTCCTCACCTGTGCCGCAGGCGATCTCCAGAATGTGACTGCCTGCCCCAAACTGATCGCCCAAAATGCGCCAGACGCGCCGGCGCAGTAGGCGACCCAGCCGCGAGTCGGTGAACTGCTCGTCGTAACGTTGCGCAACGGCGTCAAAAGCGCCAGGGTTGAGGGCCGGCATCAGACGCGGCTGGAGTAAAACAAAAGAGGCGCCCAAACGATCGCTTGGACGCCTCTATGAATACTCGAGTGGGGGTCCCGTTTACTGGATACGACGTACGTGGGCGGCGGCGGGTCCCTTTTCGTTGTATTCGACGGTAAACTCGACGCGATCACCCTCCATCAGGCTGCGGAAGCCCGAGCCTTCTATGGCAGAGAAGTGGACGAAGACATCGTCTCCATCTTCGCGGGCAATGAATCCGTAACCTTTCTGGTCGTTGAACCACTTCACGGTGCCGATTTCGCGTTCATCCATCTGTTGTAACTCTCCTACTACTAAAAGCTTAGATAAACGGATGATCCGCCGCCTGCTTTCCTTAATGAAAAAACCGCCACAACTTGCCCAGTCTGGCGGTGGTCTCTCATTTACCCAAACAGAACCTGCGCAATCTTCCGATAATCAGCATACATTAATTTTTCATATGCGTCAAATATTTCTCTCGAGTAGCCCTGGAGGGAGCCTCGACTGACCCTCGCGCGCGCCGCACCGCCAGTTACCAGGCGTCTGCCGCCCTTTCTCTGGCGTCCCAGCCGCGCCCGCCGGCAGCGCTGCCGGCCTCTTCTCGCTGATCGCGGGTCAGCCACATGCCGAGGCGCCCGCGGCGAGCGTTCAGGTATAGTTTTGCCAGTCGAAGGGGGTTCTTTGTGCCCTGCCGGAGCGCCTTGTGCAGGTTGACGTCGTTGACCATCCAGCGGGTGGCGTGCTCGTAAAAACGAGGCGAGCGCCGCCCGGTGACCCCCAGGTCGCGGTCTGTTCTCTGCTCCCAACTCAAATCGCTGGTGATGCGCTCCTGGACCTCCTCGTAATAGGGTGTGCCTTTGATGGGGTAGGCAACCGTCGTCAGGAATACGTCGGGATTGGCTTCTTTCAGATGCGCCACCGTAGCCTCGATGTCCGCTACCTCTTCTCCCTCATAGCCGAGCATGATGAACATACCGACCTCGATGCCGCGCTCCTGGAGCATCTTCGTCTTTTGCTGCACATCGCTCACGTCTGCCTTGCGCTTCATGGCATCCAGAATACGCTGTGACCCGCTCTCTGAGCCGATCCACAGGCGATAGCAGCCCAATTCGGCCAGGGTGTCGGCCACTTCCCTGTCAAGTCGATCGGCGCGGCTGATGCACTCAAAGGGAATGTACAGGTTGCGCTTTTTCAGGGCCTCTGCGTAACTGGCAAACCAGCGGTGGGCAATGGTGAAAACGTCGTCTGCGTACCACAACTGGTCAGGATCATATCTTTCGTTGATCCAGGCTACCTCCTCGGCCACGTCCTGTGGCGCTCGCCGCCGGTGGCTGTGACCAAACACGGTGTGACTGCACCAGGTGCAGGTATAGGGGCAGCCGCGCGCTGTAATCAGAGACACCGAGCTCATGCCGTGATGGGTTTTCCAGGTGTCCAGGTACTTTTGCATGGGAATGGACTCGCGATCGGGCCACGGTTGCGCGCTGAGATCCTGAATCTGTGGGCGCGGCGGGGTGCGCGCTACGCCACCTCGTTCGTCACGGTACGCGATGCCGCGTATCTCGTGCAGCCGGTTCCGTCCGTGGCGCGCCAGGTGTGGGATCAGTTCCTGCAACGTGAGCTCGCCTTCGCCGGCGACGATGATATCTGCGCCCGCTGCCAGATAATGCTCGGCGTAGGAGATGGGCTCCGGCCCGCCAAGAATGACCGTTGCGCCCACATCGCGACAGAGAGCTATCATGCGCAGGATATTGTGCTTCGTCATCAAGTTGCAGTAGAGGCCGACGAGTCCGGGGCGATGCTTCTGCAGGTAGCGGGCAAATGTCTCCATGCGTTCGAAGGTGCTGTCGAACAGTTCAACGTGAAAGCCAGCCTGCTTGAGGTGCGAAGAGATGTAGAGCAGCCCCAGCGTGGGGTATGGCTTCATGATTTCCTGTTCGTGTGCATCTTCCGCAATGAAGTAACCGTGGCTCAGTAGAATGTCCATGATACAGTGATTCCTCGTGCCGCGTTGTCGTCGGGCTATCTGATGGTCGTTACTGTTGCTGTGATGGGCGCGCCGCTTCTTCGAGACTCATGTGCGGCACGGCTTCGATGTTGGCTTCGTGCGGTTGCGCTGCCAACCGCTCCAGACGGGCGCGAGCCTGGGGCAGCGTGAGCAGCCGATAGACCGTAGCCACCGCCTCGCGCATATGCCGGCGGCGGATCTGGCGCGGCTGCCGCAGCAGGCGCTTCCAGGCGGCAATCGCTTTGCGTGAGCGAAATTCCTTGTGCAGCACCGCGTGTAATTGGCGATAGAAGGCGGTGGTAAACGGGCCGCGGTACATCATGGCCAGGTCGGCCGAATCGGTCCAATTTTGTTTCTGGCCCAGTTGCACCTTTACGTTCTGGTAGAATTTGGTGCCCGGCAAGGGATAGGAAACAGACATGCCGATGTCGTCGGGCTGGCAGTCGCGCACCATCTGCAGCGTGCGCTCAATATCTTCGCGACTCTCGCCCGGATAGCCAAATTGCAGGAAAAAGCCAACGTTGACGCCGGCAGCGTGCAGCCGGCGCGTTGTTTCATAGATGTGGTCCACGCGCGTGCCTTTCTCCATGGCGTTCAGAATCTTCTGGGAGCCGGATTCAGCCCCGATCCACACGATGTCGCAACCGGCGCGCGCCAGCGCGCTTACTTCCTCCTCGCTACGCAGCAGCAGATCGGCCCTGCTCAGGCATTTGAAGGGAAGCGGCTCGCCGCTCTCTTCAATCAGTTGGGCAAATCGCTGCCACCACCCGGGCTTGAGGCCCATAATGTCGTCGGCGAACCAGATGTGATCGGGGTCATAGGTTTCCTGAAGCCAGCGCAACTCGCCGACCACGTTTTCAGGGCTGCGCGTGTTATAGCGCTGGCCCCAGATCGGTTTGGCGCACCAGTTGCAATGGTAAGGGCAGCCGCGCGTGGTTACCATATTCATGGAGTAGTAACCGTGATGCTTGAGCCAGATACGCCGGTAGCGCTCGACGTCCACGAGGTCCCAGGCGGGGAAGGGCAGCCTGTCCAGGTCCTTGATATCCGGGCGCCGTGGATTGCGCCGCACGGCGCCGGGGGCGGCGGGCGCCTTCAGCAGCGATCGACTCTGGTCGTCAACGTGGTAGGCCAGACCCTGTATTTCGGCCAGAGCGGAAGCCTGACCACTGTCCAGGTTGTCCAGGAGCTGGGCCAGGGTTACTTCTCCTTCACCCAGCAGCACAAAATCCGCGCCCTGCTGTAGATACGTCTCGGCGTGGTCCGTGGCGTCCGACCCGCAGACAATGACCTGGCAGTTGCGCTTCTGGGCCATGTCGATCATGGTAAACGCCGCTTCGCGCATGCGCAGAAGGCACATCTTGGAGAGATAATTGAAGTTATCTTCGTAGATGACGGCGTACTGCGGTTGTTCCCGATCCAGCGCCTGCGCCCATTCCTTTTCCGAGGCAGCGAGCATGGCGTCGAAGAGGGCTACGTCATATCCGGCCTCGCGCATGTAGCTGGCGGCGTATAGCGTCCCCAGCGGTGGGTAGGGTTGCATAGCCTCCCATAATTTGGGATCAAAGCGCAGGTAATAGGACTGTCCGAAAAGGATCTTGCTCATAGCAATTTCTCTCTGTGGCTTGCTTCTTTACGTCAGTCGATCAGTTTCGAGTTGCGCCAGCCGTTGCGCATAGGCTTCCAAAATGCGCTGCCCGTGTCCGTCGAAGTGGCCTTTGCACCAATCAGGACAGAAAGCGGCTTCAATCTGTTCGGGACCATCGCCGTTGGCAAAGCGGGCGATTTTGCGCTGCATTTCCCAGCGCTCTAACCAGCCGCCGGGCGGCGTACGCAGCGCGCTTTCGGCTGCGCTTCGAACCAGGCGTCGCGGTAGAGAGGGTTGTGGCGGAGACCAGCGCCGCGGCGCGTGATCGGCGTTGGGCAGAAATCGCGTGGTCCAATCATTTAGCTGCCGCATGCGCCGGTACGTTTGTTTTCCGCTCAAAGGCACCATTTGCACCACTTCGCGAGCGGTATAGAGGTTGCGCTCCTGAAACGCCAGCGCGTTTAGCGAGAGGAAGTAGTTGGGGCAGAGAGGCACGCCGGCGGTAGCCGCCAGCCGGACGACGAGGATGGTGAAGGCGCGGCTAAGCCAGAGACGGCCCGGCTCGGTTACGATCAGGTAGTCGATGTCCGCCTGCGGATCGACGTTGTCCACCGCCAGGGATCCGGTGACCGCGACCAGGCGGACGAAGGGCAGCGCGCCGATGAGGCGTCCGTAGCGCACGGCCTGGGGCCATAGCGCCTGTGCGAACACCTCGCGGCGGCAGCGCAGGTCGACGAGTTCCTGGCGGCCCGCCAGGGTGAAGAACCCGAAGCGCGCCGCCAGCTCGCCGCTCTGTGTTTTCTCGTGCAGGACGCGATAGACCTGTGACGGAGACGCGCGGACGCCAATAAGATAGCGATGCACCTCTGGCGCCGTCAGTGGATAGTCAAAGACATCGGCGTAGGCAATGGTGCGCGAGACGGCCCCGGCGACCGTGTGCTCGCCGGCGACGCCCCCACCGGGGGCGTTCTGGGTGGCGCCGATTCCATTTCCGTCGGACCTTCGTCCCATCTATGCGGCCTGTTCATGGGCCGTTAACGGATGGGGCACACCTCTTCGGCGGTCAAACTGGGGTTGGCGTAGCCCATATCCGTTAGCGGCCCGGTTGGATTTTCCTGAGCCTCTAAGTAGTCGGTAACTGCCGCGCAGGCATCAACCAGATCGTTCTGGTTGGCCTCCCAGCGCGTATAGAGCAGGTTGGCGGCTTCCGTCAGCGGCGCCTGCGGGTATTCATCCTGGAGCCACGTGCGCCAGCGCGAGGATTCGGTGATGTCGCCGCGCATAAGGGGCAGCAGGGAAAGGCGGAACGCGGCGAACTGGCGGACGTACTCGCGAACCTCGGACGGCGAGGCTGAGAATCCTTCTATATCCTCCAGCTCCGGATCGACGATAACAGCTTCGTATTTCTGGGCGGCAAGCTCGTAATCGGCCTGCGAGAAATCATAGTTGGCGTTATAGAGTGTGTGGAGACGGTAGCCGGTATCGGCCCACTCCTGTCTGTCGCGGCTGATGGCGCTGCCATCCCAGGCCCACACTTCTGTGCGCGGGCGCTGGATTCCGGCGCCCGCGGAGCCGACGATGCCGCCGCTAATCACCAGGTCGGGCAGATCATCCTCGGTGGCGTCGCGGATTTCTTCCTGATCCACGTATGCCATGTCTATCGTTGGCGGCAGATCGGCCGGCGCTTCGGAATCCTCGGCCTGCTGCACCAGGTTACGAATCTCGCCGTCAGGGGCGCCAATGATGTGGTAGTTGTAGTAACAGGTGTGAGCGCCACAGCTGGTGAACACCGTCACGACCTCCGGCAGGTCGTCGCCGGTCATGTCCACGACATCCACGACTTCCGGCGCTTCACTGAAGAAGTCGAGCTCATCGCCACCCCGGACCGTGAATGTTACGCCTTCCTCACTCACAACCCAGAAGTCGCCGGGATGACCTTGCAGCGCGGGACCTACCCCCTCGTCTTCATCGCGCAGATGTGTGATATCCAGCGTCAGAAGCCATTCCTCCCGTTCGTCGCCATCGAGATCGGCAGCTTCACAACTATCTTCGGCCTGTTGCCATTGCGCCTCGCGCAGCGCAGCGCAGACGTCAGCCACTGCCCCGTTCGCCGCGTGCGCATCGCCGAGCCACACTTCCAGCTCTTCGAGCGTCTCCGGCGGTGGACCCAGCTCCTCCAGCGACGGAGCGGGCAGGGTATCCGCCAGAGCCAGCGTGGGCGTTGCCGCGGGCGCCGCAGTGCCCTCATCCTCAGCGGGCGGCTGACCTTCGCCAGGCGACTCCGGCGGCGTTTCGCCGTCCTGAGGCGCAGTCGGCGGCGGCGACAGCGTTGCCTGCGGTTCCAGAACTTCGTTCACGGCCTGGCAGGCCAGGGTAGATAGCAACAGTATAACAATAAATGTAAAGACACGGCTCTCTTTCATACAAACCTCTCTGCATGCAAGCGAATGAAAATTGGGTGCGCGGCATGCTTAACGACCGCACATGGCCCCATTATCATCAGCGGACAGGCCGTGTCAACCACCGGCGCACAGACCGGCGGTCACTTATAGGGTCGTATCATGCTATGAAAAGTAACGGGGGAATCGAAAATGCGTGATCTCAGGCAGCCAGAGCGGCAACCAGGAGGTTGAGCGATGTGGTCATATCCGCCCGGCCGGTCTTCACGCCCACGTCAGTCTCCAGCAGGTGGGCGTAGATACGTTCTAGCTGGGGCAGGGAGAAGCGCTGGCTCTGCTGGAAGAGCTTGCCGGCTACAAAGCTGTGTATGCCTATCTCTTTGGCAATGGCTGCGGAGCGCCGGCCGTCGTCGGCGAGTTCTTTGACCTGCAGTAAGAGACGGAACTGGCGCACGATCATGGCAAACAGGTAGAAGGGGTCGGCGCCTTCGTTCAATTTGCGCTGCAAGAGCATGGCGGCGCTGCGCCCATCACGACTGCCGAGCGCGTCCACCAGATCGAAAATACTGGCCTCGGCCACATAGGGACAGAGGGCGCTGACGTCGTCGGCGTTGATCGGTTCGTCTCCCGCCCGATACAGTGCCAGTTTCTCAAGTTCGTTGTCCAGGATGGCAAGGTCGTTGCCAATGCTGGTAACAAGCATGTGCACGGCGCGGGGGGTAATCTGGCCCCCTTTCTGCTCTGCGCGTTGCTCCACCCACTTCTGTAGGGCGCGGCCCTCGGGTCGGGTGAACTCCCGCACGTAGCCGTTTTCCTGCTTCTCGGCGAAGCGTAGCAGTCGATGGTTGCGCCGCAGCGCCTGCGACTCCAGAAAGAAAAGACGGGTGCTGTCGGGCAGGTCAGGCAGGTAGTCGACGAGCTTGTCTACCAGCGCTTTGGCCGATTTTTGCGACAGAGCGTCCTCGACGATGACCAACCGTCGCTTGCTGAGAAATGGAATCGAATCACACGCCTGGCGCAACTGCCCGAAATCGACGGAGGCGTCAAAGCGTGTGGTATTCAAGTCAAGAAGGGAAGGATCGTCCAGCTTGGAGGCCAGTTCCTGCAGTGTTTCGTGCTGTGAGTGGGCGTCGTCGCCGTGAAAGATGTAGAACATCCCCTAGCCACGGGTCTCAATGCGGTAGGCGCGCACCTGTAGATCCTTGCCGGGCGCCAACAGCATCTGGAAAATGCGTGTGATGATCGACGGGCTGACTTTCCTCACGCGCGCAATTTCCATGTCGCCAAGGTCGCCCTCGGTGGTGAAACGCGCCTGGATAGCCATGCCCAGCGGTTTGGCAAGGATCAGCGATACGACGCCGGCAAGGATTGCCGACGGCAGGCCGTTGAAAAAGACAGAAAGGTCCATCTTAGGACGGCGCTGGCGTCGCTGTTCCAGGCTAAAGGCAGTCTGCGAGGCCAGGGCGCCCAATGTAGCTGTGGTCAGCAGCACGGTGCCACAGTTGGGATGCACGGCGAGGTGGCTCTCGCCATCCTTCATGCGCCGGTAGGCCTCCTGTACTGCCTCCGCTACTTCAGGTTCGGCGATGTCGCCGTAGATGTTCAGATTAAACCCTCGGAAATCGGAATGGCCCTGCGCGCTGAAATGTTTGTGGTGCTCGCTGAGCACGTGTATCGTCGCGTGCTCCAGACCGTGGTTGCGTCGCGTGCGGCTTACGTAGTGTGCAATTGTGTCTAACATAGGCGCTCCGTTCCTCTTTAACGATAACAGACCTGACTGAGTTATAACACGTTAGGCGACAGTCGTAAAAAATGCTCATGAAGACCTATACTGCCGGCGCCGGTTTCAGGCTGAGGGCAGATCGACGTCCGCTTCCTCTTCAAAGGTGGGGAGACCGCTGTCCGGCGGCGGTTGGCCCTGCAGCAGCGCGCGCAGCGCCCGCCGTGTTGCCCGCGGATCGTCCCAGGGGAATTCTGTGACGCCAAAGCACATCGATTGCTCGTGGCCCTTGCCGCAAATCAGCACCAGATCGTCCGGCTGGGCCAGGCTGAGGGCGAAGTAGATGGCTCGCCCGCGGTCTGGCACTCGCCAGAACGTCTCCCCTTCCACGCCCCCTTCGGCGCGACAGCCGGCAGCCATCGCCGCCAGAATTTCATCCAGCGATTCGGTGCGCGGATCCTCGGCGGTCAGTACGGTGTAATCGGCTTCCTGGGCCGAGATTTCGGCCATCAACCGCCTTTTGGCCACGTCCCGCTTGCCGGCGCTGCCGAACACGGTGATCACCTTGCCCTCGGTCATGCCCCGCGCGGCAGCGATTGCCTTGCGCAATGCGTTGGGTGTGTGCGCAAAGTCGACGACGGTCAGGAACGGCTGCCCCTCGTCGATGCGCTCCATGCGCCCGCTGAGGCTGCGCAGGGACTCCAGGCCGGCCTTAACGTTAGGACCGCTGATGTGCAGGGCGCGGGCTGCCGTGGCTGCCGCGGCCATGTTATAGACATTAAAGCGGCCCACGAAGGGCGACGTGATCTCAATGTCTTCGACGCCTAGATTGAGGGAGAATCGCGTCGCGTCGGCCTGAAAGCGCAGGTTGTGGACTCTCACGTCGGCCGCGTGTTGCGCGCCGTACGAGAGTTGCACCGCAACGGGAATCGCCGACAGTTGCGCGTACGAGCGGTCGTCGCGGTTGAGTATGGCGGTCTTGGACAGAGTAAACTTGTACCTGTTTCGGGTGGGTTTGGCCCATGACTGGCTTTGCAGCATCTGCACCAGGCGTGCTTTAGCCGCAAAGTATGCGTCGTAATCACCGTGGTAATCCAAATGTTCGTGAGTGATATTGGTGACGACCGCCACGTCAAAATCGACGCTATCCACACGGTGTTGCGCCAACGCGTGTGAGGTGGCTTCCAGCACGCAGTGCGTCAGGCCCGCGTCACACATGCGGCGCAGATAGCGTTGCACCACCGGCGCTTCTGGCGTCGTAACGTGCAGGGCCAGAGGTTCTTCTTTTTCGCCGATCACGGCGCGAACCGTGCTCAGAAGGCCGGCGCGGTGCCCGGCTGCGCGCAAAATTTGGTAGAGGAAGTTAGCCGTCGTCGTCTTACCGTCGGTGCCGGTAACGCCGATCATCACCAGCTGGCGACCGGGAAAATCCTCCCAGGCCGCTGCCAGCCAGGACAGGGTCACGGCCGTATCTTCAACCTGCCAGTAAAGCGCGTCTTCGGGCAGAGACGGATCGAGCGTGGAGCGTGGTTTCTGGCCAATGATTAACGGCGCGCCCAACGAGGCCGCTTTGGCTGCATATCGATGTCCGTCGCTGGTAGCGCGCACACGGGCTACGAAGGCTGCGCCCGGACCCACGTCGTCGGTGTGTTCTACCAGGCGGGATAACGGCACGTCGGGGCCGTCGTACGCGGGCGGCTGGGGCAGGTCGGTCCCGGCGACGGCGGCTGCCCAGCGCGACAGCAACTGCTTTAGAGAGCGATGGGAGCCGGCAGAGGCGCCGGCGCTACTATTGTGCGTCGTGCCCATTAGGTGCGGCTCCTGCCTGTGTTGAGCGAGGCCATCGTCAGACGAGCGCCGTTGCGCAGGGGCGCAGACAGACCTTGGTCGAGGACGGACATCACGCGGCTGTTGGCAAAGTAGGGAAAATCGAAGGCGACGTCGTCGCCTGCCGCCAGGCCGGGAAGGGGCATGAGGCGCGCCGTGAGTGGTTTGTTCAGGCGCGTGGCCAGCGCCGCTACATCGAGCAGAATGCCTGCCAGCGCCTCGTCGCTTACGTCGCCGGGCAGCGGCACGGTATCTAGCCCCACGCCACACACAGCACAGTAGCTGAGCAGGTCGGAAAGATTCAAACGATCCTGGCTCACGCGGGCAGCCAGGGTGGCATCCTCCAGCACCGGCAACATCAGACCGCTAAAGCCACAGCGCGGAATCTGCGCGGCGTCCAGGGCCTCGGTGATAAAAGCGGCGGCAAAAAGGCTGCCCGGCGCTCCCACAGACGGCAGGCCCAGGAGTTCCATCGCCCGTCCCAGGCTGCGCGCCTCCTCGGGGAAGGGGGCCAGAGAGAAGTCGATGCCTGCAAAGGGAAGCCCATGAGCGCCAGATAGTCCGTTGGCAGATTCGGTTAATGCCGACGCCTCGCGCTCAATCGCTGTGACGAGCCGTTCGCGGGCTTGGGCCAGGGTCTCCGCCCCTTCGAAGGCGCTCACCGCCAGGTCGGCGGCCTCCACGGCGAAGGCGAAGGCGGGCTCGCCGCCGTCATGGTAGGCAACCGGGAAAAAGGGTGAGCCGGGCGGGCAGTTGGCCAGGGCCGTGAAATAAAGGTTGCCGAAGCCGTTGTCCAGCAAGTGGCTGGCCTGGCGGATGACGCGGCCCACACTCAGGCAGCGCCGGGGGTCCAGGTCGCCGTCCGTGCTCGCAACCTCGGCGCTGGCAAAAAGCATGTCGCCCTGACCCAGCAGGTGGGGCAGCAGCTCCAGCCAGGAGGCGTCGTGTCGCAGTTGCACGGGGCCCACGCTGACGTAGTCCGCGCCGGCGTCGCGCCAGCGGGCAACGAGCGCCTGCGCCTGCGCCAGCACCGGTTGCGACCGATCCCACCAGTCAGGGAACGGTGGCAGCGCCAGTCGCCGCGTTTGCAGCGGCACGGGCAAACGCTCGTCAGATGCGCCGGCAAAAAAGGCCCTGACTTCGTCGGTGGAGTAGTCTGGAGGGCAAAAGAGGGTTATTGAACGAATTTCCATGGCTTGACAGAGTTCATGGTCGCACTACAATCGATTTGGCAAGGTATTGCTGGCCAATCCATAGGCTTATGATCACGCCTAATCGTATAAGAGTGAGTGCAATTGAACAAAAAACGTAACCGCCGCCGCAAGAAGAGGCACAAAACCGATCTACAAGAAGTGGTTGCTAATTTCGTGCCCTGTGGGCGGTGCAGCTTCTTCCTTTCTGGCTATCGAACGCTCCACGGTCAGGAAAGATTGGCGGAGCTTGCCAGCGAAAGCGAAGGACGCTGGCTCGAGTTGGATTGGGATTACCAGACGCGAGAGCTGGTTCAGAAATCATACGGTAACCGGCTGGATGTCGCTCATTACTACCTCGACAGCCGCTGCCCGGAGTGCCAGCGGCGTTTTATGTTCCAGGAGGCGGAGCAGGAAGGGGAGCCGGATACGTTCTGCATTGAAATGAAAGGGCAGTAGCAGTCGTCTTAGCGACGTTGCCGTGCCGCTTCGAATAGGATTATACCGGCAGCCATCGCTGCATTGAGCGACTCGGTCGCGGCGTGCATGGGAATGTAAATGGTCTGCGCAGCGATCGCGGAGGCGCGATTTCCCGCGCCGCTGGCTTCACTTCCGATAATCAGGGCCGACGGTTGTCGCCAATTCACATCCGTATACGGCAAGGTTCCCTCTGTGGTCGCCAGCCGGACGGCCACGTTGGCGGTGAGCGTTTCTATTTCGTTCCAGGTGGCGCTGTGCGCCGGTAGCCGCAGGTGAGCGCCCATCCCGCCGCGGAGCACCTTAGGGTTGTATAGATCGACACAACCTGGCCCCAGCAGAACCGCATCGACGCCTGCGGCTGCTGCTGTGCGCAGCATGGTGCCCAGGTTGCCCGGCGTGCGCAGCGCGTCGAGGATCAGCAGAAGGTCGGGGGTCGAGGGCAACGGCGGCGGATCGATGGGTAGAACGGCAAGCACGCCCGGTGGCGTGGTCACGTCGCTCATTGCCGCCATGACTTCTTCGCTGACGCGCTGCGCAGCCCCTTCGACCTGCTGCAGCAGCTGCGCCTGCTGTGGATCGTCGGCCCACGCCGGGGTGTAGAAAACCAGTTGCGGCGACCGCGCCGATTGCACCACTTCATCCAGCCAGCGCGTGCCTTCCACCACGAAAGCAGCCTCGCGCTCGCGGAAGCGCCGGTCGCTCTGCAAGCGCCGCACGTATTTGACTTTGCTGTTGCCGGTGCTGGTGATCATGGCGCTGCTGAGTATATCTCAGTCGATGGCGCATTGCAGCCTGGCCCGACGGCAGACCGAGACGCCCGCCGTCCGTGGTCCGCTGTCGGAGCCCACTCACTATTTGACACCACCCTACCTTTCTCTACAATACATGCCAGCATCGTGCCTTCATCCAGTAGGAACGGCGTGCTTTCCACAACTCGCTAACAATACCGGGCCAAAATGAACCAGTTGCGATGACCGATTCAGTCTCATCATCCGCGCCTCAGATGGTGCGTTCTGCGGAAGATACCGCGCCTGCTCCATCCAGGCGCCGCTTGCCTCGTCCCGTGCGACAGGCGCTCTCCTTCCTGCTGTTGCTGCTGATAATGGCGGTGGTATGGGAAGGGGTTAAGTGGATCGGGGGCAATCCCTGGCGACCGGAGACGAATCCCTTTGGCATCAGCCACGATCCACCATACCGTTTCAAGATCGCCTCTGATCTTAACCTGCCTCACCTGTGGGACATCATCGGCGCCTTCAGCAATCCCGCCCGCCGCAATGGGCCGCCGCTGGTCAATGTGCTTGCCGAAGCTGCGGTCTTCACATTCCGCGAAGCGTTCGTCGGTTTCCTGTTCGGCGGCGCGCTGGGCCTGCTGCTGGGAATTGTATTTGTGCACTCCGCATTATTGGAGCGCGGTCTGATGCCGTATGTCGTAGCTTCCCAGACGATACCCATCCTGGCGATTGCACCGATGGTCGTCATCTGGTTGCGCGCAGGGTGGCTTTCTGTTGCCGTTATCGCCGCCTACCTGACGTTCTTCCCGGTCACCATCAACACGTTGCGAGGATTGCGGTCGCCCGATCCCATGGCCGTGGAGCTGATGCACAGTTACGCCGCCTCGCGCTGGGCTATCCTATGGAAGCTGCGTTTTCCCGCGGCCCTGCCCTATATCTTCACTGCGCTCAAGGTCTCGGCGACGGCCAGCG
>JBMCFH010000009.1:0-40434 GCA_048620455.1 Chloroflexota bacterium | reverse complement strand
TAGAGCTTGACGAAATTGGAGAAGAGAAGGGCATCGTTATACACGATCTCGGGCGGCGGCGCGCTTTGCCCGGGCAAGGCCATGACGCGGAACTCTCCTTCGCCCGCACGCAAAGGGACGGACGTCGTCGCGCCGGCTGCGCTGGTGTAGAGATCCATCGCCGGACCGTTCATTTGCCTGTCGAGCAGCACGACGGCAGCGGCCTGTGGGAAGAGGGCATATTCGGTCACGTTTACGAAGCGGTGCGGCGTGTCGCGCAGCAGCACGTCGTAGACGGCGGCGAACTCCGCCAGTTGCGGGTCTTCTCCGTCGCCGGCCAATAATATCTCTGCCGCTCGCGTGTCCTGCCGCATGGCCTGTGCCCGCTGCGCAGCGCGTAACGTCATGGCCAACGGCGTGCCGAATCCGTCTGGCGTGTATTGGGTCACGAGGAAGGCGAGAAGAGAGACCCAGGCCCACGTCTGGAGTACGGCGCCTGTGCCCAGACCAAGCCAGGCCAACGCGCGCCAGCGAGCGCCGGTCGGCCTGCCGGCGCTGAGTCGCAACAGGCGACCGAACAGAGCGCCGGCAACCACGTAGGGGGCAGGAATTGAAGGCAAGACGTAGTGCAGGGTCATTTCCGCCGGAAAAGGTGTGAAGAATAAAGGCGTGGAAAGCAGCCAGATCAGAATCACCAGGCCGGCATGGTCATTCGTGCTCATTGTGCCGCGCCGCGAGCGCCAGGGCCAGGCGCGCCACGCCAGCCACAGTGAGCCGCCTATCAGAAGCCCGGAAAAGGCCACATGCCAGAGCGTCAGATCGGGCACGCGTGCCAGATATTCCCGGAAACGTTGGGGACCGGCAAGGCTATGGATTTCTGCTCCACTGCTAAATAGAAAAAAGTAGCGCCAGGGCGCCAGCGGCGAACGGTTCTCCCCTGCAGATGATTGTTGAAGGACCGCCTGCAAATCGACGCCATCCTGCCACAGCGAGAAAAGAAAGGGGCCCGTCAGGAGAATGGACAGCAAGAGGCCGACTGCCACCTCTCGCCAGCGCAGCCGGCGCCAGAAGATCAGCGCCAGCAACAGGGTAGCCGGCGCCAGAGCGACGCCGGCGAAGTGTACCTGCGCCGCGAGCGCCAGCAACGGAAGGTGCAGCGCCAGGTATCGCCGTCTCTGTTCGACGAAGGCCAGGACGGCGGTGATGGCCCAGGCCACGGCCAGGGGCGGTAGCAGATTCTGCGCCCAGATCTTGCGCGTGTGCACGATGGCCCAGGGAGCGGTGACGAAGAGCAGGGCCGCCACCAGAGCCGCCCCCGGCCCCCAGTATCGACGCGTCAGCCACCAACATCCGACCACGGCAAGCAGATTTACAAAGCCGGTGAACAGCGTTGCCGCGTAGACGTGGCGCCACAGCAACAGGGGAAGCGCATATATCCAGACGCTGACCGGCGAGTTGGGAAAACCTACCGAACTATCGATGCCCTGCAGGGGAAAGCGCTGTAAGGAAGCTGTATCCAGGGCCAGGGCCAGCAATCGCGCCTCATCTGCCTTGAACTCCGTCAAACCTGGCCAACCCATGCGCAACAGGCCCGCCAGCAGCAGGATGCCTGCAAGCACCAGAAACTCCCGCCGCTCAACGCTTGCTCTGACCTTACTCAGGCCTTCCACTCGCCTTGTACCTGGCATCGCCGCCATGGGCGTCCTGTTCCTCCTTTAATATTCCATAGTCTAGCTGAACAAGTAGTCGCAACAAAACGGGGTATCCCTCGGACGAAATAAGCGGTCCCTTCAGACTCTGGCAACACGCGTACTGCGCATGTACACTACGCCGCATGGGACGAAAGAGGCTGTATCTCATCCTGCCGATTGCCGTGCTGTTGCTGGCTACAGCTCTCCGCTTCTACCGTCTCGACGCCCAATCATTTTGGAACGACGAGGGAAACAGCGCCCGGCTCAGCGAGCGTTCTCTGGCGCTGATCATTGAAGGCACTGCCAGCGACATCCATCCACCACTCTACTACCTGATGCTGGCTGGGTGGCGCCGGCTGTTGGGAGATAGCGAGTTTGGGCTGCGCGCGCTCAGCGCGTTTTCCGGCGTTGGCGTCATCGCTGCTACCTACGCGGTGGGGCGGGCGCTGCGTCTGCGCCGCTGGCAGGCGTCTCTTGCCGCGCTGCTGGCGGCCCTCAATCCGGCGCTGGTCTACTACAGCCAGGAAGCGCGCATGTACGAACTGCTGGCGCTGTGGGCCGTCGCGTCAACCCTGTTGCTCTTGCGTTTATTGCCGCAGCTACAAGCCGGCGTCCATCGTCGCGGTGTCTGGACGGTTGCCGGGGGCTATGTGCTGATCGCGGCAGCCGGGCTGTACACGCATTACTTCTTCCCCGCAGTGCTGGTGGCCCAGGCTCTGATCGTTCTCCTCTGGCAGCTGGCCACTCACCTGCCGCGTCCCGGGACTGTGATCGAGCGCCTGCGCCGCGCCGCGTCCGGGGCCTTTCGTTGGGCGTTGCTGGCTGGCGTTGCCGCGCTTCTCTATTTGCCGTGGTTACCGATTTTTCTGCGGCAGGCGGGCGGGCGCGCCGGGGATGATATCCCTGCCGCGCATTTTGTGGGCGATGCTGCACGCTGGTTGCTCCTCGGCGCGCCGGGCCAGGAAGCGCCGGTGACCGTTCTGCCGGCAGCTGCCGCCTTTGCCCTCCTGGCGCTGGTTATGGGCTTGTGGCTGCCCTGGGAGTCTGAGGGCCGCCTGCCGGTTGCAGTGTCCGCGGCGCTCCTGGTGCTGGTCCCTGTCGCTTTCATGGTAGCGGCAGGCACCACGCGACCGGCCTACCTCAAATTCATGACTGTTTCTGTGCCCTTTCTGGCTCTCCTGCTGGCTGCCGGCATTGGCGCAGCCTGGCGTGTTGCCGGCGTAGCCGGCAGGGGGCGTGTGATCGTGCGTTTCGTTGCATTGGCCCTCATTCTGCTAATCGTGCACAGTAACACCCGCGCATTACGGGATCTGTATTTTGACCCGGCCTACGCGCGCGACGATTATCGCAGTATCGCCCGGCGCATTGCCGGCGCCGGTCATCCCAACGCCGGCATCGTCCTCAATGCAGCGAATCAGTGGGAAGTTTTCACTTACTATCACCGTCAGGGCGCGCCGGTTTATCCCATTCCGCGCGACCAACCGCGGGCCGACGAGATTGACCGAGAACTGGCGCAGATAGCGGAGCGGCACGATCGGGTCTATGCGCTGTACTGGGGTGAGGCAGAGCGCGATCCACAACGTCTGGTAGAGAGCTGGCTGGACAGAAACGCCTTTAAGGCAACGGAAGAATGGGTTGGAGACGTGCGCTTTGTGACCTACGCGGTGCCGCCTGAGCCGGCGATGGAGATGCAGCAGTCCGTAAGCGTCGCCTTTGGCGAGATGATCGTGCTCGACGGATACACATTGGAACAGACCGAGCTGACGCCCGGCGACATCGTTCCGGTGACTTTGTTCTGGCGCCCGGTCGCTCCGGTAAACGAACGCTATAAAGTGTTCTTGCATGTTCTGGATGGGGAGGGCCGGCTCATCGCGCAGCGGGACGCCGAACCGGGCGGCGGCGCGCGGCCGACGAGTAACTGGCAATCGGGGCAGCGCGTGATCGACAATCATGGCGTGTTCATCCCATTTCAGACGGCGCCAGGGCAGTATGACCTTTATGTGGGCCTCTACCCGCTGAATGATCCCGCGGCCCGGCTCCCACTCTTCGATGCGAATGGTTCGACGAGCGGCGACACCTACCACCTGGGTGTGCTGACCGTAGAAACGCAGGATGCGCAGCCCCAGCCAGGCCCGTAAGCCGACCGCTACTAGACAGCAGAGCGGTACGATTGTCCCGTTGCAGCCCCCTGTGATTCTGCCATAATCAACATGTGTCGGGGACGGATTTTCTCCGGATAGCTCGATTGCAAGAGGTTCACCAACAGGCGAAATCCGCCTCCTTTGAATCTACCGGGCGACGGTAGAGCATGACAAGTGACCTTGATGAGACGACCAATATTAGTGTTGTTGGCAATTGTCGGCCTGGCCATTATGTTCCTGGTCGATCAGAACTATCGCCGGAGCGTACATGAGGAAAGCGCGTACGTTCTGGAGTATGCGGCCAGCGAAGCGCGAGATCTGCTAAACGATTCCAGCAGCAGACAAATTTCGGCAGTGGAGCACCTGCGGGCGTTTATGCTGGCTACTCCCGAGCTGCCCACAACAGACGCCCGCGACATCTTCGCCGAGGAGCTTGTCGCTACCACCCCCGGGCTGGACGCTGTACGCTTTGTAAACCGCAGTCTGGTCGTGGCTTACACGTACCCACCGGAGCACCAGACGCCGCAGCAGCTGCAAACACCCGACACGTTGCCCTCCTTACGCAAGGCGATAAGCATGGGCAATCTGACAGTGAGCGATCCGCTTGTCACCGACGACGATGATGTCATCGTCGTCGTCAACGGCGCTCTCTACCGCGAACAGTTATTTGTGGGTGTGGTGCAGGGGGTCTTTCGCCTGCAGCCGCTGTTGTCGGAAGTGACCGGCTATCTACAGCCCGATCACGAGTTGCAGTTACTCTATCAGGACGGGACGGCCTTTTGGGGCAGGGACGCCGTCGGTGGTTCCAGCAGCCAGGAGTCAATTGTATTTGGGGACAAAGCGTGGGCCGTTTCCGTTGGGTGGCGGGATGGACCGCCGGAACCCGACCCGTTGGTGCTGGCGCTCGTCTGGGGTGTGGGGGGTATTTTGCTGTTCAACGTGCTATTCCTGGTCAATCGTGCCTGGGAGCGTACGCGCTGGTTACAGGCCGCGGTGGCTGAGAAGACGGCGGAATTGAGTAGCAGCCAGCAACGCCTGGACAGCGAGCGAGCCCGCGCGGAAGAAGAAATCAGGCGTCTGGCTCGCTTTCCCCAGGAAAATCCCAGTCCGGTGTTGCGCTTTGCCGAAAGCGGCAAGTTGCTTTACGGGAATGAAGCCGGACGCTCGCTCCTGGTAAAGAATTGCCGCGCTGGCGAGGAGCAGGCGGCTCACTTCTGGGAGAATCTAATTTGGCAGGCGTTGGAATCTGGTGAACGTAGCAGCATGGATCTGTTGTGCGACGATCGCGTTTACAACTTTGAAATGGTCCCCTTTGTCTCCGAGCGGTACGTCAGTTTCTATGGACGTGACATTACCGACCGCGTGAGGCTGGAGGAGGCATTACGCGCCGTCAGCTACTCGGCCGAGCAGTTCCTGCGCAGCGGCGACTGGCAAGAACAAATCGAGGATGTGTTGGAGCGTCTGGGCAAGGCCGTTGACGCCAGCCGCGTTTACGTCTTTGAACACAGACCTAATTCCGATGGCGCGCAACTCCTGGAGCGGCGCTTTGCCTGGATTGCCCCGTACGTGACCGCCGAACTGGATCTGGATGTCGTATGGACCATCGACGTGGAAGAGGCGGGGCTGGATCACTGGATGGAGAAGCTGGCACGTGACGAGCCCGTCTACGGGCAGACGGCGGACTTCCCCGATCCCGCGCGCACTTTTCTGCGCCGGCAGGGCGTTTTCTCCATCGTCGTCGTGCCCATCTTCGTCGGCGACGACATCTGGGGCTATATGGGGTTCGACGATTGTGTGCGGGAGCGGTCGTGGTCCACGGGCGAGGTCGACGTCCTGCAGGCGGCGGCGGGTGCGCTTGGCGCAGCCATGCAACGCGAGCGGAGCGAGGCTGAACTCCGGCGCAGTGCGGCGCGGGCCGAGGCTCTGGTGCGCACGGCGGAGCGCCTGAACCAGCCGCAAGTGGGCTATCAGGCAGTGCTGGATATGATCTGTGAGGAGGCAGTGCGCGTGTTGCAGGTGCCTTCTGTGGCTATCAGCCTCCTGGACGAGGATGCGGGAGAGTTCCAATTTGCCGCCTCGGCGGGCCTGCCGCCGCAATTTCGCGAGGAGGCCAGGCCGGTCGCCGCAAGTGCACTCAACGATCTCCCGGGCGAAGATCCGCTACCGATGGTGTTGCCCGACGTTCAAGCCCTGCCGCAGTCCGAGCTATCCGACCTTTTTGAACGCCACGATTTCCGCACGGTAACTTTTGTCGATCTCACGTACCGTGGTCGCCGACTGGGCATCCTATCGGTGCACGTGTTTGGTGAAACGAGGGAGTTCAGCCGTGAAGAACTGGACCTGTTGCGCGGGTTTGCCGACCAGGCAGCGCAGGCGATTGCCGGCGCCAACCTGTTCCAGGCTACACGCCAGTTGTTGCAGCGCACGCGCCAGCAGTGGCAGCAGATGCAGCGGATTATCGACACGGTGCCCGAAGGTGTCATTTTGCTCAACGCGCAGGACCGCATCCTGCTGATGAATCCTGCCGGACGCGAGTACCTTTCTCTGATGAGCCCGGTCGAAGTGGGCGATGCTCTGACCGGTCTGGACGGGCGCCCGCTGGAGCAGGTTCTTACGGCACGTGGCGAGGCGATGCCCTGGCACGAGCTGCAACTGGAGGATAGCGAGCGCACGTTCATGCTTACCGAGCGACCCATTGACGGGAAGTCGAGTCACGCCGGTCGCGTTCTCGTCATCCGCGACGTGACCGAAGAGCGCCGCCGGCAACGATACTTGCAAAGCCAGGAACGATTGGCCACGGTCGGCCAACTGGCGGCGGGCATCGCCCATGATTTCAACAACATCATGGCTATTATCACGCTGTACAGCCAGGCGTTGGAGCGAGATCCAAACTTCCCCAAACGGCGCGAGTATCTGGCAACCATCAGCAAGCAGGCTAAACACGCGGCTAATCTTATTGCTCAGATTCTGGATTTCAGTCGCCGGGCCGTGATGGAACGTGGTGACCTGGATCTCAAACCTTTTGTCAAGGAAGTGGTGAAACTGTTGCAGCGCACGCTGCCAGAGAGCATCGAAATCGAGCTGGATATAAAGCCGGGGGATTACGTGGTGCATGCCGATCCTACCCGGTTGCAGCAGGCGTTGATGAACCTGGCGCTGAATGCGCGGGACGCTATGCCTGAGGGCGGCGAGCTGCGCATCGGCCTGACGCCTATGCGGCTGGCGCCGGGCCAACGACCACCGCTGCCCGACATGACGCCAGGGGAGTGGAAGTGCCTCGCCGTCTCAGACACCGGTCACGGCATCGCTCCTGATGATCTTCCGCATCTATTCGAACCGTTCTTTACGACCAAGGAACGGGATCAGGGCACCGGGCTGGGGCTCGCTCAGGTTTACGGCATCGTCAAACAGCACGGTGGTCTGATTCAGGTGGAGAGCCAGCCCGGTCAGGGGACGCGGTTCACCATCTACCTGCCCGCGCTGGAGGAAGAATCTCTGCACGCGCCGGAGACAATAGATGGTGGGGATGAATCGTTTGGCTCAGAACAGGGAACGATCCTGCTGGTGGAGGATCATGAGCCAACACGCGTCGCCATCCACGATACGCTGGAAATGATGGGCTATGATGTGCTTGTGGCCAACACGGGTCGTGAAGCATTGGCCCTGTACGGTGAGCACCCGGATGCTGTCGATCTGGTGCTCAGCGATATGGTGATGCCTGAAATGGGCGGCATGGACCTCTATCGCCACCTGATGGACCGGCAGGCGCGCGTAAAGATGATGGTCATGACCGGGTACCCGTTGCAGGATGAGGGACGATCCCTGCTGGAGCATGGGATCATCGACTGGATTCGCAAGCCATTCTCCCCGGACGAATTGTCGGCAAAATTGAAGCAAGTTATGGAACAGCAGCGACCGCTAGTAACCGAACCGGAAGTAGAGTGAGCCTGTTTCAGCGGCGTCGCTACAGTAGTCTGTGCGCGAACGCGGGCAAGGCTGCAGTCCCGCCCGTGTGCCAGAAGAGCACCGTCTGCCCGCGCGTGAAAGCGCCCCAGCGGATGAGGTCGATGAGCCCGCCCATGGCTCGTCCTGTGTAGACCGGGTCTAATAGCACGCCCTCCAGTTGGGCTACCAGCTGGATCGCCTCTCGCTCCGTCTCCCCCACGTGCGCGTACCCTTCGCCGAGATAGTCGTCGTTGACGTCCACACGATCGGCAACGGAGATCGTCCCCAGACCAAGATGTGTTGCCGTCGCAGTCGCCAGCGCCGACGCCAGTGTCTTCAGGGTGTCTGCGCCATGGTCTACGCTGATACCCAGGATTTGACCGCGAAAATCGTAGACCTTAGCGCCCAATACCAGACCCGCCTGCGTGCCGCCGCTGCTGCTGGCGAAGACAATGAAATCAACGTTGATGCTCTTTTCGCGCAATTGCTGGGTCAATTCTTCCATGGCAGCCACGTACCCGGTGGCGCCCATCACATTGGAGCCGCCGAGTGGAATCGTGTAGGGTTTGCGGCCCATGGATCGCACCTCGGCAGCCACATCGCTCATCACCTCGCTGCACTCGCGGTCCCCGGCCCAGTAGAGGTGTGCGCCCAGCAATCGATCCAGGAGTAGATTGCCGCTGAGCTCGGACGGAGCTTCGCCACGCAGGACGAGGCTGCAACCGAGGCCGAAATGGGCTGCAGCAGCTGCCGTCTGGCGGCAGTGGTTGCTCTGAGGAGCGCCGGTGGTGATCAGATGATCGTGTCCGTTGGTCATGGCGTCTGCGACCAGAAACTCCAACTTGCGCGTTTTGTTGCCTCCGGTAGCCAGGCCGGTCTGGTCGTCACGCTTGATCAAGATCTCCGGGCCGCCCAGGTGTTTGCTGAGCCGATCCATGTGCTCCACCGGCGTTGGGAGGTGGGCGATCTGGACGCGTTGGGGATAAGTTGGCTTCATAAAGGCTTGCCCTTCATCTCTTAGGTGGCTGCGGCGCCCAGCAAGCGCCAACGTCTGTTTTTTTACCATAAGTCACCGTTTCTATCCACTTACGACGGCGCCGGTGGATCTCGCTCCCCGGCGTGCTCCGAAGCCATTGTCAGGATGTCATCCACGCCACGTGCAGGCAGTTTTCAAAGCGGTACGGGATGATCCGTTCGCGCCCCGTCGCCGGCGCCATCAGCCTCAAGTTCCCCTTTTCGATGATAGCCAGCCAGCGCCCGTCCGCTGTCCAGTCGTAGATGGGGAAGCGCGTAGGGTAGCCGGGATAGCTGACGGAGAGAGTTCGATTGGTTTCCTGCTGTAGATCATAGAGCTGGAACTGCCAGGTCCTCGCCGGCAGGTGCTCCAGAGACGTGACCAGCAGCCAGCGCCCATCGGGCGAAAAGGTGAATGGAGGATACCCCGCCGGCGTCAGACGTGACGGATCCCCTCTTGGCAATTGCTCAAACTGTGCGATGAGGCGTAGGTCACCGGTGGAGAGACGATAGGAGAAGATCGCGTGTGTTCCTTCTGTTGCGGCAACCGAGGTGGACCAGAGGAACAAGAGATCAGGGTCACCCGGGTTGGGCGACACGTAGTTGATAAAGGTGAGTGGAACCGTCTCTGCCGCCAGCGCTTCGCCAAGCGCCTGCACAGGCAGCACAATGTTAGGTAGGTCGATGCCAACGGTCGCGGTCACCACCTGCATGGAGGGAGCGCCGGCGTCGCGATCATAGCGCACGTAACCGTACCGCTCGTTATCCAGCCAGAACGGCGCCAGGCCAACTCCCAGCGGTACCTGGCGCTGTCCCTCATGGTCGCCGCGCCACAGGTTTTCGCCATCCAACAAAAGGGTATGGCTGCCATAAGCGGACCACGTGGTGTATCCAGATAGATCGACTACCCGGCAGCCCGATGGACCACAATCGTCGAGATCCAACCATTGATAGTGATGGGATCGGTTTTGTGGCACGCTGTGCAGCAGAAGTCGCGGTTGCACGGAACTGGCCCAGCCCGCCGGTGGGTTCACTTGCTCGGGAACAACCCGGTCCAGAAGCAACTCAACCCTATCCCCATGCCAGCGCCACAAACGCAGGCGGGACGCGTCGTCACTGCCGGGCATATCTCGCAGGATAATGCCCTCGTCGCCGGGCACGCTGAGGATAGAACGGAACTCTTGCGTAGGTTGTTCATTGCTCCAACGGTCGGCGACTACCTCATAACGGAACAGGCGCAGAGGCTGGCCCCTTTGCGGAAAACAGAGCAAGGCCAGATCCTGTTCCGGTGGGCTGGTCAACGGTTTGAGGTTTGTTGCAACGGTCTTCAGCAAGCGCCGGCTATAGCCGGCGTAGAGTGCCTGATAAGCGGCTCCGTCCTGCCGTTGCGGCAGGCCAACCAGAGTCGGCGAGGGCAGCACAATCTGGCCTCTGCGAAAGATGGGCGTGACGCGGTCATGAAGGGCCGCCAGGAGAATTGGGTCTGTTTCGATGCCCACGTCGACCGCCGCCATCTGCGGGCAATTGTCATCGGCCGGTCTCAACTGGCGACATAGCGCCTGGAGATCTTGCGCCAGATCGTTGGCCAGTCGTTGCACGAACTCGGCGTCGCGCTGCGGGTAAACGATGGAGAGTCCTGGTCGCTGCACTGTCTGAGTGGCGCCCCAGAAGTTTTCGTCGGGCGGCGCCAGCAGCCAATGACCATCCTGGAGCCGGAAGTGGTACGTTGACTGTAGATAAGCGCGCTCGCCGCTTTCCTCCAGGACGTAGGGATATTGCGCCTCAAGCGTTGCCGTCTGCCAATCAGGGGACAGCTCCACGGCGGTGACCTGCGGCGTTCCGTCCTGGGTATTGTAACGCAGACCAAATCCCGGCCTGTCCAGTAAATGTCCCTGTGCAAAGAGCTGTATCTGCGCTTCGGTCCAGGCCTGGTTGCCATCGGCCAGTTGAAAGAGAAACAGCTCCTGATCGCCGCTGCGCAGCGCCTGGTGCCACAGCCGGAAACTGGCGATGACCTCCTCGCGCAAAGCCTGTTCCTGGCCCTCGATTCGCTGTCGTAGTTGCGCGACAAGAGCAATGGCGCCGATTGTGGCTATGAGTATCAACCACAATAGCCGCCGGCGAGGCGGGCGGGATGTGGAAGCGCCCGCCGGTTCCTCCGCCACCACGTTCTCGGCTTCGAGCCACTCATAGCTGGATTTCATTATTGCGCCCCAGGTACCTGTGCCTGTGCAGTCGATTGGCCTGCCGCTGCCTACTATTATACAGTAGAAATGCCCCGTCTTTGCCCATTTGACGCCGCTGCCCTGGCCAATCTATAATCCACTTTCGCAAGTCTTAATGTAATGAGAGACAGTTCCCGATGTGGTGGGCCGGGCCCTGCGGTGCGTGACGATGGAAACGAAGCGTAGGGCCGCGTTGTGTTTATAGGAGCATCCATCAGCCACATTCATCGCCTGCCCTGTTGGAACTGGATGGAACGAGAGGAATGTTCGATAAGATAGCTAAAATCGTGCGGCGCTACGAGGATCTGGAAAAGCAGATGATCGATCCTGAAGTGCTGGCTGACCACGTCAAGCTCACAGAGCTGGCGCAGGAGCGCTCCGATCTGCAACCGTTGGTGGAAAGTTACCGGCAGCACCAGGCGTTGCTGGAGGAGCTGGAGGACACACGCGACCTGCTGGAGATGAGTGAAGATCCAGAGATGGAGGCGATGGCCGAGGAGGAAGTGGAACGGATCGAGCAGCGCCTGGCGCAGTTGAAAGAGAAAATGCGGCGCCTGCTGATCCCCAAGGATCCGCGCGACGAGAAGAATGTCTTCATTGAAATACGGGCCGGCGCCGGCGGCGACGAAGCAGCGATCTTTGCCGGTGACCTGTTGCGTATGTACACGCGCTATGCCGAAAACCAGAACTGGCGCACGGAGGTCGTCGACTCCAACCAGATCGGAGTGGGCGGCTATAAAGAAGTCGTCCTCGCCGTCAAGGGCCGGGGCGCCTTTTCCCGTTTCAAGTTCGAGAGCGGCGTGCATCGCGTGCAACGCGTGCCCATTACCGAATCTCAGGGCCGCATTCACACCAGCACTGCTACGGTGGCTGTGTTGCCGGAGATGGAGGACGTCGAGGTCAATTTGAATCCTGACGATCTGGACATTACCAGCACCTTCGCCTCCGGGCCCGGCGGTCAGCACATGCAGAAGAACGCGACGGCTATTCGTGTGGTGCACAAGCCAACGGGCATGACGGTCAACGTGCAAAGCGAGCGGAGCCAGACGCAGAATAAGCAGGTGGCATTATCAATTTTGCAGGCGCGGTTGCAGGAGATCGAGGAAGAGAAGCAGCACGCCAGCCGGGCCGCCGACCGCCGCTCACAGGTGGGTACCGGCGACCGTAGCGAGAAGATTCGCACCTACAATTACCCACAGAGCCGGGTGACGGACCACCGCATCGGCTATTCCAGCTATAACCTGCCGGCTGTCATGGACGGCGACCTGGATCCTTTCATCCAGCGCCTGACCATCGCCGACCAGGCGGAGAAGCTGGCGGCGGTCAGCGAGGAGTAATCATGGCAGACACAGGCTACCAGCCGCGCGGACGCTACTTTGAGGAATTTGAGGTGGGCCAGACAATTGTCACGGCCGGTCGCACCATTACCGAAGGGGATATCGTGCGCTTTGCCGGGCTCTCCGGCGATTTCAATCAGATCCACACCGACGCCTCTTACGCCGAGGCGGGCATGTTCGGGGAGCGCATTGCTCATGGCTTGCTTGTCCTGTCCATCGCCAGTGGGCTGGCGGTGCAGACGGGGATGATTGAGGGCACGGTCCTTGCCTTTCGCGAGCTGGAATGGAAGTTTAGCCGGCCGGTGATGATCGGCGACACGGTTCACGCGGTGATCGAAGTGGTGGAGACGAAGGCGTTGGCGCGGCTGGGTGGGGGCAACGTGACCATGAAGGTCAGCGTCCTCAACCAGCGCGACGAGGTAGTCCACCGCGGTACGTGGATCATGCTGGTGCAAAGCGAGGCTGCGGAACAAAATGGGCGCTGATCGCGTCCTATTATTATGAGCGACGATAGTAAGGATCGGAAACAGGAAGAAGAGCAGCCGCTTACGCCGCCTGATCCGGCTGCGGAGAGCAACCCGGCGGACGACGAGGAAACACAGACCGTTTCCCTGCTGGATTTGATGGCGGAGGAAGCTGGAGAAGGTGGACAAGAGGCGGGCGAGAGGCCGCAAGCGGCGCAGGCGGACGGTGGAGAAGCGCCGGCTGACGAGGCATCGCCAGAGGATGACGACGGCGAGCAGGCGGGAGAAGCGACGCCGACAGGTCCACCGATTCCTGCCAGGGCGCCCCGGCCGAAGCCGAAAACGCTGCCGCCGTTGGCCAAGGATCGTACGATTACTTCGCGCCCGTTGGAGCAGGATGAGGAGGCCACTCGCGTGCAGCCAAAAGTGGCCTTCCCCGGCAGCACCGATCCCCAGGTAGGAAAGCGGTCTGACGCGCCGGAACTCCCGGATGACCCTCCCACAGAACCACACCTACGGCGTCCCAGTCCTGGTGAAACGGCTGGGACGAGGCCCGTGCGACCTCGGGGAGCGCCCTTGCGCGAGCCGGCAGCCAGGCAGCGGCGTCCAGAACCGGTACACGTAGCAATGCCGCGTCCGGAGGCGCGTCCTGCTCCGCGAGCACGCCGCAGCGGCGCGAGCTGTGTCACCCGCTTTCTGCTAATTGCGGTTCTTACTGCGCTGGTGCTCACGGCGATGGGCCTGGCGGCTGCTGTTGTAGGGTACGGCACCATTGCCAGCCAGCTTCCGCCCGTCAGCATATTGCGCGACCGCGCCAGCAATTTTGAGACGGCCGTTATCTATGATCGTGAGGGAGCGGCGCTCTATTCCTTTAGCGATCCAGACGCCGGCGATCGCACGCCGGTGCGCCTGGATCAGATTTCTCCTCACGTCATCAGCGCTACGATCGCAACCGAAGATGCTCGCTTCTATACCAATCCCGGCTTCGATCCGGTGGGCATCGGCCGCGCTGTTGTGCAGGCGGCGCAGGAGCAGGAGATCGTCTCCGGCGCCAGCACTATCACGCAGCAGCTGGCGCGCGCCCTACTTCTGGACGAGGATGAGCGCGCACAACGCACATTCAGCCGCAAGGTGAAGGAGATTATCCTGGCTGCGGAGATGTACCGCACCTATGAAAAGGACGAGATACTGGAGCTGTACCTGAACGAGATTTACTATGGCAATCTGGCTTACGGAATCGAGGCCGCCGCGCAACAATATTTCGGCAAGCCGGCCCGCGACCTGACGCTGGCGGAGGCCTCGCTGCTGGCGGGGCTGCCCCAGGCGCCTGCGGCCTGGGATCCCTACACGGCGCCGGAACTGGCGCTGGAGCGTCAGGCGCAGGTGTTGCGGCTGATGGTGGTGGAAGGGTACATCACGTCACAGGAAGCCCAGGAAGCGATTGAAACCTCGGCGCCTGTTGTACGTAATATGCGACCGCCGCAGCGTACCATTCGCCATCCGCACTTTGTCTTCACCGTCCTGCAACAATTGGAAGACACGTTGGGCGCGCAGGCGATCTACGCCGGTGGTTTGCGCGTGCACACCACGCTCGACGCGGGCGCGCAGCAGATGGCTGAGGAGACGCTTGCCGCGCACGGCGACCGTATCGCCGGCACCGGCGCGCGTAACGCGGCGCTGGTAGCGGTCGATCCGTCCGATGGCGCCATCGTGGCCATGGTGGGCAGCCTGGATTTCAACAGCGAAGCGATACGAGGCCAGGTAAACATGGCGCTGGCGTCGCGGCAACCCGGTTCGACCATCAAACCGCTCGTCTATCTATCGGCCCTGGAAGAAGGATGGACGCCGGCGACGTTGATCTGGGATGTGCCTACCAGCTTCCCCGACGGTGCCAATCCGCCGTACGAACCGAAGAATTACGACGACGAATTTCACGGCCCGATGTTGCTGCGACCGGCGCTGGGTAACTCTTATAACATTCCAGCAGTCAAAGCGCTGGAATACGTAGGCGTCTGCCCTTTCATAGAGGATTTGCGCCGCTTCGAGATTGCGTTGCAGGATGAGGGTTGTGCCGCGAACGGCATTCCCAACGAGCATGGCCTGTCGCTGGCTCTGGGCGGCGGTGAGATCAGCCCGCTGCGCATGACGGCGGCGTTCGCCTCGTTGGCCAGCGGGGGCGTTTATCACCAACCTTATACGATCGAACGCATAACCAACGCCGAGGGCGACGCGCTGGGCGAGTATGCGCCGCCCGATCCCCAGGGCCAGCAGGTGATGCGCCGCGCACACGCTTTTCTGCTGAGTCACATCCTGTCGGATAACGAAGCGCGCCGCCCGGAATTTAGTCCGGAGAACAATCTGACCGTCAGCGGACATCGCGTGGCAGCCAAGACCGGTACCTCGGGCACCGATCGCTTCGACGTTCGCGACGGCTGGACAGTAGGCTTCGCTCCCCAGATTGCCGTGGGTGTCTGGGTGGGGAACACAGATCAGGAGCCGGTGAACGAGGGTCAATCGGGCTATCAGATGGCTTCACCGATCTGGCACGATTACATGAGCGCCTACCTGGCAAACCGCCCCGCACTCGAATTCAGCCCGCCGGAGGATGTGGTGCAAATGGAGATATGCGCCGTATCTGGCGCGCGTCCGGGCCCAGATTGTCCGGAGCGCACTACCGAATTCTTTGCGAGCGACCAGCTTCCGCCGCCCGCCGAAGAGGATTTCTTGCGGAGAGTGCCTGTCGACCTGTGGACCGGTTTGCGCTCCAACGAGCATTGCGAGGAGAGTGTCTTCGAGGCCACCTTTGTCCATCTGCGGGTCAGCGGACGCGAGGATGTGGTGGCCCGCGACACGGACAACGCCCGCCGCTGGATAGAAGAAACGGCAGCGGGACGCGCCTGGGCGCAGTCGCTGGACATTGAACTGCCCTTGCGCCTGCCGCCGGAGGAAAGCTGCGCCCCGGACACAGCGCGACCGCAGGCGGTTATCTCGGCGCCCCGGGCCAACCAGGAAGTGACGGGCCAGATCGACGTCCGCGGGTCGGCCACGGCGCCTGACTTTGCCGGGTACGCTCTGGAGTATGGCCTGGGGCACGATCCGGGTGGCTGGGCCGCGATCGGCGAGCGCCGCGACCAGGCGGTCAGCGATTCTCTGTTGGGGACGTGGGATACTGAAGAGATCAGCCGTTCGGGCCCGGTGACGCTGCGCTTGCTGGTCTACGGCCCTGATAATCCTTACACAGAGGGCGAAGATCCGGTGCGGCTAGAGGAGCGTGTGCTGCTGACCGTGCAACACCCCACGCCAACCCCGACGCCTACGCCAACAGAGACGCCCACGCCCACCGGTACGCCGACGCCGACAGAGACGCCCACCTCGACGCCCACGCCTGAGGAGACGCTCACGCCCACGCCTGAGGAGACCGCAGTTCCCGTGATTACCACGACACCCGTGGTGATCACGTTGCCGGCGCCGACGCGAGAGGGCGCTCCTTGATCAAATAACCTTTGGGGGTGAGGAGATGAAAGGCAATAAGCTGTTTGCTTCCCTGTCACTGGTTGCCGCCCTCGGTGGTCTGCTGGCCTATCGCTTCCGCCGCGCTCTCTTTGCGCGCCGTCTGGGGTTGCCGCCTGTTCGAAACGACGTGCGCGTGCACCACAATCTGCGAGTGCCCGTGGGCCATGGGCTGACGCTTGCGGCGGATTATTACGAGCCACAGGGCGCCGGTTCCTTTCCCACCATACTGATACGCACCCCGTATGGACGACGTCTGGCGCCCGCGTTTTACGCGCAACGGTATGCCGAGCGAGGCTACCATGTGATCGTCCAGGATGTGCGCGGGCGGTTCGATTCAGATGGCGAGTTCGTGCCTTTTGTAAACGAGGCGGCGGACGGGCGGGCTACCGTTTCGTGGCTGCGGCAGCAACCCTGGTTCAACGGTCAGTTGGGTCTCTGGGGGCAGAGTTATCTGGGATATGTACAGTGGGCCCTGGCTGTGAGCGAACCGCAAAGTGTGACGTCGCTCTTTCCCAGTATCGCTTCCTCAAGAGGTCCGCGCACGGCAACCGGCGATGCGTTGCCCCTGGATCTGGCCCTGCGCTGGATGGTGCTGTTGGAAGCGCTGGAACACGCGCCCGGCGGTCGTGGTCGCCTGAATCCCTGGCTTGCCTTCTCGCGCATGACGGCGCGCGGACAGGATCGCGTCTTGCGCCCGGCCTACGATCATTTACCAATAGAAGAATGTGACGAACTGTTGCTTGGCGAGGAGGTCGACTACTTTCGTCACCAACTCAGAGAGGAACCACCGCCATCGTATGTGGAGAGCGACTTGAGCAACAGGCTGGACCAGGTGACGAGCCCCGTTCACCTGTTGGGCGCTTGGTATGATTTCATGCTCCACGACCTGCTCGCCGACTACAATCGATTGCGCCGCGCCGGACGGCGCCCCTACCTGACCATTGGCCCCTGGCAACATATCGATAACGAGGTGGCTCGTAGCGGCCTGCGCGAAGGGCTGGACTGGTTCGCGGCGACGCTGAAGGGAGAGAGCGACCGGCTGCGATCTGCAGCCGTGCGGCTTTATGTGATGGGCGCCGGCGAATGGCGTGACTTTGACGGCTGGCCGCCGCCGGCAAGCGAACAACAGTGGTATTTGCAATCGCAGGGCGCACTTGGCCCTCGGCCCTCGTCGCAGTCGCCGCCCGATCACTACCGTTATGATCCCGCCGATCCGACACCGGCGGTGGGCGGCGCTCGTTTTTACAGCGGCGCCGGCCCTGTGGACAACCGCGAGCTGGAAGCGCGACCCGATGTACTGACCTATACAGGCCCGCTTCTGCAGGAGCCGCTGGAAGTCGTCGGTCCCGTACGGGCCATTCTCTATGTGCGTTCCAGCCTGGCGCACGCGGACTTTTTCGCCCGCCTCTGTGACGTGACGCCCGATGGCCGTTCCGTCAATATTTGTGACGGCCTTTACCGGATACAGCCGGGTCGCGGCGAGCGCCAGCCGGACGGATCCCTTCGTATAGAGGTGGATATGTGGGCCACGGCCTACCGCTTCCAGACGGGCCACGCTGTGCGCCTGCAGTTATCAAGCGGCGCGCACCCGCGCTTCGCCCGCAACCTGGGCACCGGCGAGCCGCCCGGGCGCGGCACGGAGATGCGCGCCGCAGAGCAGACGATCTATCATGACGACGCGCACCCATCGGCGTTGCTGTTGCCGGTGAGCGGTTGATTGGTCTGCGAGGGGGAAAGCTTTTGCTGCCAGGTTGCCGGTCGAGCGACGGGCGGCTCGGTCGGGAGGAACTCAACCCGCCTGGATGGTGCCCCGCATTTCCATAGGCATCAGCAGTACGGCCATGGCGGCGAGAGCCAGGAGCAGGAGCAGGAGCAGCCAGGGGAGTTGAGCCAGCGGCGGATCGGGGGATTGCTCGGCGCGGCGGGCGCGTTGCGCCACGACGTAAAGGCTGGCGGCAAACCCGGCAAGGACGACGAGTAGCTCAAGCGGATCCAGCCAGCCGGCGGGGATGATGGGCCCCATCGTCCAGTCAGGTTGTCCTAGCACCGTGATGCGGTGATCCAGCAAGAAACTTTGCAGTACGGGCACGATGGTCAGCGCCGAGGTCAGGAAGTGGAAGCCGCCGTAGTGGGCCAGCCAGATGGCAAAGGCCAGCGGCGCGAACGCGGGCGCGTACCGCGCCAGGGAGATCCGTAACGCTTCTTTGCGCGATGCCAGGCGGCGGCTTAGCCAGGCGGCGCCCAGGGTCAGAGAGATGGGCAGCAGCAGGTTGAGCAGGCCAAAGAGGAGCGCCAGGATCACACCTTCGTTTTGCGTACCGAGCAGACCCATCATCTGCCGCTCCAGTTCATAGACGGGAGCGACCATGCCGAAAGCGTTGCTCAGGGCGACAAAGGCGAAGATGACGATCAGCAGGTTCAGATCCCAACGGCGGGGCCAGGCCGCCGGGTCAGAGACCTCGCGCAATGGGGAGCGCGCTGCCAGGGCCACGTTGTCGTAGGGGCAGGCGCGAGCGCAATCCAGGCACAGAACGCAATCCATGTTGCTGGTCATCTGTGGCGGGAACAGTTCTGTACCACAACCGGAAACCTCGGCGCTGCCGTTGATACACTCTTTGCCCTCGCAGGTGCGGCAGACGTCGGCGTCCCGTACCGTGATTTGCAGCGGGGAGATGGTGGAGCCGGCGAAGTTAAACGTGCCCAGGGGGCACACGTATTTGCAGAACGGTGATTCGGCGAACATCGCTTCGAGTACAAATGAGGCGACGAAATAGGCCACGACGATCCAGGCTGTGAGCCAGGGGCTGGCCCACAAATCCAGCCACTCATAAAGCCAGAGAAAGAGTAACAAGACGGCGATAGCCGTCCACTTATTACGCAGGCGTCGCGGCCAGCGGCGCGCGCCCCTGCCGAAACGGCGCGCCAGCGTGCGGGGCAGGGTGAAGGGACAACTCATACAGAATAGATTGCCCGCCAGCAACAGGGCGAAAACCACAAATCCGCGGTAGTGAACCCAGACGGTGACCGTAGCCAGGTTATTGGGCGCTACCTGTGGACCTGTGAAGCCATCATAGAGGACCAGCGCGGCGACGAGCAGAGTGAGCAGTTGCACCACGAGCCGCGCCCAACGCCAGCGCAGGAGACGTCCCAGGAGCGGCGCCTGCAGCAGATCGAAACGCGGCGTGGGTTGGAAAAGGGGATCTATTTTCCCTTGAATGTCGCTCTGGGCCATAGATGGGCGTTATTGCTCGTGCATGTCGTCCATGGCGCCGTCGCCGCTCACAGCAAGCTCGAACCGTTGCGAGGTTGAGCGTCCGTCGGGAAGGCTGACGTCGACGGTCACAATCCAGTCGCCGGCCATGGTCCACTCAAATGGCGCCGTATAAAGTCCCTGTTGTCCACCGTCGATACCTTCGGCCAGCACCGGGGTCATGCCGGCGTGCGACATGTCACCCTTGACGTTGAGCGTGGCGTCGTCGATGGGCGCGCCGCCGCCGTCGGTCACGGTGATGTTGAGAGTGGTGGGACCGACGACGGTCGATTCAGGAGCCAGGTCGACGCGTATATCGGCGTCGCTCTCCTGCTGGCTGACACGACTTCCACAGGCGGCGAGCAAGAGGAGGGCGAAGAGAACAATCGATTTGAGAATGGCGTTTGTCTTTATCATGCCTGTCTTAGAGCACGCCAGAAGCGGCCGACAGAGAAAGATTCTCCGCTGAGCAGCGTCTGGACGTGGAAAAGGCGGGACATCAACCAGATCATGAACGCGGCCGTTATTGCCAGGAGCAGCAGGCTTACTGCCACCTGCCACATAGGCACGGTGGCGCTGGCCAGGCGCATGAGCATGGCGATAGGCGCCGAGAAGGGGAAAAGGCTGAGGGCTACGGCCGGGATGCCTTGTGGCGCGTTTACCAACAACACCCAGAGGTAGATGGGGATGAGCATGGGCAGGGTAATGACGAAGACCCAGCTGCGCGTCGCCTCCAGGTTCGGTGAAAGCGCGCCGAGTCCGGCCATCAGCGTGGCGTAGAGAGCGTATCCGCCCAGCGCGTAGAGAAAAACGAGCGCGAGTTCAGCCGGCGCCAGATTAATCGCCTCGGTAAGCGTGTCCAGGTTGGCGCCAACGACGGCAAAGACTGCTGCGCCAAGCACGATCCAGATCACGTATTGCACCAGGGTTAAGGCGCCCAGGCCCAGCAATTTGCCCATAAGCAACGCGCGCGGGCGCAGCGAGACCAGTAACAGTTCCATGACCCGGTTGCTCTTCTCTTCGGTCAGACTGGAAAGCAAGTAGCTGCCGCTGGTGAAGAGAGGCACCATGACCAGGATCGTGACCAGGAAGGGCATCATGTTCAGACCATCGTCGCTCTCTTCCGCCGCTTCCTCACGCACCGCTGCTATCGACAGTTGCTGGCTCTGGAACGGTTGTTGTGCGCGCGCCAGCGTTGCCGGATCGGCATCCGGTAGAAGATTCGCCCGAAGGAGTAGCTCAAATAACGCGTTATCGGGTGGGCCGGCGGGCAGGTCGTTGCTAACCCGGCGGATGTCTCCGGTTTCGCGGTAATCATCGGGGATTACGTAGTAGAACTCAATCTCGCCCGCGGCTAATGCGTCCTCCGCCGCTGCGCTGTCCGCGTAGGCGCGGAACAGGGATTCGGGCATACCGGACGGCGTGCGCGCCACGAATTGTGCTTCATCTACGTAGGCAATCACATCCTGCCCATCTTCTTGCTCCATGGGCGGCGCCGGTTCCTGGCCCCCGCCATTGAAGCTGCCTGTAACCCAGACGATGAGCAGGATTAGCGGCGTGAATAGCGAAGATAGGATGAAACCGCGAGTGCGCACCCGCTGCCAGAATTCACGTCCGGCGATAAGCCATATCTTACGCATAAGGGTTGTTCCTCGTTAAGCCTGCAGCAGCGCTCGCCACACGTCGTGGGGACGCAGTGCTTTGCCATAGTTCAACATCGCTGCACGGAAGATGCGCGTGACCAACCAGATGGTGAGCGCCAGGCTGACCACCAGAATGGCGAATGCCGCCGCCAGTTGCCAGGTAGGGACGCCGGTGAACACCGTGCGCATCAGGGCCACACTGGGACTGGTCAGCGGAAAAAGCGTCAGTCCCAAGGCCAGAGGACCGTCTGGGTTGGCCAGAATTGGGCCCAGAACATAAATAGGAGCAAAGCCGAGCAGGCTCATAATGCCGGCAAGTTGCTGCGCCTGCTGCGCGTCACCGGCGATGATGCCCAGCCCGGCAGCCAACAGCGCGTAGAGATAGTAGCCGGGAACAATCAGCAACAGGCCCCAGAACAAAGCGTTCCAGGGGAGCGCCAGCCCTTGTAGACTTAGCTGGTTGGAGAAGCCCAGGAATAGGGCGATGATGCCGCCAACGGCCCAGATGGCAAATTGTGTCAGGCTGAGCAGGGTCAGCCCCAACACCTTGCCGCCCACTAATTCTACCGGACGCAACGAGGTGATGATCATCTCCATCGCCCGCTGGTCTTTCTCCTGGATGATGGCCGCTCCCATCTGGCTGGTGCCAAAGACCACGGCCAGGACGAAGACGATGGCCAGAAAGGCAGGCGTTGCCAGGCGGATGACCAACCCGACTCCCTCGCTAACCGTTTCGCCGCTACCCTGTGCAACGTAGGTATAGGTTGCGGCGTTGTCCAGCCGCTCAAACAGCCACTGTGGTTGCTCGGCCAGCAGGCTGCGTCGCAGAAAGAGACGTAAGGCTTCTTCAATGGATGTGCCCGCCTCCGCGTCACTGTAGTAGGTAACCGGCTGACCCTCAAAGTAATCATCGGGGATCAGTAGAAAGCCGCCGATCTCGCCGTCCAAATACGCTGCTTCCGCTGCATCTTCTGACTCATAAGCCACGAAATCTAGCGTCTGTTGCACGTCGAACAGGTCCTCTTCCAGGCTGACGGTTTCAACCGGCGCCAACCGGTCGGTGTGGTTGACGTAGCCAATGGTCGTTGGCCCATCCCCATCGTCAGGAGACGCGACCATAAATCCCACAGCTCCGGCCGCGATCATCAGCACGGGAAGGCCGAAGGTCAGAATCAAGAACATGCCGGAGCGCACCCGTTTGCGATAGGTGGTCAGCGCCACCAGCCACATTTTTCTCATCGGATTGCAGCTCCTTCCGCTGGCGCCGATTCCCCTTCTTCTTCGACGGAGCGGCCGACCACGCGGATGAAAATCTCGTCCAGCGAGATTTGCACGCGCTCAAAGCGCTCCACGACCAGTTGAGGATCGTGGACCAGCGTCTGCAATACCTCCTCCGGCAGCGCCTTTTCCTCCAGCAACAGGCGATAGTTGCCGTTTTCAGCCGCCGTTATCTTCTGTACGCCGCGTATGGTCTGGGGGGTGCCGCGCAGGGAGACGTCGACCACGTTGCTGGAAAAGCGGCTGCGGATCTCATCCAGCGGGCCGTACAGCACACGACGACCGTGATTGATGAGTAAGATGCGCTGGCACATCTCCTCCACCTGGTGCATCTGGTGGGTGCTCATGATGATGCCCGCGCCGCGGTCGCGCATACGGTAGATAAGGTTCTTGATCAGGCGTGTGTTGACCGGATCGAGGCCGCTAAACGGTTCGTCAATAATGATCAGATCCGGATCATGCATGGTGGCAGCCACGAACTGTGCTTTCTGGCGCATGCCACGACTCAATGCTTCTACCTTGCGCTCGTGTGCTTCCCACAACTCTACTTCTTTCAGGTCAGCCTCTGCCCGGCGGCGCGCCTCGGCGCGACTCAGCCCTTTGAGCTGCCCCATGAACAGGAGCACTTCCAGCAGGGTCATGTCCTCGTAGAGGCCGCGTTCTTCCGGCAGATAGCCGATGCGCTCTTTCTTGTCCTCGGTCATTGGGCCGCCCAGGACGGCAACGTGACCGGCGTCGGGCTTGATGATGTCCAGAATCATGCGGATAGTGGTCGTCTTACCCGCTCCGTTGGGCCCCAGCAGGCCGAATATTTCGCCCGGGAAGAGGTCAAAAGAGAGATCGTCCACGGCGCGCACCGTGGCGTATGTTTTCGAAACGTTCTTAACGTCGAGAACCGGTTCAGATAGTTCGTTCATAAATGCTCCAACTGCAGGCAGGGACACTTTGCAGGGTGGAATCGATAGCCCACGTATTGCCGACAATCGAGTATAACATAGCAGGGATAGCTCCCAAAGCTGCCGCCCATCACGTTGACTGCGTGACGTTTATCACTATAGGCGACGTGTGGTCAGCGCTACACTGACCAGCAGACTGTCACTCTTGCTGCCTGCACTCCCCACGCAAGTTCCGTAGCCGCAGCCCGCAGCAAACTACCGCTGGAGGATATTGTGCTCAAATTTTCGCTTGGCGTGTTCATCATTTTGCATGGCCTTGTACATCTATGGTATGTGGTCCTCAGCCAGGGGTTGGTCGAGTTTCAGCCGGAAATGGGTTGGTCCGCCCGCTCCTGGCTCTTCACAGACTTCCTCGGCGATGCGGCGACGCGCTCGTTAGCCTCCGTTCTTTTTGTTGTGACCACAGTGGGTTTTGTGATCGCCGGCGCGGGGATATTGTTGGGTAGGGAGTGGTGGCGTCCCCTGCTTTTGGGCACAGCGCTGCTCTCTACCGCCATCCTGCTTGTGCTGTGGGATGGCAGCACACACTTTATAGTGGAGAAAGGGCTGATCGGCCTGCTGATCAACGTCGTACTGATAGCGTTGATGCTGCTTGGGCAGGGCCGTTTTCTGCCGGGGACTTAACTCCCTTTGCCTTCGTCAGCGCTGGGAGCCGGCGATCTCGACGGACTCCGCAAGCAAGCGCACGGCCTGTTCCAGCCGCTGTGCTGTGCGTTCCCGTCCCAGGGCAAGCATCGATTCGAAGAGCGGCGGAGACACTTTCTGCCGCGTGACGGCCAGGCGCATGCGACCCAGAAGGGGGCCGGCCTTCCCGTTTTCGGTGTGCGACTGTCCGATTTCGATGATTGCTTCTTCGATGGCCGAGAGGTCGTAAGGGTCAGCCTCGCGCACGAAGTCCAGCGCCTGGCGAAAGGCGCTGAGAGCCGCGGCCGGGGGTAATTTCTTATGGGTCAGATCGCCGGCCGAGAGCGGTAGCAACTCTTCCTCGTCTACAAAAAGGAATCGCAGGAAATCCACGGCATCCGTGAGCTGCTTGAGTCGCACGCTCATCGCGGGCATGACGGCCAATAGAGATTCGACGTTTACCTCGTAGCCGGCCTCCTCCAGGAACGGTTTCACCGCTCGCGCCAACTCCAATGGCTCCATCTCCTGAACATACTGGCCGTTCAGCCACTCCAGTTTGCTGTAGGGCAGGCGCGACGGCGCCGGGTTGATATCTTCCAGCCGAAAGTGGGGGATGGCCTCGGGCATTGTATACTTTTCGCGGTCGCCGCCGAAGGACCAGCCCACGTTGGCCAGAAAGTTGCGCAGGGCCACAGGCAGGAAACCGGCTTCCCGGAACTCCTCGACCTTAACCAGCACCTGCTGCCCTTCGTCTGTAAAGGCCTGGGTGCGCTTGCTCAGCTTACCCTTGCCGCTGGGATCCAGCACCAATGGAAGATGCGCGTATACCGGGGGCTCCCAGCCAAAGGCATCATAAAGATTCATGTGCAGCGGGGCAGTGCTGATCCACTCGTCGGCGCGCAAGATGTGCGTGATCTCCATGAAATGGTCGTCAACCACGTTGGCCAGATGGTACGTGGGCAGGCCGTCGGACTTGAGGAGTACGGCGTCCGTAATCTGCTCGTTATTGAACGTAATTTCGCCGCGGATGGCGTCTTCGATCGCCGTTTCGCCTTCCAGGGGCGCCTTGAAGCGGATGACGTAGGGTACATCGTGGGCCTCTTTCTCAGCTATCTCCTCAGCGGTTAAACTGCGGCAGCGTCGATCATACCCAACCCACGATTCTTTGGACTCCATAGCTGCCCGGCGTCGCTGCTCCAGTTCTTCTTGCGTGCAGAAACATTTGTAGGCGTGATCGTGTTCCACCAGCCACTCGCCCCACTCTTGATAGAGCGCGGCGCGCTGTGTCTGGATGTACGGTCCATGTGAGCCGCCAACGTCGGGCCCTTCATCCCAGTCCAGACCCAACCAGCGCAAATCCTCGATGATGGCCTCGATGGCGCCCTCAACGGAGCGCTTCTGGTCTGTATCTTCGATGCGTAGGATGAATTGGCCGTCGTGCTTGCGGGCAAACATCCAGTTGAACAGGGCGGTGCGCGCCCCGCCAATGTGCAAATACCCCGTGGGGCTTGGGGCAAATCGAACGCGAACGGGCATAGTCACTCTCCAAAATCTAAGTAGTTGGGTTAACAGTAATCGCTTCTTTGCCCGCTGTCAACTTGCCCTGCGCTGCGCTTGTGCGGTTCGCGACTGCGCAGTGGCCTGGCGGCCGCGACGGGTGACGATGAGGGCCACGGCGGCGACGATGATTGTCGCCGCAACCAGCATGCGCGGCGTGAGGAGTTCGCCGGCAAGGAGCCAGCCCAGCACAACGGCTACGACCGGGTTAACGTAGAAATTGGAGGAGGCCTGCGTCGGCGTGGTTTCCCGGACGAGCCACATGTAAGCGCTGTATCCGACCAGGGAGCCGAAGACGACAAGATAGGTGACGGCAAGCCAGGACTTGAGGGAAACGCCGGTAGGATCGAAGCGGGACCACTCTCCGTTCAGCGCGGCGAAGAGGAACAGAAGGACGCCGCCCGCCAGTAGGTCCAGGGCGATGGCCATGGTTCCTGCTGTGGGCCGGGGTGAGCGCCGCGAGTAGAGCGTACCCATGGCCCAGGATAGCGCGGCGAAGACGATGGCCCCGGCCCCCAAAACCGCCATGCGCTCGTCGATTGCCTGTGCACCGCCGACATTGCCCGGCCCCACAAGAAGCAGGATGCCGGCAAGGCCCATCAGAACGCCGGCGCTAACGGTCCGCGAGGGCAGGCGGCGGTCGCCAATGGCTGTGAGCACAACGACCCACAGGGGCACGGTAGCCACGAGCAGAGCGGCGAGGCCTGTGGGCACGTATTGCTCGGCCCAGCCCAGGACGCCGTTGCCGGCCAAAAACATCAGCCCGCCGGTGATCGCCGCCGTGCGCAGGTGAATCAGACCCGGCCGCGGTGCGCCACGAGCCCGCGACCATAGATAGAGAATGACGCCCGCCATTAGAAAACGAATTCCGGCCATAAGGAAAGGGGGGATTGTCTCAATGGCGTAGTGAATGGCCAGGTAGGTAGAGCCCCAAAAGAAGTAGACGGCTGCAAAGGAGGCGAGCATGATCACGCGCCGGCTGTCGCTTGCTGATGAAGCAAGCAAGCCAGGTAACGACTCAGGTAGTTGCATCAGCCTGTTGCGGAGGGTGCACAGTTGTAGGCGTCGCGTGAGTGGCTGTGTCATCTTACCTTCCTTGCTGTTGTGGGTGTCCCTGGCGTGCATCGCGCACAGGAATTTGACGCAGGCGTCTGGCAGACAGAGACCGGAACACGCTTCTGAGGCGCGGCAGCGGCGCGCCGGGTTTTGTATCAGCCGCATGGCGCTGTATCTGCTGCGATCGTTGCAGATCTTGCAGGCGTTCTTTGTGATAGATTTCGTTCAACATGGGGTGAAACGCAGACATTTCACGCCTCCTGCCCTTGCGGGCGCGTGCTCTCGCACCGAATCCAGATTGCTTGTGAAAGTGGAGGAGCGCTGTGACGGTGGTGGTTAATCCCACCGACTATGTTGCCGGCAGCGGATTAACCTGCTATATTTATTTTTGATGGTTAGATTGTAACAGAAGGGATTATAACCTGTCAAGTACCAATTTGGTGGTTAGAGATATGGGTGAGCATAAGAGTCAGGAAGAGACGTGGGAACTGGTAGGCGAGCGGTTGAGCCTCGATTTTGTCAACACCGTGGATTGGCCCGCTGGCGATGACGCCCAGGCGCGCCTGGATGCTTACAACACGCTGGTGACGTGGGGCGTGTATACCGGTGCGTTGCCCGAGGAGAAAGCACAGGCGCTGCGGCAACGAGCCGCGCGAGAACCGCACGGAGCTGCGTCGGTTGTGCAGCGCGCCATCAGCCTGCGTCGGGCGCTGCACACCATTGTGCAGGCGGTTGTGGAGGGGCGGACGGTTGCCGCAGACGCGTTAGAAGCGGTCAATAAGGAGGTTGCACGTGCCATGCGGCACCTGCAACTGACCCCGGGCGATGAGGGATTTCATTGGCATTGGCAGGAGGAAAGCGCGCTGGACGCAATGCTGTGGCCCGTAGTACACGATGCGGCGGAGTTGTTGGTTGCGAGGGAATCTATGGAACGGGTGAAGCAGTGCGATGGCCCAACCTGCACCTGGCTCTTTCTGGATACGAGCCGCAACCGCAGCCGCCGTTGGTGCTCCATGGATAGTTGTGGCAACCGGGCCAAGGCTCGTCGCTACTACCGGCGACAGCAGAAGGAAAGCGACTGATTCGCTTTAGCCGAACTCCTGCTTGCGGTGGCGCATGCGCACAGATTGCACGACGCCAACGGAGAGGAAGAGGGTCAGCAGCGAACTGCCGCCGTAACTGACGAACGGCAGGGTGAGCCCTGTTACCGGCAGAAGGCGCAGGTTCATGCCCACACTCACCAGCGTCTGGAAGAAGAGCACGCCGGCGATACCCACGCACAAGTAGCGGCCCGCGGGATCGGGCGTCATCTCGGCTACTTTCAGGATGCGCAAGAGGATGAAGCCCATGAGGAACATGATGACCAGCGAGCCAAAGATGAGTCCCATTTCTTCGGTGATCACGGCGAAAATAAAGTCGGTATGCTGAACGCGCAAGAACCCTAACTGGCTTTGCGTCCCCTGTAGATACCCTTTTCCAAACAGGCCGCCGGAGGCGATGGCAATGAGCGCCTGCTCGATGTTGAATGCCTGTTCAGGAACAGCCTCGGGATTTACAAAGGTCAGGATACGCTCCTGCTGGTACTCTGCTAGAAAGGGCAGAATGAAGACGGCGGCGCCAACCGCCACTGTAGCCAGAATGGCAAAGTGGGACAGGGGCAATCCGGCCATGAACATCATCACAAACCACATGACGAAGAACTGAATGGACATGCCCAGGTCGGGCTGGATGAAGATGAGGGCTACCGGAAGGCTGATATAAGCCAGCGCAAGCAGGGTGTTGGAAAAGCGGTGTACTCGTTCCTGCCGTTTGGCCAAAAACTGGGCAAAGGTGATGGCCAGGAAGATGCGTCCAAATTCGGACGGCTGTATACGAATGAAACCGAGATCAAACCAACGGCGTGAGGCGTTACCCAGGGTGCCCACCACCGCTACCAGAATCAGCGAGGCGATGATGAAGACGTAGATATACCAGTGGCCTGAGGTGAGCACGCGATAGTCGACGGCGGCGATGAGGAACATGGCAATCAGACCGCCAACAGCATAAGCAAGCTGGCGTTGCGGCAGATCCTCAAAGGCCGGCGCCCCGGTTACGGCGCTGGCGATCATCATCACACCGTATGCAGTTAGAAGCAGAACGGCGGCCGTCAACCAGAGGTCGAAGTGCCGCCAGACGGATGTTTCTTGTTGTAACACGGCTTTTCTACAGGCTCAGGATAACAACTTCAATTTCGCTACTCGATGATCTGCGTAGGACTCTAGAACCTTCGCGAAAAATTGTCAACCGGCGCTCATGTTCTGATCAGGAGAGAACCGGCGTCCCTTGCGCAACACGATAACACGACCATATTTTCTAGCGCCGTCTACCGTTATCCTGCAAAGGAATTTCGGCCACCAGCCGGCTCTCCTTCGCCGTCCTGGTCAAGTTTACGACCACGTTCTCCGGATCGATCTCCAGATGTTGGGCAATGACCTCGATGATGTCATCCTTAATCTGTTCGACCAGACCCGGAGAGATGTCGCTGCGATCGTGAGTCAATACCATTTGCAGGCGCGTTTTGGCCACTGTGCTGCTTCGTTCCTGGCGTCCCAATAAACGATCAAGCCATCTCATAACCCTACTCCTCGGTAGGTGTGGGTAGAAGTGTCAATCTCGGTCTCGCACCTTCAGTCTCGACTTACCCAACTCCGCAGGCGATGGAAAAGGCCGCCCTGCGGTTCCAGCTCCATGAGAGGCACGTCATTGCCTTCCAGCCGCCGCGCGATATTGCGGAACGCCTGGCTGGCGCTGGTGCTGTTGGCGGAGCTCATGGCTACCGGTAGACCACGGTTGGACGAAACCAGAATAGCCTCGTCTTCTGGAATCACGCCAAGTAGATCGATAGCCAGAATGTCCACGACGTCGGCGACCGAAAGCATGTCGCCGCGCGCGACCATTTCTGGCTTCAGACGGTTGATGATCAATTTTCCGGGGCCTTTCTCCTCGGCTTCGATCAGACCGATGATACGGTCCGCATCGCGAACGGCGGAAACCTCGGGATTGGTGACGATAAGAACCTGGTCGGCGGGGGCAATGGCGTTGCGGAAGCCGCGCTCGATGCCTGCCGGGGAATCGATGACAATATAATCGCTGTCCTGGCGTAGCTGGTCGCAAACCAGGACCATGTCTGAGGGGCTGATGGCCATCTTGTCGCGCGTCTGGGCCGCCGGAATCAGGTGAAGATCAGGAAAACGCTTGTCACGGATCATCGCCTGCGACAGGCGACAGCGTCCTTCCACTACATCTACGAGATCGTAGACGATGCGATTTTCCAGACCCATGACTACGTCCAGATTGCGCAAGCCGATGTCGCTGTCAATGGCTACGACGCGCTGTCCAAGGATAGCCAGGGCGGCAGCCAGATTGGCGGTTACGGTCGTCTTGCCCACGCCGCCCTTGCCGGAGGTAATCGTAATTACTTTGGCGTTCATGACACCTTCCTTCTTGGAGATTAAGTGCAACACCCTCTAGGGGCCGGTGCTACTGCCACGGGCAATAGAGGGCACACTATCTCAAGCTGTCCTACGTGCTACTGTCTGTTGCGCCAGGCATCAGCTACAATTTGACCGTCACGGATTGTCGCCATTTCAGGGATAGGTTCGCCCGGCTGTTCGTCCGGCGGGATCGCAATCTGGCTGGCGATGCGCAGTTGTGTGGGCGTCAGCTGTAGGGCACAGATGACGGCGCCGGTATCACCCATAGCGCCGGCGTGCACCAGCCCGCGCAGCCGCCCCCAGACAATGACGTGACCGCTGGCGATGACCTCAGCGCCAGGATTGACGTCGCCAATGATCACCACGTGTCCCTCGTGATAAACCGACTGACCGGAGCGCAACGTTTCCTGGAGGAGCAAGGCGCCGGACGCCGACTCCCCGTCCGCTGCAGCCACCGCTTCTGTCGTCCTGGTTGCTTCCACTAGCCTGTTGCCATCTAAATCGGTATTGCTGCCTGCCAGACGGGTAGCCAGGCCCAGGGCGCGCGCTGCCTCACGGGTGTCGTCGGCTTCGGCCAGAACGGCCCATAGTTCCAGCTCCCTCTCGTCTAGTATGGTCTGGATCTCCGTTAGCTGCCCTTTCTGAAGCACGAGCCCACCTGCGTCGAGCACAATTCGACTACCCTGAAGAAATGATTCCTTCTGTGACAATTCGTCCTGGAGTTCTTGCAGCAAGGTTGAGTAGGGCATCCCCTGATCGGGCAGCCCCAGCAGAATCCCCTCGCGAATTCCTTTCACCCGTATTCCCGTCGCTGATGAAGTCGTCATGTTCAGGCCCAATGCGGGATATTACAACAATACTCCTGGTCAGAGGATACAATAAATGGCCCACGATTGCAAGCGATTGGGCCCTTTGGCGGCGCGTCAGAGTGCAGGTCTGTCAGGCCCGGAAATTGGCCAGGCGCACAGGCTGCCTGCGAGCGCCCCAACGCCCGGGTTGCGCTTCGAAAACGCCAGAGCAACGGGCGCCACAAAAGCGACACGTACCCTCCTCTGTCAGATTCCAGTCGGACAGGACGTACCAGTTGCGGCCGATCAACTTCTGACCACAACCGTGACAGTACGTGCTGCCTCCCTGCTCGTCATAGACGTTGCCCGTATAAGCGTAACGCACGCCGTTCTTGCGGGCAATTTCGCGCGCGCGCCGCAAGGTGGCCGGCGGCGTATGGGGGTGGTCCATCATTTTGTAGTCGGGGTGGAAAGCGGTGAAGTGCATGGGCACGTCAGGTCCCAGCGCAGCCACGACCCAGCGGGTCATCTCCTTCAATTCCTCTTCGCTATCGTTCTCGCCGGGTATCAGCAGGTTGGTGATCTCAAACCAGACGTCGGTCTCGTGCTTCAGGTATTGCAGGGTGTCCAGAACGGGCTGTAGATGTCCTACGGTGATCTTCTCGTAAAACGTTTCGGTGAATGCCTTAAGATCGACGTTGGCGGCGTCCATATACCGGTAGAATTCGCGACGCGGCTCGTCGCACATGTAGCCGGCGGTCACGGCGACGGTTTTGATACCCGCTTCCTGACAGGCGATAGCCACGTCGATAGCGTATTCCATGAAGATCACCGGATCGTTGTAGGTGAAGGCCACACTGCGACAGCCTAACTGCCTGGCAGCGCGGGCGATCGTCTCCGGCGCAGCCTGGTCGGCAAGGGTGTCGATCTCTCTCGATTTGCTGATGTCCCAGTTCTGGCAGAATTTGCAGGCAAGATTGCAGCCGGCGGTGCCAAAGGAAAGAACGGGCGTGCCCGGCAAAAAGTGGTTCAGGGGCTTCTTCTCGATGGGATCGATGCAGTAGCCGCTGGAACGACCGTAGGTTGTGAGCACGATCTGATCGTCTTGCCGCATGCGCACGAAACACATACCGCGTTGGCCCTCTTTGAGCTTGCAGGCGCGGGGACAGACGTCACACTGGATGCGTCCGTCGGGCAGCTCGTGCCAGTACTTCGTTGCAACAACTGATTCCATTACATTTTGCTCCCGTTTTTTCCCAATTATATCATCTCTCTGGAGAAAACCTCGGCGCGCCACGGTTTTTAATCTGCACCTGCCGCTCACTCAATCTGTAGCCGGTAAACAGCTTCCTCCAGCGTCAGCGGGGCGTAGGCGGCGACGATCAGGATCGCTTCGCCGTCACTCTGGGCCAGATCAACCGTGTGCGCCAGCGTCTGATCCGCGTCCGGATCCAGCAGAGTCACCTGTGGCGCGCCGTTGTCGAAGGTGATCAACTGGAGCTGCCACTGCTGTGGAAGCGTGGCTGTGGCGCGTGTGAACCCGGCGGATTCCCAGCCGTCGACGTCGCTTTCCGCGTCATCATAGAACCCTATTTCCGGGATACTGATGTTGTCCAGCGCCAGGCCGCCGTAGGTCAGGATGGGGTCGGTCACGTAGGAGAATCGTAGCAAGATTTCCTCACCGCCGAACGGCGCCAGGTCAATGCTTTCCTCGACCCAACCATCACTCTGTCCGGTGTAGAAGCGCTCGGTGAGCGCCGTGCCCGCCGGGTTGTGCTGTTCCTCTAGCCCCTGCATGTTGTCAGCCACCAATCCCTGCCACGTCTGGCCCCCATCGCGCGACACAGAGACGTAGGCGAAGTCATAGCCAACCTCGATGTCGTGATAGACGTCGTAATGGAGCGTAGCCTGAGACACGTCGCTGAGGTCGACCGCGCGCGTTAATTGCATGTGACTATAGTTGGCCCGATCGGCGTACCAATACTGCTGGCCCGAGACGGCGGCGGTATCCAGCAGGGGAACCTGGCGGCTGCCGGTGAACTGCACGGTGACCGAGCCGTCGCCCTGAAGTCGGTAATAGTCGGCCGCGTACTGTCGCACCGTTGTGTCAAAGGTTTCCGGGCCGTCGACCTCTACCATGGCAGCGGTGTTCAGGCGACCGTCTCCCAGCCGGTACCGTTCGGGCGCCTGGGGATGATTGTGGATGGCCAATGTTGCAAGCCAGTCCAGCCACAAGCGGTGACCGTCCAGATCAAGGTTGTTGGCGTCGGCTACGGCCGTCACCGCGTGCAGGCCGTTATCGGGATGGGTGGCAAACTCCCGGTACAGGTCCGGCCCCAGCCGGTCGTAAATGTAGCGGTTGAGGAGATACCCCTGACCGTAGTAAGTGTACGTATTATTTTCCGGCCAATAATTAAGCTGTTGATCGGGATCTTCCAGGAAGGCATTGCCGCGGGCCAGGGTGTTCTCAGTGTATCCGGCCAACTCCTCGGCAAGCATGGCCGATCCCTCTATCTCCCAATCGGCGTCGGAGCGGTCGTGGTTGTCTTCGATCATGTGGCGGAACTCGTGGGCCAGCACGTTCAGGTAGAAGCCGGTACCGAACGTGTCGGCGTTCATGACGAACATCTCTCGCTCGTTGGATGTTTCGCTCACGGCGCGGGGCAGGGCGTCTGTAGAGCTGAAGTAGCCGGCGAGTCCGCAGCGACCGGGATCGTCACAGAGGGCGGCAGGGGAGGCGTGGAGCACGTGCACGCGAAGATCGCCGTCAATTCCTGGCCTGTCCTCCGGCCCGAAGGCGGCTACGACCGTTTCGTAGATCTCGTCGAAGGCGTCCCCAACCACCTGGACTTCCGCCTCATCGGGCTGCGGTGTGTCTGTATCGAACCAATAATAGGCGTGTTCGCTCCGTCCGACCAGGACTGCCTCGATGGACACGTTTGTGTTGCTATCTATGTTTAACACCGTAAAGGCGTCGACCTGGCCCGTGTCCGGTGGGTCCCCATTGGCGGACTGTATCTCAAGAGGATCAGGCGCCCCCTGATACATCTGAGCCAGGGCCACGTCATCGCGCACCGGCGGGTTGCTACTGGCCAATTCGGCCCACGTTCGTTCCTGGTCGTCCGTCAGCGGGGCCTGCGATTGGCGTCCGGGGGCGGTGGCTTCAGGGGCGGGCCACTCGGTAGCGCTTTCCTGTGGCCCTGTCGCCGTGGGTGCGGGTGCTGTGACCGTCGCCGGATCGGCTGCCGCAATGGTTGGCGCCGGCGCCGTCGCTGCCAGCGTTGCCGTGGCAACGGTCGCGGGCCTGTCCGGTGCCGGTTCGCCCAGCAACGTGTTACAGGCGAGCCCTGCGAGTAGCAGGAGGAGGCCAAGAAAGATAGAGAAGGTGCGCGGTTTAGGTTGACTCATCTTACATTCCTGATCGCTTTCGATGGCCCAATTCTACCACCGTCTATGCCACATGTGCCCGCCCCCCAGTTACAGATTAAGAGACAGTTACAGATTTCTCAACACTCATCATCTTCGCTATAATGGCAATTCGTGCGGCTCTGCCCCGTGGCGGAGTTCCTTGCCTTAGTTCAATGAGCCAGTCGAGGACACCAATTTCTGTGACAGGCTGCGACTCTAAACGCCGTTTGGCCTGAGAGACGATACCATGAGCGCCCCAACCGGTGATGCGATCATTCCAGCAGAACAGATCGACGTTTACGACGCCGACGTCGGCTGGCGGGCGATGCTGCCTGATTTAGGGGAGCTTTTCCGCTACCGTTATCTGCTGCAGAATCTCGTCGTTCGCGATCTGAAAGTGCGCTACAAAAACTCGATCCTGGGCGTGTTATGGAGTTTGCTCAATCCGTTGTTGATGATGGTTGTCTTCAGCCTCGTCTTCGGCGTGCTGAGTAACAACGACATCCGCCAGTACTCGGTTTTTTTCCTCGTGGGTCTGATGCCCTGGAACTTTTTTAGCAACTCCGTGATGGGCGGCACCAATTCAATCACGGGAAATTCGTCGCTGGTGAAGAAGGTCTATTTTCCGCGCGAAGTGCTGCCTCTTTCTTCGGTGTTGTCCAGCCTGGTTAACTTCTTTATTGCCCTTATTGTACTGGTCGTTTTTCTTTACGCTTCGGGATTGGGCCTGACGACACACGCCATATGGGTCGTGCCCCTGCTCCTGACTCAGCTCATTTTCACGTTGGGTCTCTGCCTCTTTCTCAGCAGCCTGCACGTCTTTTACCGTGATATCATGATGATCCTGGACGTGGTCATGCTGGCCTGGTTCTTCCTGACGCCGATCATGTACCCGTTGTCGCAGTTTGGCCAATCGGTCACGCTGCTTGGCGCCCAGTTCGTGCCCGCCCAGGTGATGCGTTGGGTGAACCCCATGGCCTCCATCATCGACGGCTACCGCACCGTGTTGTGGGGTACGATTTCGGTTGACGGCATTGTCAGCCAGGGGCCGGCGACCATGGATCCGGCCTATCTCTTGCGCACTTTCGTCACAGCGCTGATTGTCCTGGTAATCGGTTATATTGTGTTCGCCCGTACGCAGCATCTTTTTGGCGAGACGTTGTAAAGACGGTTGTAGAGACGACGGAGGCGCCACGGCTTGCCTACTATCGGTCCACGATGCCTGTAGTCCCTGTGGTTACGGGCTATACTAAGTGCAGTTGCACATTTTAATTGGAATTCAGCAAGCGCAAAGTGATGTGCAACTGCCTAATAAGTACGCGTTAGAGCGAGTTCATTCCCAATGAATTTCTGTAAGCGTACTTAAATAAAAAAACGGTATTGTTGCTTATGTTTCATCGTCGCCTGTCTGTATTGATTTCAATAATAGTGGTTCTCATCCTGGTTCAGGGGTGCGCCGGCGACCCTTCTGACCAGGAGCAGGGCCAGGTAGGCAGTGGTCCGGGTGGCGAACAGGTGGCTGCTGCCGCCAGCAGCACCGACACGGCAACCCCGGCGCCGGCGACCTTCACGCCGATTCCCACCATCACCAGCACGCCCACCCCCGGGCCCAGCAGCACGCCGACGATTACTCTGACGCCGTCCTCAACGCCTACGGATACGCCGGTACCCACGGCGACGCCCACGAGCGAACCGCAGTCGAATCCGTTACTCGCCAACTATGGGACGCCAGAGAAGTACCTGACTGCGACACCACCGACGCCGATTCCAACGCCCGTTCCTCGCTTTGAAATGCCATCCGGCGTGACCAATGTCTTGTTGTTGGGCAGCGACAACCCGATTGGCAGCGGCGTCGGCAACACGGATACGATTATCATCGCTTCCATCAATCGCGAAACAAAGACCGCTTCCATGGTGTCCTTGCCTCGCGATCTTTACGTTTATATTCCGGGGCGTACCATGCACCGCATCAACACGGCGATGCCCCTGGGCGGCGTGCAGTTGTTGAAAGATACGATTCTGTACAACTTTGGCGTGCCCATCCACTATTACGCCAGAATTGACTTTCAGGGCTTCGAGACTGTGGTGGATGCCATCGGAGGCGTGGACGTCCCGGTCAGTTGTTCATTCGAGGATCATCGCCTGATCTCTCCTGACCTGGACCCTGAGGACGAGGATAGTTGGGAGCTTTACCGGGTGGATCCCGGTATTGTGCACATGGACGGGGAGACGGCGCTTTGGTACGTGCGCTCGCGTGAGGCTGTGGAGTCCGACTGGGGCCGATCCAAACGGCAACAGCAAGTCTTGCGCGCCATCCTGAACAAGGGCGTGGACGTGAATCTGCTGCCTGAGATTCCCTCGCTGTACAACACCTATCGGGATACAGTGGACACCGATCTGGATATCGGTCGTATTCTGCAGATGGCGACGCTGGCTCCCGCCGTGCGCGACAATGGCATGCAGCAATTGTATATTGTGGGCGACCAGTTGCAGCCGTGGGCCGTGCCCGACGCCCAGCCGCCGATGAACGTACAGTTGCCGCGCTGGGAGAACATGCAATACACTTTCAGCCGCCTGTTCTCGCCGCCTGCGCTGAACAGCGGCAGCCGCGCGCCCGTCTACGTTGAGGTTGTGAACGGGACCGATGATCCCGATCTGGCCCTGCTGGCTGCTGACAACCTGTCCTGGTATGGCTTCGCGCCGATTATCACCGACGCCGACCGGGATGACTACGAGACGACGACCATTTCTTACTACGGGGACAATTTGAAAGGCGCTTCCGGGGATCTGTTAAGCTGGCTCTTCAGCCAGAGGGAGAGCGACGTCGAGCTCATACCGGATACCCCCTACGATTACGATTACCGTGTGGTTTTGGGCGCGGATTACGATCCCTGTGTCAATCACCTCTTTGCGCCCGGGTAAGCGCGTTCTTTTCTGCAGCGGATACGTCCTGACAACAGAGTAGTTCATAACCGGCCGGCGCTCAAAGGCGCCGGCCATTGCTCTATTTTCAGCTTTGGCGTATGCTTATGCTCGCTGGCTGCCGTGCGCGGGCCACGCTGATTTCATCTGTTATGCAACAGGCGGGCGCCGGACGCCCGGGCGCGTCCATGGAGGGTGATCATGACAGACGCTGCTGCAACGCTGGAGCAGACTTCGCCGCTTAGCGACGCCGAGTACAAGCGACGCATCCGCGCCTGGACGATGTACGATTGGGCCAATTCGGCCTTTGCCACAACCATATTGGCAGCGGTCTTACCGGTCTACTATAGCCAGGTCGCCGGGGCTACGCTGCCCAGCGCGGCGCGGGCCACCGCCTACTGGAGCGCCGGCCTGAGCATTGCCCTCTTGCTCACAGCCGTCCTTTCTCCCATTCTGGGCACGGTCAGCGACATCATGCGTGGCAAGAAGCGCCTTCTCAGCCTTTTCCTGGCCGTTGGCGCTTTAGCTACGGCGTTGATGGTGCTGATTGACACCGGAGACTGGTTGCTGGCGTCCATTCTCTTCATCATAGGACGGGTGGGCTTCAGTGGTTCTATCGTCTTCTACGATTCGTTGCTGCCCCACATCGCGCGTCCTGAGGACCAGGACGCAGTTTCCACGCGCGGTTATGCCTGGGGCTATCTGGGCGGCGGGTTGCTGCTGGCTATCAACATCCTCATGATCTCCGTGCTGCCCGGCACCTGGGGACCGCGCCTTTCCTTTCTCAGCGTGGCCATCTGGTGGGTGGTGTTTTCCATTCCCCTCCTGCGCGTGGTGCCCGAACCGCCGGCGGCGACCGCGGCATTGGGGCCGGGACAAACGGTCCTGTCGGCCAGTTTTAAGCGGCTGCGGCAGACGTTCGGCCATCTACGTCGCTATCGGGAGTTGTTCAAGTTCCTGGTAGCGTTTCTGATCTACAACGATGGAATTGGCACGATCATTGGCGTGGCTGCCATCTACGGCGCGGAGCTCGGTTTCGGCAGCGTGGAACTGATCATGGCCATCCTGCTCGTGCAATTTGTGGGCATTCCCTTCAGTCTGGTGTTTGGTCGTCTGCCTACTGCGCGCGAGAAGCGGCGTCCCTTTTTCCTCGCCTTCGTCCTTTTCAACGTGGCGGCCCTGCCGCTCACGGGCGTGCTCGGCGCGCGCCTTCTACCGTCGCACGTCGTGGGCGCGCCGCCGCCCGATCTGCCGGCGACGGAGACGGCCGTCGACGAAGGACTATACGCGGCGACGGGTGACGCGGTCAATTTTGAGGGGGAGTGGGAGAGGACAGTCGTTGCTGCGGACGCCGTGGGCGAAGATGAGCCGCTCACTTATCTGCAGGCGGCGACACCCGGTGCAGCCTACAGCCTGCGCTTCCACGGTCGCCAGACGGCCCTGACCTACCGCGTGGGGCCAGAGGAGGGGATCTGGCAGGTATTGCTGGACGGCGAGCCGCTGCTGGAAGATGGGGAAGCGGTGACCATCGACGCCTACAGCGCCACGACGCGCTATGGCGTCAGTCGCACCTTGCCTCCTGTCGAAAGCGGCGAGCACACGGTGACGGTTGTCAACAGCGGAGAGCGCAATGCGCAAAGCGAGGGCACGACGATCAACGTGGCCCAGGTAGAGGTGTTGCCGCTTTTCCCGGAGAGCAACCTCGGTCTTGTGATCGGTCTGTTGTTACTCGTGCAACTGGTGGGACTGGCTCTCGCCTTTTTCCTGGGGCCGGCGCTCTTTACCGGGTTGGCAGACGCTCTGAATACCAAGCGCACCATCTTCCTGGCGTTGGCCGTCTATGGGGTTATCGCGACGTGGGGCTTCTTTCTGAACTCAGTCATTGAGTTCTGGTTTCTGGCCTGGCTGGTGGCTGTGGTGCAGGGCGGCAGCCAGGGGCTCAGCCGCAGCCTCTATGCCAGCCTGTCGCCGGCATCCAAGAGTGGAGAGTTCTTCGGTCTATTCAGTATCATGGAGAAATTCGCCTCGTTTCTGGGCCCGCTGTTGTTCGCCGCCGCCGTTGCGCTCTTTGACAGCAGCCGCCCGGCTGTGTTGAGCCTGGTCTTGTTCTTTGTCATCGGTGGCTTTTTGCTGACGCGCGTGGACGTGGAGAGAGGGCGAGCCATCGCGCGCGAGGAAGACGAGGCGCTGTGGGCTGCCGGTTCCGCGGAAGGTTAGCTACCGCTCAATTCGCAGACGCATCCCGTCGCCTTTCCAGCAGAATCAGGCTATACCAGGCAAAGCGCCGTAGAAAGCGCACGCGCCGGAAGAGGAATTGGTCTATTCTCCGGAGGAAGGCGTGGGCTTTGTGAAACAGGCCTTCGGTGCGCGGCGTGAGGCGGAACAGGTAAGCCACCGGCGCCAAGAGAAAGAAGGTTCGGACCTCGCGCCGCGCAAAACGATGTGCAAAGCGTTCCAGGTCGCTCAGGAACACCGGTCGCTCATCTGTGGTGCGCAACCAGGGCGTGAGGCGCCGAAAGAGCCAGAACAGGGGATGGTGGGCCATCGGTTCGGCAAATGTGGCCCGGCTCTCGGGCGTTGTGACCCTGTCCATCTCGGCGAAAAAGTAGTCGAAGTCCAGATGGTGCAGGATCGCCTTGCCGTAGATGATGCGAAATTGGTTGGCGGCAAAGGGTAGCGCCTCGGCGTTGGCCTGGACGAAGTGGACGTTGGCGCAGCCGGTTGCTTCCTGGACTCGCTCTCGGGCGCGAGATAGCTGGCGGTGGGAGAGGTCCACGCTGATCACGCCAAGACCGCGCGAGGCCAGTTCGAGCGTCTCTTTACCTTCGCCGCATCCGATATCCAAAACACGCTCTCCGTCCCGCGGTTGCAGAAAGGCTATTGCCGGTTGCACCACCTCGTCGAAGGCCGGTGGATCATAGAGAAAGCGATCCAGAGGATCGCGTCGCTGCGCTTCTTGTTCGTGCCACTCAAGCTCATTTCTGATGACGGAGCGGCGATCCGCCTGCTGCTCGCCAACATTTGTCATGGTGCGCTGCATTGTCCCATCTTCCCAGGTAACTGGTTGTCCAACCTGTGGGACTATAGCATAGCAGGCGGCCCTGTCAATCTCCTGGATTGAGGCAGGGAATCGACGTACGATCCAACAGGCGGTAAGAGGGGGAGGATCT
>JBMCFH010000008.1:0-44957 GCA_048620455.1 Chloroflexota bacterium | reverse complement strand
GAAATATTTCCCCGCAACTTCATCATAGGTCCAGTTCGATTCTTCGTAGTCAAGAAAGATGATGCGCGCATCCGAATATTCCTCGCCGGTCTCGCTCCACACGTAGTAATCGTGGTAGGGTGATTGCGGGTCGCGGCGCGCTTCCTGAAACCACGTGTGCTGATCGGAGGTGTGGTTCATCACGAGGTCAATGATTACGCGCAACCCACGGGCGTGGGCTTCGTCGACAAAGGCCTGGAAATCGTCCAGCGTGCCATAGTCGGGGTGGATGTCATAGTAATCGGCCACGTCGTAGCCATCATCCTTGAGCGGGGAAGGGTACATAGGCAAAATCCATATACAGTCAACGCCCAGAGACTTAACGTGATCAAGTCGTTGCATTGCGCCACGAAAATCTCCGTGCCCGTCGCCATCGCTATCACAGAAGGCCCGCAGATAGAGTTCGTAAAACACGGCCTCCTGATGCCAATTATCGCTCATGAATACGGTTCCTCTTCTTCAGTGTCGAGAGTGGTTCCCAGCGGCCGATTTTCCATAACGGAACACAGGGGAGGCGCTGGCTTTCGCCCCCACCCCCGGTGCAGCCGTTACATTAAATCCAGCCGGTGGGTGTTTGAAACCCGATCTTACTTGGCACGACAAACCGGCGCAACAGAGTAGGGCGCACCTCGCCCGGCGCGTGATGCGCCGGCGTGAGCAGAATTCAACATTGGATTGGGTACAACGCGCACCCACACTCTGGAACGCGATCCTGTTTGCTGTCTGTCAGGCAGTGCTGGCGACTGGGCTGCCGCTTCTTATCCTTTCACAGAACCGGCCATCAGGCCGCGGACAAAGTAACGCTGTAGAGAGAAAAAGACGATCAGCGGCACCACCATGGTCACAAACGCACCGGCTGTTAGAAGATGCCAGTCCTGACCTCTGGAACCAACCAGAGACGACAGGCGCTGCGTGAGCACAGCCGTGTCCTGAGAGATGCCCAGGAACACCAGCGCGACGAGGAGATCGTTCCACACCCACAGGAACTGGAAGATGGCGAACGATGCCAGCGCCGGCACCGAGAGCGGCAATACCAGGCGGGTAAACGTCGTAAAGTGAGACGCGCCGTCGATGGCTGCAGACTCCATTATCTCGCCGGGCAGCGAAGCGATGTACGTAAACAGCAGGTAAACAGCCAACGGTAAGCCAAACCCGGTGTGCGCCAGCCATACAGCCAGGAAGGTACCGTTCAGATCAAGTTGATTATAGTCGCGCAGAATTGGTATCAACGCCACTTGTAAGGGAACAACAAGCAGGGCCACCACCAATACAAAGAATATCCGCCTGCCGGGAAATTTCATCCAGGCGAAGGCATAGGCTGCGAAGGCGGCAATAAGCAAGGGGATCACCGTTGAGGGTATGGCGACGGCGATACTGTTCAGGAACGCTTCACCCATATTGCCGCCACTAACCGCGACCGTTTCGCCAGTCTCCGACACAATTTCCGTGTTCGACCCACCCATCACCTGCCGGTAATTATTGAGTGTTACGTCCGCCTCGTCGGGCTCGGTTAGAACCGTCCACCAGCCGGTACGGGAGACATCCTCGCGAGGGCGGAACGACGAAACAAGCAGTCCAAAGGTGGGCAACGTCCAGCCTAGAACCAGAATAAGCAATACGCCATTGACCAGAATACTGGATAACCGTTTTCGTGTTCTTTCACCCATTTAGAACGTCTCCTCTTCTCTAAAACGCGACAGGTTGTACCACATCACGGGGATCACAGCGATGAGCAGGATAATGGCGATTGTGGAACCACGCCCGAAATCGCGGAAGCGGAACATTTCCTTATACATGCGACTCGCAATCACCTCGGTTCCAAAGTTACCATTGGTCATGACGAACACGATGTCGAAGATCTTCAGCGTAATGATTACGATCGTCGTCGTCACCGTAATAATTGTGCCCCGGATATACGGCACAATGACCCGCAAGAACACCTGGACCTCGTTGGCGCCGTCGATGCGAGCCGCCTCCAACAGCTCACTCGGAACACCCTTTACCGCTGCCGACAAGAGAACCATGGCAAACCCGGTCTGTAGCCAGATTAGAATGGCGATCAGCGCCAGATTATTCCAGGGTTGCAAGGTCAGCCAGGCAAACGGTTCGCCGCCGAGCGTCGTCCAGATCGCGTTGAGCAGACCGATCTGATCCTGTCCCGCGGGTTGGAAAGCATAAACAAAGCGCCAGATAACGCTGGCGCCAACGAAAGAAATGGCCATAGGCAGGAAGATCAGTGCCTTGTAGACCACTTCGAGCCGCGTGCGGTCGGCCATGACGGCGATCACCAAACCGAAGATCACACAGAAACCGGTACCCACTACAAGCCAGAGGAAGTTGTTCCGGAAACTGATCAACATCTCAGGATTGGTAAAGGCAAAGACATAATTGTCCAGACCGATAAACTCCGTAGTATTGGCGTTATAGAAGCTCAGGTACAGGCTGCGCAGAGCGGGCAAGGCCAGATACCACGCCAACACTGCGATCGCCGGACCGACAAACACGTAAGGGCGCAATCGCGCCGACCACGCCTGGGGCAGTCGCTCGACCATCCAGTTGGTAAGCACAAACAGCAGTGCGACGCCCCCCACACCCCATACCACCGCGACGGCTACGATAAGCGCTTTCGGCGCCTCGCTATCACGTAGAAAAATGAAGCCGCGCCACATCACAAAGAAGGCTATGAGAGGAACAATTAGCGAAATGAGCAGGCGTCCAACGTTACTGACTAACCAGTCAAAAACGCTCGTCGACCCACCCTCCGCGGCAGCCCTCTCAGCAGTTGCTTTGTCCACAAGCACCCTCCTTACACATTACTTTCGATTATGATTCATGGCGGGGTCGCCGCGCGGCGACCCCGCCGGCCTCACCAACAGCTTAAAGGCTACTCTTCATCTTCAGGCCAGCTGTCCTCGATATTCTGCAATACCGTGTCCAGGTCTGAGCCATTGGTGTAGTCCACCATGCCGGTCCAGAAGGAGCCGGCGCCCACGGAACCGGGCATATTGTCGGAACCGTCAAAGCGGAACACTTCAGCCTCTTGCAACAGCTCGGCAATCTGCCGCTCGATCTCGCTGCCGTAGGTGTCGAGTGAAAGATCCTGATGCGGGAACACCGCGCCACCGGCGCGCGCCCACGCTTCACCAGACTCGCCCGTCGCCAGGAATTCCATGAATTGACGCACTTCAGGACGATCGTCGAACATCACGAACTGATCGCCGCCGCCCAGCATGGGAATGCCATACTCAGGGTTGATCTCAGGAAAGCCGAAGACGCCGACGTTTGAGGACAGATCGGCTTGGACCTCATCCGGGAAGAACCCGGTAATGAAGTTACCCTGGCGGTGTAGCCAACAACTTGGTGGATCATCGAACATGGGGTTAGGCGAATCGCCCATCGGCGTGGTCAGGATATAGGATGCGCCGCCATAGGCCAGCTCCGGATCGAGCCAGATGTCGCCCATCGTCGCCACCGCTTCACGCACCCGATCGTCGTTGAACGGAATCTCGTGATTCACCCACTGGTCGTACACCTCCGGACCATGCAGACGTAGCATCAGGTCCTCAACCCAGTCGGTCGCGACCCAGCCGGTGGCGCCGCCGCTCTCCATGCCGATGCACCATGGCGTCCCGCCATCGTCCACCATCTGTTGCTGCAGCGCTTCCAGTTCATCCCAGGTCTCAGGGATCTCATACCCGGCCTCCTCAAACTCCGGAACCGGATACCAGACCAGGCTCTTTACGTTGACGCGGTGAAAGACGCCATACGGGGTGCCATCAGAGGAACCCAGATCAAGCCACACAGGCGCGTAGTTGGCCTCAATCTGCCCCACAATGTCGTCCGGCAAGGCCACAAGACTGCCCTTTTGCGCAAAGTCGCGCATCAGACCGGGCTGCGGTAACGCTGCTATGTCAGGCGGATCGCCCGCTTCGTCACGCACCAGAATCAGGGTTTCGAACTCGCTGGATCCCTCGTACTGGACGTCAATACCTGTCCTTTCTTCGAATGGGCGAATCGACTCTTCAAAGAGGCGAGCCTCATCGTCCACAAAGGCACCGAATACAGTCACTTCGCCGCCTTCGGTAGTTTCCTCATCGTCCCCATCTTCTTCCGTCGTCGTCTCTTCAGTATCGTCCCCGGGCGCTGCGGCCGGTTCCTCATCGGTGTCAGCCTCGCCGCCGCAGGCAACAAACAACATCGCCAGCACAAGCAGCAAGCCAAGCCAGACAAACTTTCTGTGCTTTTTCATTATTCTCCTCCAAAGTTACGCGTCCAATAAATCGGATAGTTTCGCTACCATTAACCAGACGTGATCACTATCGAATAACATCACCCCCTTTGCGAATCCAATTTCAATCGTTTGTAATGTGCTTTTCGTTACTATTACGGCGCGGCGCCGTTGTATCCCGCTCGACCAATGTGGTGGGTAATACGACGCGCGGTGGTTCTTCAGGCTGGGATTCGATAGCAGCCAGAAGCAATTGCCCACCACGGACGCCTGATTCAAACAGCGACTGGCGGATCGTTGTCAGACGCAGATACTCTGCGATCTCAATGTCATCGTAACCAATTACGGAGAACTCCTCCGGCACGCTCCGCCCCATTTCCTGCGCCGCCTCAAGCGCACCAATAGCCAGCGTGTCGCTGGTGGCGAAAACAGCCGTCGGCGGATGCGGTAACCGCAGCAGCTGACAGGTACATTCATAGGCCGATTCCCGCTGATGCTCGCCCGCCACAAAATACTCGTCTCGCAGCGGTATCCCGGCTTCCGTCAGAGCCTGCTGGTAACCTACGTAGCGATCGCGGTTCGCCGTAAAAAGGAAGGCGCTATCCTCATAATCGCTCACAAACCCGATCTTCTGATGGCCAAGGTCTAGCAGATGCCTGGTAGCCTGACGCCCACCCTTCACGTCATCAATGACCACCTTACCGAAGCGCGGATGAGCAACGTCGATGAGGACCGTGGGCGTGCCGACGCGCAGCAAACGTTGCGCATCTCCATCATTAAGTTTGAGCGAAATGACCAGGAGTCCGTCGATGCGCTCGCGACGAGCCACGTCTCGAAAAATCGCTTCGCGACGCGCGCCTGTCTCAATATTGAAAACGATGAGATCGTACTCGCTATCGGCCAACACGTGCTCGATTCCACGGAGGCGTTCGACCACGGACGGACGTGTGAAGAAAGGCGCGATAACCGCAATAGTCAGTGTCTTGCCCAGCGAAAGGCGTCGGGCCATGGGATTAGGGGAGTAGTCGAGGGTTTCAATTGCCGAAAGAACTTTTTCGCGTGTTTCGCGGCTGACAGCCGGGCTGTCATTGATGACGCGTGAGACCGTGCCCACACCGACACCTGCATGTCTTGCCACATCACGGATAGTCGCGGCTGACACCTGCGGCCCTCCTCAGAGCTTATCAGCAGCCTCTAAACGGATCGCACGTTATCTTCGGAGCGAACATCGTTTTCTACAGGATCCGCTCGAAATCGTTGGTCATGGAACCGGTTCCAACAAGCAAAATTATATAACGGAGCCCCTCCTCCTGTCAAGCTTCAGTACTATAGGCTCGCAAGCAGTCTCAGCACTCAAACGCTGTCACACCGGGCGCAGACGCGTGACAGGAGTGACCCGGACATGGCTCCTCATCGAATCACGACAAAATTAGTAATTCGGGACATTGTGGCAAGAATGTTAATAGTAGGTTATCTTATCGAGTATCCTTAATGTGTGAGAGGAGAAAATGCTATAATGTTGGACGAATTCAATGAGGTTGCCCGTGATCTCTGGGAGCAGAGCAAACCGCCCCTGGAGGAAATGTACGACCGTTGGATGGGACAGGGAAATTGGGAACCTAAGCCCCCCAAAACGCGGTTCGCCATTTACAGTCACAGAGATGTCGTCTGGTGTGGTCGGCGGATTTTGGCCGGACAATCCTTCCCCTGTCACATTTGTGGCGAAACCGACCGCTGGTATGTCGAAGGGGACGAGGTCCGGCGCCTGGCTCGGGTCTTTGTCTGCGAGCATGAACCGGTGCAGTTGGGCTTCGGCGCCCTGCGCAAGATCTCAACGGTTCCGGTACACCTGGTCGGTCGCTACGAGGAAACGTTCCGCTTCTCCGGCTGACCGGGCTCGTCATTCGTCCGTTGTGGGCTGAAGCATTATTCTCCACTTTCTACTGTTCCATAACGTCCTACAAATGAATAGTGACGCGGGAGGTGGGCGTGACAAGGGTAATTGGCATCGATCCTGGTACAGTTAGTTTTGACCTTCTGGGACTTGAGGACGGAAGCGTCTTCCTCGACTGCACGATTCCTTCATCCGAACTTGCTGCGGCTCCCCAAGAGCTGGTCAACATTTTAAACGAGGCGCGGCCCCTGGACCTGGTGATTGGTCCGTCAGGATACGGCTTACCCTGGGTTACGATCGAGGAATTTTCAGAAAGAGAGCAATTCCTCTTCGTCCTGGCGGATGAACGGGAGCGTAATCACGTCTCCGTACTGGGCGGAATGGGGGAAATGATCGACTGTCTAAAGGCTACCGATCTCCCTGTCATCTTTATGCCCGGCGTCATTCACCTGCCCACCGTCCCCACCTATCGTAAAGCCAACAAGATCGACATGGGCACGGCAGACAAGCTTTGCTGCGCCGCTCTCGGCATTTACGACCAGGCTCGTCGCTACAACATTCCTTACCGTGAAACCAGTTGCATTTTCGTTGAAATCGGCGGCGCTTACACCGCAGTGCTTGCCGTGCAGAACGGATGCGTTGTAGACGGTCTCGGTGGGTCATCAGGAGCGCCCGGTTACTACGCCCTCGGCGCCATGGACGGCGAACTGGCCTACCTGCTCGGTGAATTTCCCAAGAGCCTCCTCTTTTCCGGAGGCGTCGCCTTCATCTCGCATCGTCCATCCCTTCCGCCCGAAGATTCCCTATCCCTCAGGACAGATGAAGAAACTGTCGCCGGCGCCTGGGAAGCGCTTCTTGAGGGCGTCGTCAAAAGCGTCGCCGCCGAATTGACGATTGTGCCTGATGCGCGCGAGATTCTTCTATCGGGGCGGCTCTGTCGAGATGAAACGCTTCTCGCCGATCTCTCCGGTCGGCTGCAAAAATTTGGCCCGGTCCGCCGCGTCTCGGGATTTGCTACCGTGGCTAAAGAAGCCGCGCAAGGGGCGGCTCTGCTCGCCGACGGCATGGCCGGCGGGCAACACGCCGACCTTGTAGAGACAATGCAGCTTCGGCAAGCACGGGGAACTGTCCTCGACTACATCTACGTTGACGGCGCCGGTCAACTCAAGAACAAGTATCTAAGGAGTCGTTCTTAGCCTTCCACTCCCGCAACACTCACAATTTCTTCGCTTCTCGCAACTTCACCACTGAAGGCCGCGATATTCGGACAATTGAACCAACACCCTTTCCGAATCGAAAGTAGTGACATTCTTAACCTTCGTTTTGTGACAATGGTCACTTCCAACGAGTGGGCCGTTCCGCGCATCATGTTACTTGTAGGCCGTCACCATAGGCAGGGTGACAGTCGGGGTGACCGCCAGCAACCATGGTTGTGGGAAGTCGCCGCAACCGGGCATCGAAGTAGCAGGGCGGGACTACCTTCAGTGCCGGAGACCATGGTGAATAACCCCCACAAAGATCACCCGGCTAAGCCGGACGGCTCTGCCAGATTCCGTAAGTCTGCAGTCTCTGAGGAGTGATTCACTGGATGGTCGAACGATTTACACTGCAGCACATATCGGTATCTGTTGTTCCCACACAGCCTGCCCCACAGGCAGGCACTTTTCCCCAATTTAAGGAGGTTACACATGGGTAGTAAAGCTATTTACCAGGCTATGGTCGATCAGGCAATGGCCGCGTTACGCGCTGATGTGAAAAACATCAAGGAAAAGCGCGGCACGCAGTTCAAGATCACTGATGCCAAGCCGTATGTGGATGCGGTCAACGGTATGAAGGCGGTAGAGAACGAACTGCCGGAAGCCATTGCCCTACACGTAGATTCGGTCAACGCTCACTATAACGTCCTCGACGACCTGACCGATACGGTACGACCGGAAGATGATCCCTTTGTAGAGCATTACCAGACGCCCCCAATCCTCGAGATCCTCTATCAGGAACAGCCGGAGTTCCGCGCATCGGTGGAGAAATTTATCGATGCCATCGCCGATCAGCGTGCGCTCGTCGGCCGTGAAGTCGCCCGAATTTACGGCGGCATGTACGGCCCGACCTGCACCGTTGACTTTACCCTGAGCCCCGGCTCGACCGCCAATGTCGTCAACCGCGTCCTGCAGACGATTGACATTCCCGAAGACCACAAGAAGACAATTCTTGCGTCCAAGTCTTTCGGCATGAACACGTCCTATGGGCTCGGGGCGGCCTTCAAGGGAGCGGTTGAGGATGGCGCGACCCTCGACGAAGCCCTGGACAAGGAGATCGAGACCCTCCAAAAGATTTATGACACGCCCACGGAAGCTCAGACAGAATTGATGCTGGGCCACAACCTGGGTGGTCATGGAGGACACACATCGTTCGACACCGCTGAGTACATGAAGCAGTACAAAGAACAGATGCGTCCGACGGTGCTGGCTGCTCTGGAGAAGGGCGTCCATCCCGCGAACATCGTTTGCGTACCTGCCTACTGCGTCGGCGACGTGGCACACCACAACAGCCAATCGATGTTCAACTTCGCTCAGGATCCCATCATCATGGCTATGCTCGAGGCCCACACAGACGTGTTGGACAACACCTTGCAGCGCGGCCTGGAGAAGGGATTCGACAGCGAATATGGCCCCATCTCCCTGGCTGTGGGCACCGGCGCGGCTGCAATGGCCTATGAGCTGCTTCTGGACTACATGCCCATCAACAGCGTCGTCGAACTCCTGGTCAACCGTTTCCACAACATGGTAGCCATGAACCCCAACCGCGACTCGGCGGCTGAGCTACACAATGTCGACCTGATCATGTCCATTTGGCGCGGCTGGAACATCCTCAAGCCGAAGCCTCTGGGCAAGGGTGGCGAGATCGGCGGTGTGAAGGTTGATCTGAGCCCCATCGACAACCACGAGGTGCTTTCCAACATTCACCGCTACACCTATCCGCCTTGTGCCATCACTCAGCGTACGGGCGCCATGTTCAAGTTCGCCGACTTCCCGTGCCTGCTGACCAGCGAACCGGTCACAGCCACGATGCTGACCCACGTCGTCGCCCTCCATCCGGAGACGGCGATCGCTCCGTTCCGCTTCGACAAGGATTGGGGCGCCACCGAGTATCGTTACATCAACATTGGCCTCGGTGTGAAGGGCCTCGGCGCCGACGAAGAAGTTGGCTACGAACAGTGGAGCGCGTCAGTCTAACATAGGGTATCAGCCATCCCCGAATGACAGGCGGGCGTTGCGAGTCGGCACGAAACCGTTGCGACATAGCCACCGGTTCCGGCGCCGTCCCAGTCGAAAGAGGGATGGACTGACCGAGCACCTGGGGAGTGTGAGAAGGTGCGCCTTCTCACACCCCCCTTTTCTTACTACCGGAATCCGGGCACATCCAGGTGCCAGAAAGTGCATTTATCAGAGGACGCCATGAAAAAACTCTTGCTCCAGCTAGATAGCGACAAACATCCCAGTTCCTTCGACCGCATTGTGGCCTATGATGCTGGCGTCGACGACGTGTTGAGCTACAGCAATGTAACGGTGGCAGATGTGGAGGGCCTGGTACAGGGTGGGTTCTTCACGCGCGGTGTGCCAGATTTGAAGAATACCGCCATCTGGATTGGCGGCTCCAACGTACCGACAGGCGAATCGATACTGGAAGCGGTCCAGGGCGCCTTCTTCGGCCCGTTTCAGCTCTCCGTGATGCTGGACTCCAACGGCTGCAATACAACGGCAGCGACCGCTGTCGCCAAAATCGTTAAAGCCCTGGACGTCAGCGGCAAGCGCGTCGTCGTTGGCGCCGGCACCGGTCCGGTTGGCATGCGCGCCGCCGGGTTGCTGGCATCCGAGGGTGCAGATGTGACGCTTACCTCGCGTTCTAAACAACGGGCGCAAGAAGCAGCTGAAATTGTCAACAAGCGTTTTGGCGTCGAGGTGCAAGGCGATATGCTGGCCGACGACGATTCGGCCCGGGCGGTTCTGGAGGGCGCGGTGGCCCTCTTTACCTGCGGCGCTGCCGGGGCGCAAATCGTCAGCGAGTCGGTGTGGACCGACACATCGTCGCTGAAGCTAATTGCCGACATCAATGCCGTGCCGCCGCTGGGCATCGAAGGCATTGATATGAACGATAACGGTGAGGAACGTAACGGACGAATCTCCTTCGGTGCGCTGGGCATCGGCGGGCGCAAGATGAAAGTACACCGCACCTGTGTTGCCCGCTTATTCGATTCCAACGACGTCGTTATGGACGCCGAAGAGGTGTACGCGGTTGCCAGGGAACTTGTGTAGCTGACGGTCGACTGGGCTAATTCATGGCACGACTCGCAGAAAGCTTACGGTCACGCCCCATCCTGCTGGCAGGCATTACAGCCCGCATGTTGGCAGAGATGGCAACGCGCTCGGGCTACCTCGTCACCTCGCTGGACTACTTTGGAGACGCCGATCTTCGCGCCCTCTGCCCTGGCATTTCGCTGGCGCGCGATTTGAGCCTTGCCTACTCCCCGGCGAACCTGGTGCAGGCTGCGGCGGAGATCACTGCGCCCTACGTCGTCTACAACGCCAGCCTGGAGAACCATCCCGATCTGGTGCAGCGCCTGGCGGAGGGTCGCACGTTGCTGGGCAACGATCCAGAAACCCTGACAGCCGTGCGTAATCCCTGGCGCCTGGCGGAGGCCCTGCGCTCCGGCGGTTTCTGTTTTCCGGAGATTCGGCGCGTAGACGCCAGCGCTGCCCATCTGAACGATGGTCGCTGGCTGTGGAAGCCGCTGAAGAGCGGTGGAGGCCACGCCGTATACCAATGGAGCGGTGTGGAACAATCTGGAGAAGGTATTCTTCAGCGCCATCTGGATGGGCTGGTGTGTTCCGCCGCTTTCCTGGCAAACGGCAACAGGGCGGTGCTCGTCGGTCTGACCGAACAGTTGATCGGCCAAAAGGCCTTCGGCGCGGATGGTTTTCGTTATTGCGGCAACATAATCCCCCCATCGCTGCCGCGGGCCCAATTAGAGCAACTCCTGCACGAAATGCGGGCCATCGCCAACCATCTTACCGACGCCTTTGATCTGCGCGGGCTCAACGGGCTCGATTTCATCTGGGTTGACGGGCACGCCTGGACAATTGAGGTCAATCCCAGACCGACGGCGGCGATGGAGTTGATGGAACGCGCCTACGGCCTGCGTCTCTTTGACGCCCACGTGCGCGCCTTCGGCGGAGAATTACCTTCGTTTGACCTTCGTGACGCCATCAGGGAAGCGCCGGCAGCGGGCAAGGCCATCTTGTTCACGACAGACAACATCACCCTTGGAAACACAACGTCATGGCGCAATCGCGGTCTGCGTGATATCCCGTACCCCGGCGAGCGCATTCCGGCGGGCAATCCTGTGTGCACCATCCTCGCCACCGCCGCCTCGCCTGAGGCCTGCAGACAGAAACTGGAACAGCGAGCGATTGACCTCAAACTGTCATTCACTCAGGGGCGGACTTCTACCCGCCCGCAAGAGAGGCAAGAAATAGATGCTTGAAAACATGCTCTTAATCGCTGGACGGTCGAGCAAACAGGGAACAAGCCTGAACGTGGGCAAGATGAGCGATGAGTACCAGGAGACTACGACCACCCTGGAAATGAACCGCGAGGATATGACCCGCCTCGGATTGGAGGATGGGGATGAGGTGCGACTGCGCACGGAGGTTGGCGAAGCAGTGGTGCGCTGCCGCTCGCGCGATCCGGCAGACCTGCCCGCCGGTATCGTATTCCTGCCTTACGGTCCGGCGTCCAGCCAGCTGATGGCCGGTGAGACAGAAGCAACCGGTATGCCCATATCGAAGAACCTGGACGTACAGGTTGAGCCGCTTTGAGCATATTCTCATCGTCCAGACCGTAAATTAAGCCGCGAGTAGCGGCACAAGTAGAGGAGACAGACATGGATTGGAATAGGATTGGCCATTGGGCGGAAGAGATGGACTCCAAAGCAAAAGAACTGCGGCGCGAACGCCTGAAGATTGCCGCTGAGCACTTTGGCGTGGATGTTCTTGACATCCTGGGCGATCATGACCTCGAAACGCGTCTTCTGGCCCGCTATGAAGAAGCAGGTCTCGAGTGGCCGTCTTCAGGGGAGGAAAGCGAATGAGCGAGGAGAGTTCTCGTTACGTAGTCGAAAACGCGACCTGTACGTTCTGCGGCTGTGTGTGCGACGACATGATCCTCACTGTAGAAGACAATCGCATCGTACATGCTAAAAACGCCTGCGTCCTGGGCAAAGCCTGGTTCGCCGAACACACCGTCGAAGACCGGCCTCAGGCGCTGGTAGAAGGGCGCGAAGCAACGACGGAGGAAGGAATTGAAGCAGCCGCTCAAATTCTGGCGCAGGCTCGCTTCCCGGTGGTTTATGGCCTGAGCGATACGACCTGTGAAGCGCAGCGAGAAGCTGTAGCCATCGCCGACCTGATTGGAGCCAGTATCGACACCACAACCTCTGTCTGCCACGGTCCCACAGGCATCGCCTTCCAGGGTGTGGGCGAAAGCACTGCTACCCTCGGCGACGTGAAGAACCGCGCCGATCTGGTCATCTACTGGGGCGGCAATCCCGCCGAGTCCCACCCCCGCCACTTCACCCGCTACTCCGTCACACCCAGGGGGATGTTCACCCCCAACGGGCGCAAAGATCGCACTGTGGTAATGGTCGATGTGCGCAAGACGCCAAGCACACGCGCCGCTGATATATTCATCCAGGTCAAACCGCGCAGCGATTTCGAAGTCCTCTGGGCCTTGCGCGCTCTGCTAAGAGGTCGCTCGATCAGCCCGACGATTGAAGAAGACACCGGCGTCTCGCTGGAGACCCTGGAGGATCTGGTTGAGCGCATGAAGAACTGTCGTTACGGCGTCCTCTTCTTCGGCATGGGCCTGACCATGACCCGCGGTCGCCATTTCAACGCCGGCGCCCTGCTGGCCCTGACCACCGATCTCAACGATTACACCCACTTCGTCGCGAAGCCCGTCCGCGGGCACGGCAACGTTACCGGCGCCGATAATGTGGTGACGTGGCAAACGGGTTATCCATTTGCCGTGAACTTTGCCCGCGGCTATCCGCGCTTCAATCCTGGCGAATTCACAACAGTCGATCTCCTGGCCCGCGGCGAGGCGGATGCTGCGCTGATTGTCGCCAGCGACCCCGGGGCTAACTTCCCCAAAGCGGCGATCGAGCATCTACACCGGATTCCCACCATCGTTCTCGATCCTAAAGCAACCTACACCACAGCCCTGGCCCGCGTGGCCTTCACCACCGCTACTTACGGCATCAACACGCCCGGCACCGTCTACCGTATGGACGACGTTCCCATTTATCTGCGACCAGCCTTCCCCTCGCCGTACCCCAGCGACCAGGAAGTACTGACCGCTATCAGACATCGGATCCGCCAGCTGCGTGACCTGCCGGAAAAGATTGACTCCTCAAAAAAGGAAGAATAAGCAATGTCATCCTCCTTTCGAATTGTAAACGGAAAAGTCCACGATCCCATCAATGGGATCGACGGCGACATTCAGGAAATCTACGTGCAGGATGGCAAGATCGTGGCTGACCCACCGCCGGACGCCGTGCGCATTGACGCCAGCGGCATGGTCGTCATGCCCGGTGGTGTAGACATTCATAGCCACATCGCCGGCCCAAAGGTGAATATGGCTCGCAAATTACAGCCAGAGGATCACCGCCACGATGTACATCCGCGCACAGCGCTGACGCGTTCGGGCACCGGCGGCACCGTACCCTCGACATACGCTACCGGTTACCGCTACGCCAAGTTAGGCTACACAACGGCGATGGAAGCCGCTGTTCCCCCGCTTGCGGCGCGTCACACACTGGAGGAACTGAACGACACGCCGATCCTTGATAAGGGCTACTTCATGCTAATGGGCAACAATCTCTTGCTCTACCAGTTGCTCAAGGAGGGCCGTCACGAGGAGTTCCGAAACGCAGTGGGCTGGTGGTTCAACGCCGGCAGGGCCTATGCGCCCAAGCTGGTCAACCCGGGTGGTGCAGAGCCGTGGAAGCGGCGCAATGGCAACGTGACCGACCTCGACGAAGAGGTTGACTACTTCTGTGTCACGCCACGGCAGATCATCGAAGCTCTTGTGACCGCCGCCAATGACCTGGGCCTGCCCCACCCCGCGCACATCCACTGCAATAATCTGGGCAAAGCCGGCAACTACCGCACCACGCTGGACACCATGCGCACCGTCAGCGGGCAGCGCACGCACATCACCCACATCCAATTTCACAGTTACGGTGGGAAGTTCGGGGGCAAACCAACGTCCAAAGCGCCGGAAATAATTGAGTACGTCAACAATCATCCCGAAATCACCGCCGACGTGGGACAGGTGATGTTCGGCGGCGCCACCGGGATGACGGGCGACGCGCCCCTGGCCTGGATGTTGCGCCAGGTAACGGGGCGTAAGTGGATTAACTGCGATGTGGAGAATGAGAGCGGCTGCGGCATCGTTCCCTTCATCTATGAGGACACCAACTACTTCCACGCTCTGCAATGGGGCGTGGGCCTGGAGCTCTTCCTGCTATCGGAGGATCCGTGGCGTATGGTGCTTTCCACCGACCACCCCAACGGCGGCTCCTTCATGAAGTATCCACGTCTCATCCGGCTGCTGATGGATCGCGACTTTCGTAACGAGGAAATCCGTTCCGTCAACCAGCAATCGATGAAGCACACCGTTCTGCTGGACGATCTGGAACGGGAGTACACACTGCAGGAGATCGCCATCATCACCAGGGCCGGGCCCGCGCGAGTACTGGGGCTGGAGGATAAGGGACACATTGGTCCCGGCGCAGACGCCGATATCACCATTTATGAAGAAATGGAAGATAAGGAAGAGATGTTTACCACGCCGCGCTATGTATTCAAGAATGGTGAGATCATCATCAAAGACGGCGAAATCCTGAGCGAACCTGAAGGAAAAATATTCCACGTGGAGCCCGAATACGATCCGGCCATCGAGAAAGTGCTTCGGCCTTTCTTTGAAGATTACTACACGATCGAATTCGATAACTACGCGGTTAATGACCACTATCTGCACCGGCACACGGTCGTACCCACCAAAGCCGTTTAAGGATGGGCATCATGCAAATTCAAGACTCTGAAATTGTTGACACCTTTGCCGAGGCCTTCAAAATGTGGGCCGCTCGGGTCATCATCACCGGCGCCAGCGAAAAGTGGGCCATGGCGGCGGCGCAATCGATGACCGGATTCGCCACCTCCATCATCGGCTGCAAGTGCGAGGCGGGCATCGAAGCAACGCTGACCGCGGAAGAAACGCCAGACGGACGGCCCGGCGTCAGCGTCCTGCTCTTCGCCATGAACGCCGAAGGCGTTGGCAAGCGCCTTGTCGAGCGGGTGGGACAGTCGGTAATGACCTGCCCCACCTCCGCCTGCTTCAATGGACTCGAGGCTGACGAAACAGTAGTCGTGGGCGGTCAGCTCCGCTACTTTGGCGACGGCTACCAGATAAGCAAGCTGCTCGACGGTCATCGCTACTGGCGCGTGCCCGTCATGGATGGCGAATTTCTGGTGGAGGAGACGTTCGGCGTCCAGGAGGCCATCGGCGGCGGAAATCTTCTCGTCCTGGGCAAAGATATGGAGACCACGCTCACGGCAACCGAAGCCGCCGTCGCCGCCATGCGCACCGTGCCCAACATCATTCTACCTTTCCCCGGCGGTATCGTGCGCAGCGGCAGCAAAACGAGTTCTCGTTATAAATTCCTCTTTGCCTCGACCAACGACGCCTACTGTCCCACGCTGCGCGTCTTCGCGCCGGAGACCAGGGTGCCCGCCGAGGTAGGATGCGTGATGGAAATCGTTATTGACGGCCTCGATCTGCCTTCGGTCGAGGAATCGATGCGCCTCGGTATGCAGGCTGCTGCCGAGAATGGCGCCACACAGATTTCGGCCGGCAACTATGGCGGCACGCTCGGTCAGTACCAGATCCGCCTGCACGACGTGCTGGCCCAAGGAGCAATGGTATGAGCATCACTTTGACGCTAGACACAGACCCGGCAGTTCCGCTGGAAGCCGAGGCAATCACGCCAGATCGTTTTTCCGGATTAGGCCAGGCGGACATCGCCGCCCTTCCGGTGCACCACGGCAACGAAGAGGCCACCCTGGGCGACTTCTTTCGGGTAGAGGGAAGCAGCAACGGTGAAATCCACCTGGAAGGCGATCTGCATATGGTCAAGATGATCGGTCAGGGCATGACGAGCGGGCGTATCGTGGCCCATGGCGATGTGGGCATGCACGTCGGCGCCATGATGAGCGGTGGAGAGATCATCGTCCATGGCAACGCCGGCGACTGGGCCGGAGCGGAAATGACCGGCGGCCTGCTGCACATTAAGGGCAACGCCGGCAACGGCCTGGGCAGCGGCTATCGCGGCACGCGCATCGGCATGAATGGAGGCCAGATCATCGTCCACGGCAACGCAGGCAGCGAGGTTGGCGGCGCCATGCGCCGCGGGCTCATCGCCATCGGCGGCGACAGCGGCGATTTTGCCGGCGTCAACATGCTCGCCGGCACCATCGTCGTCTTCGGCCACCTGGGCTGGCGCAGCGGCGCCAGCATGAAACGGGGCACCATCGTCTCCATGCAGGAGGCGCGAATGCTTCCCACCTTTGGCTACGCCTGCACCTACCATCCCACGTTTCTGCGCGTGTACCTGCGCCGTCTGCGCCAGGCCGGGCTGCCTGTGGAAGATGCCCACATCACCGGCCTGTACCGCCGTTGGAGCGGCGATGCTGTGGAGCTGAACAGGGGTGAAATTCTGATCTTCGAATCGTAACCGTTTTTTCGAGAAGGGAGTAGGGTGACATGAAGCTTTCATTGAATGAGCGCGCGCTGAGCGTCGTCCAGCGCATGATGACTGACGCCGATGCCCTGAACGTGTCCGTGAGTACGCTGCCCAATGGCGCCTGTCTGGTGGACTGCGGCATCGACGCGCCCGGCGGATTGCAGGCCGGCGCCTTATTCGGCGAGGCCTGCATGGGCGGGCTGGGCAGCATTACCTTCACACAACTGGTCCTCGATGGCTGGTGGACCCCGGGCCTGCAGGTTCACACCGACCTGCCGGCGTTGACCTGCATGGCAGCGCAATACGCCGGCTGGTCCGTCAGCAAGGACGACTACTTCGCCATGGGCAGCGGCCCCGCGCGCGCCCTGATCCGCGCCGAAGAGGAGCTTTACGAGGAACTGGGCTATGAAGATCCCGCCACCGTCGCCGTGCTCTGCCTGGAAACACGGACGGCGCCATCGGCCGGCATCGCTGCCTACATCGCCGAGCGCGCCGGTGTGGCCCCAGACGCGCTGACGCTGCTTATGGCGCCCACCGCTTCCCTGGTCGGGAGCGTGCAGGTGGCAGCGCGGGTCGTAGAAACCGGTCTGCACAAGCTGCACGAGCTTGGCTTCGACCTGCACCAGATTGTGAACGGCTTTGGCACCTGCCCCCTGCCCCCGATAGCTAAGAGCGACACGAGGGCCATTGGACGCACCAATGACGCCATCCTCTATGGCGGTCAGGTGTACTATACGGTCACGGCCGATGACGCAGAACTGGAAGAGCTTGTGCCACGGGTGCCGTCCTCTACGTCGTCCGATTACGGCGAGCCCTTTTACGACACCTTCAAGGGCTACGAGTATGACTTCTACAAGATCGATCCCCTGCTCTTCAGTCCCGCCGAGGTCTTTGTCACGAACACCAACAGCGGTCGCACCTTCCACGCCGGGACTGTCAACGTAGACGTGTTGAAGAAATCATTTCTGGGGTGACGGTGTGCGAATCGCTATTGTAGGCGCAGGTCGCGGCTGGCACGCTCTCGAACTGCAGCGCGCCGCTTCTGAGCGCGATGTTGAGTGCGATCTGCTGTCGATCACACGCCTGTGCGCAACTGTAGACGATAGGGCCAGGTTAAGCAGTGACGGCAGCCGGCTCCACGACTACGATGCTGTGCTGGTGCGCATCATTCCGCGCGGCTCGCTGGAGCAGATCATCTTCCGCATGGACGCATTTCACCTTCTGGAAGCAGCGGGCGTGCGGGTGATGAATCGGCCGGCGGTCATTGAGCGCACGGTGGACAAGTACTACACCTCAGGGCTTCTAGCTCAGGCCGGCTTTCTCACGCCACGCACCATCGTTTGCGAGCGCAGCCAGGATGCGCTGGAAGCATTCGAGGCGCTCGGCGGCGACGTTGTCGTTAAACCCCTCTTTGGCTCTATGGGGCTGGGCATGGTGCGTATCGACCACGAAGATCTTGCCCACCGGGTATTCAAAGCGTTAGAATTAGAGCGTGCCGTCTACTACGTGCAACAGTTCATTCCCCACGACGGCCGTGACATACGCGCCTTTGTCCTCGGCGACCGCATCCTGGCAGCCATGGAGCGGCGCGCGGATAACTGGCGTACGAATTTCGCGCGGGGCGCCACCTGCAACACCGTACAACTAACCCCGGCCCAGGAAGAATTATGCCTGCGCGCCAGTCAGGTTGTGGGCGCCGACTATGCCGGCGTCGACCTGCTTCCGGCGGAAGACGGCGCGCTGTACGTACTGGAGGTAAACGGAATTCCAGGTTGGAAAGGTCTACAATCGACCTCCCCGCTCGATCTGGCAGGCGAGATCGTCGACTACGTGATCTGTGACTCGCATGATTCAATACCGATCACACAGGTCTCGCACCGGCCGTTTACGGGCGCGACCCCGGCGCACAATGCCCGGCAGGACGGCGGCTCGTGAGTAACCGGCGCGTCGCACCGCCCTTGCAGACGGCGATGGCGCCAGCTGCCGCTGGCCCGCAACGGGCGCAGACGCCTGACGATGTGGCCGCCGCCGCACAATTGGCCTGCCTGCTTGAAGCGAGCGCCGAAAAGCCGGGCAATGTCACACCGACGCGTGGCTTCGCCGACATGACCTTTGAGGATTTTGTGCGCAGCGCAGTCGCCATCGGTCCGCCGATGGCGCGGGCGGGAGAACGAGTCGTGGGCCAATCGATCCTGGCGGCGGTCATTGCCACGCAGCGCTGGACCCAGGCCAATACCAATCTGGGCATCATCCTGCTCTTTGCGCCGTTGGCGCGCGCCGCCCTGACGCGGCCCGCAGGCAGCGACCTGCGCAGCGCGCTCTCCGTTGTCTTAGCCGATCTCACAGTCGAGGATGCACGGGCGGCCTATACCGCCATCCGCCTGGCAAATCCCGGCGGCTTTGATGAGGAAGTGGAACACGACGTGCGCAGCCCGCCGCTGGTCACCCTGCGTGAGGCGATGTGCAGCGCTGCGGAACGGGACAGCATCGCCGCGGAATACACGAGTGACTTCACCATCACCTTTGAACGCGGCCTGCCGGCCCTTAGCGCAGCGCTGGCCAAGACGGACGTTCTCTCTGCAGCTATTGTGCAAACCTATCTGCAGCTACTGGCGACCGTGCCGGACACCCTGATCGCGCGCAAGCAAGGGTGGCAGGCGGCGGAGGATGTCTCGCGCGCTGCGGCACAGGTTGTGTCCCTGGGCGGCGTGTTCGGGGAGCAGGGACGGCGGGCGATTTCTGAGTTAGATGAAGAGCTGCGTCGGGAAGGAAACAGCCTTAATCCGGGTACGACCGCCGACCTGGTGGCTGCGACCCTTTTTGTCGCGCTCCTGGAGGGAATGATCGAGTGACCGAAAATAACGAGACATTTCTGGTTCAGGTCGAAAAGGACTACATTGGCTTTTGTTCGGGCCACTTCATTACTTATGAAGGGCACAAATGCGAAACGCTACACGGACACAATTACCGCGCCAGAATCACGCTGGAAGGCCCGCTGGCGGAGGATTTTTACGTCATCGATTTCGTGAAGGTCAAGCGCATGATGAAGCAGATATGCGACGAGCTGGACCACCGTTTGCTGCTCCCACTAGATAATCCGCACATTGACCTGAAACAAGATGAGGAGAGCGTATCCGTCACGTACAAACATCGTCGCTTTCTGTTCCCACGCGAGGACGTGGTGCTGCTTCCCATCCCCAACACCACCGCCGAAATGCTTGCCCAGCACATCTGCAACCGCGCTCTCGCAGAACTAGAGAAACAGGGCGCCAGTCACCTCAGGTGGATCGAAATTGAAGTTGAGGAGTCGGCCGGACAGTCAGCCGTGTATCGCAGGTCGATAAGCGAGTGACCGCCGCCTTCTCCAGGGAGACAGTTATGGGTACAACCGTCTATATCGCACTGGGCGCCAATCTGGGCGACCGGCGCGCCAATTTGATCGACGCTCTCAGCCAGCTTCGCCACAAGGTGGAGATTGAGCAACTGTCAGGCATATACGAAACCCCGCCCGTCTACATTACGGACCAGCCGCGCTTCTTGAACGCAGTGCTCAAGGGAACGACCAGCCTCACACCGCGGGAACTGCTGCGCTTCGTCAAAAGCATAGAGCGACGGATGGGTCGCCATCGGACTGTTCGCTATGGGCCGCGCCCCATCGACCTTGATATCCTTTTGTACGGCGATCAGACCGTCGACGAGCCCGACCTGATTATCCCGCACCCCCGCATGCTGGAGCGCGGCTTCGTGCTTATCCCACTGGCCGATCTCGCCCCAGACCTTCGCCTGCCCGGCACTGACGAACCCGTCGCTGAGTTAGCACACCGTCCCGATGATGCGCAGGCGATCAGGCGGGTGGAACGGGGGCTGACGCTCCAATTAACACATGACGTGCAGGAGGAAGCGCCCTCGGCGCACATCAGCCTGACCCATGTGGGTGTGAGCGGCATCGAACGGGTTGTGCGCCTCGCCGGCAAACAGCGCGACGAACTTTTTTACGCCGAAATGGACATCTACGTGGAGCTGCGCCCCGATCAGAAGGGCGTCCATATGTCGCGCTTTAACGATACCGTAGAGGAAGTTATCGGCGACGTCAGCACTGAAAGGGTGCCCGGCCTGGAAACGCTTGCCGAGCGCATCGCCCATGAAGTGTTACGCGACCAGGCAGCCGTACGTTCCGACGTCCACGTGCGCGCCCATTTTCCACAAGAGCGACACGCGCCGGTTTCTGGCAAGTTGACGCAAGAGATTTACAAACTGATCGGCATCGCGGCGGCGAACGAGCAGCGCGTGGTGCACCTCGTAGGCGTGGAAGCAGAAGGGATGATGGCCTGCCCCTGCGCCCAGGACATGGTCGCCAACCAGGCGCGGGAACAACTGTTGGAGATGGGCTTCAGCGCGGAAGACGCCGACCGCGCCTTGAGCGTCATCCCCGTCGCCACCCATAACCAGCGCGGGCGCGGCACACTGCTGGTCGGGACAGATACGATGGTGCAGGCGGAGGATCTGGTCAATATCGTCGAGGGCGCGATGAGCAGCGAAAATTACGATCTGCTCAAGCGGCCAGATGAGCTGTTTGTGGTCGCCAAGGCGCACCGGCGCCCGCGCTTTGTTGAAGACGCCGTGCGCGAAATGCTCTATACGCTGCTTGAACTGTATCCAGACCTGTCGGACGACACCTTCGCACTGGCCCGGCAGGTGAACATGGAAACCATTCACAAGCACGACGTGTACGCCGAACGGGGCGGCACCCTTGGCGAATTACGGCGAGAATTCAACGGCGCCGGCTACGTCACCCCGCACACCTCACTGGATCGCTGGCTGCGCCAGCAGTTGGAGGCGTGAGTGAGACGGTCGCTCAGTCGAGGTCTGCGGCGGTCAGCGTACCGTGGTGGAAAGCAGTGGCGACCAGCGCGCCGGCGGCGCCGGCGCGTGCGAGCGCATCCAGATCGGCCGGCCCACGCACGCCGCCGCCGGCATAATAAGAGAGGGCCGGATACTCATGTCGTAACGACGTTAACAGATGCAACGGAGGTCCGGCGAGAGCCCCGACCCGAGAAAGGTCGAGCAGGATGATCGATGGAATCTTCAGCCGCGCTGCCTGCGCCACAAGCTCCCGTGGAGCGGCAATTTCAGGCGGCGCCTGCAACTCACCATCCTTCAGATCTACGCTCAGCACCAGGCGAGCCGCCGGGAAGCGCGCGGCTAAGTTATCCAGGTCTTGCGCCGATCGCAGCGTTTCTGACCCCACGATGATATTCGTGGCGCCTGCGGCGGTTAAGGTACGAGCCGCTTGCGGCTCGCGGACGCCGGCGTCGACCCAGAGGATCAACCCGTCTCTGGACATTGCCTCCAGCAAGTCGTGGTGCGGCGGCAGGCCGGCAATAGCATCCAGGTCGGCGACATACACGATGCGGCAGCCGAGTCGCTCGCGGTAGGCGCGGGCCAGGGCCAGCGGATCGTGGCCATCGCCCAGGACGCCCTGCACCGGCTCATAGCGCACGCGGTCACCGCGAACGGCGTGTACCGCATGACGTCCCTTGAGGTCCAGTACGGGAATAACAAGCATAGGGGCATTATACAGATGACAGGCAACGGAACCAGTAAGCCGGGCGCCCCACCAGCAGCGACGACGATCGGTTGGGACATTGGCGGCGCCAACGTCAAGGCCGTGCGCCTCTCTAACGGCGCGGTTCAGGCGGTGCAGCAACCGTTCGCCATGTGGCGTGAGCGTGACCGCCTGTCCGGCGCTGTCGCCGCCATACTGCAGCAGCTTGGCAACGGCGATGCCCACGCGGTAACGATTACCGCCGAGCTCTCCGACGCCTTCCGTTCCAAGCGCGAGGGCATCAACTTTGTCCTCGACGCCATGGAGCAGGCTGTGCCCGATGCAGAGCTTCAGGTTTTTGGCGTCGACGGGCGGTTCCACGGGACGGCGACGGCGCGGCGCGAGCCCCTGCTGGTCGCGGCGGCGAACTGGATGGCGTCAGCCTTGCTCCTGGCCCGCTACTGTTCCGATTGCCTGCTCGTAGATGTGGGCAGCACCACCACGGACATCATCCCTATTGTGAACGGATCCGTACAACCCCGAGGCCGGGACGATCCGTCCCGTCTGATTCACGGCGAGCTTCTTTACACAGGCGCGCTGCGCACCACAGTGTGCGCCATCGTACAGCGCGTGCCGCTATGGGGCCATTGGTGCCCGGTTGCCGCCGAGCACTTTGCCACGGCCCAGGATGTGCATCTGTTGCTGGGCGCCCTGCCCGCCGGCGCCTGCACGAGTGCAACGGCCGATGGTCGCCCGGCGACAACCACGTTCGCCGCCGAACGGCTGGCGCGTGTCGTTTGCGCCGACACAGAGATGCTGAACGAAAAGGAGATTCAAGCGATCGCGCACTATGTAGCAACGGAACAAACCCGCCAGATCGCCGACGCCATCGCGCAGGTAAGGACCCGAGAAAACGTGCGCGGCCCCCTTATTGCCGCCGGCGCCGGCCAATTCCTGGTGCGGGACGCCGCGGAACAACTGGACCTGGCCTGTCACGCGCTGTCAGACGTGATCACTCCCGCGCCGCAGGCCGCAACGCATGTCGATGCCGTGGCCCCGGCGCTGGCGGTCGCCACACTCCTGGCGGAGGATATATGTTTGACGCAGTGATCAAGGTCGGAGGTAGCGTGATCGCCGGTAGCGCGCTCAAAGAGATCGCGCCACAGTGGGCAACGTTGGCCCGCAGCTACCGCCTGCTGTTCCTGCCCGGCGGCGGGGTTTTTGCCGATCAGGTGCGGCTCATCGACCGGCACTTCAATCTGACGGATCACGCCGCGCACTGGATGGCCATCGCCGCCATGGACCAGTGTGGTTACCTGCTCGCCGATTGTCTGCCCGGCGCACGAGCGGTGCATGATCTGCGCGCTGCCGCCGCTGTAACGGCGCAAGGGCGCGCGGCTGTGCTGATTCCCTCCCGCCTGCTCCGAGAGCATGATCCACTGCCCCACAGCTGGGAGGTAACGTCAGATTCCCTGGCGGCGTGGCTGGCCCGCTTTGCCCGCGCACCGCTCCTGGCCCTGTTGAAGGACGTCGCCGGCGTCTTTCCGCCGCAGGAACCGGTTGGATCGACGCCGCCGATCCCCGAGATTTCCAGAGCGCAACTGGAGCGCTGCGCCGTGGTCGATTCCTACTTCGTGAAAGCGCTGCCGGAGCAGATCGAGTGCTGGATCATAGATGGACGCCATCCGCGGCGACTGGCACAATTGTTGGCGACAGGAGAAACGATTGGTACCTGCATCGCGCGGCACGACAGAGCTGCCGCACGGCAAAGCGAGCCCGGTGCACGCTGCGAGAGTTATGAGGGTAGGCGACTTGTTTAGGCTGACGGTGTCAGGGACGGAACAGTCCGGCATACAGGTCGGACACCAGCGCCTCGTCGACCTGACCGTTCACACGGTCACCGCGACAGGCAGCGCCGCGAAAGCCGGCGACCGTTGGCTGAAGGCGGCGCAGCGCCGCCGTGTCGCTTGCGGTCAGCGATCCGGCAAGCGCCGAGTGCAGACCGCGCTCCTCGCACGTCGCTATCCACCGGCTAAGCTCCGGTTCGTCGCAATAACTAAAGAGCCCTCGCCCGTCCTTTACAGCGGTATCGATCATGCAGCCCCAGAGCTGCGCTTCCGCGGCGATAGCGGGCAACGCCCGCCAGGAGAGCGCGCTCACCCGTTCGGCGTCGGCGTAGCCCACCGCGACAACGTTGCACTCGGGGTTCGCCCAGCGCGCACTGCGCTGCACTTCCTGCAAAAGAGCCACCGCTTCTGCGGCGTCGTCCGTAAGCAGGCCGACTTTCACGTAGCTGGCGCCCAGGTGAGCGGCGCCGTAGGCAGCGAGCGCCAGCGCGCCGGTCGGCGTCTCGGAATCGCCAAGCGCCGCGCTGACCGGCGCATGCGGCGGCATTGCCGCGCACACGTCGCGCAACACCGCAATAGCGGCAGCGCCCAACGCGCCTTCACCTGGATTTTTCACGTCAATAATGTGGGCACACCCCCGCAATGCGGCTCTGGCCTCGGCGACGGAGGTAACGCTGATAAGGAGTTGCATACATTCTTCCCGAATTGCGAAACGCCACGCCACGCTGAGCATAGCACCGGCGGATCGCTAAGTCAAGAGAGGAGGTAAATAGAAAAATGGCCGAAGATCTGAAAGTTTATACGAATGAGGAAATTGAAGAAAAATTGTCGTCAGAGTTGCCCGGATGGTATCTGGAAGACGGCTGGATCCGCCGTTACTACAAGACCGATGGTTGGCAGGCGACGATGATGCTGGTCAACACCATCGGCTATCTGGCGGAAGCTGCCTACCACCACCCCGACCTCGCGGTCTCCTGGGCTAAAGTGTGGGTCAAGCTGCAGACGCACTCCGCCGGCGGCGTCACGGATAAGGATTTCGAGCTGGCAAAGAAGATTGAGTCGGTTGTGTTGTGGCGACCTGACGAGGAGTCGGTGTTCGGAGGCGGCACACCCAACAAGTGGGTACGCAGCGGCGAAGCACGGGGTTAGCGCTGCCAAAGGCGGACGTGCCCAAAAAACCCCTCGACATGCCGCACAAAATCCTCTTTGTAACCGGCCGCCTTGCCGAGCCCGCTTTGCGTCGTACGCTTTCGGCGCTGACTTTGCCATGTCCATATGAGGTGGTCGTCATGCCCATTTCTGTCGCGGCTTTGATGACCACCTCGTGGCTCGCCCGCCAGTTCGCATTCCCGCCCGGTCACCGGCGGCACGTCGAGCTACCGGACGATTGCGACCTCATTCTGCTGCCCGGCTTCTGTGAAGGCGATCTGGCGGAAATCGAACGCGCCTGCGGCGTGCCTGCCGAGCGCGGGCCCAAGGACCTCATGGACATTCCCCTCTACTTCGGCGGCGAGCGCCGGCGAGAGAATTACGGCAGCTATCGCACGGAAATCATCGCCGAAATTCAGGATGCGCCCCAACTCGACGACCAGGCGTTGCTGAAACGCGCGGCTTACTATGCCGGCAGCGGCGCCGACGTCGTCGACCTGGGTATCGGCCCGTCAGCCTCAGCCGATGCTGCGTCCCGCCCGCTCAAAGTGCTGAAGGAAGCGGGTTATCGAGTCAGCGTAGACAGCATGGACCCTGCCGTCATACGCCTGGCAGACGAAGCGGGCGCCGATTACATACTAAGTCTGAACAGCAACAACCTCTCGCTGGCCCGGGAGTTGCGCGCCACCCCGGTGGTAATCCCGGATGACGACGGCGACGTTTCCAGCCTGTGGCGCAACGCCGAGCAACTGTGGTCATGGGATGTCGAATGTATCCTCGACCCCATTGCGCAACCCATCGGTTATGGCTTCATGCGCTCCCTGCACGACCTCTACGCCACACGCCGGCGATATCCGCAAGCGCTGCTCATGTACGGGACGCATCATCTCAGCGAGATGACCGACGCCGATACGACGGGCATCAACGCCTTGCTCATGGGCATTGCCGAGGAGCTGACCCTGACCTTCGTGCTGACCACCGAAGTCGCGCCGTGGGCGCGGGGCAGCGTGCGCGAGCTGGATATCGCCCGCCGGCTCATGCACTATGCGCTGGCCCAGGGCGTACCTCCCAAACGGCTGGAAGATGGCCTTCTGACGATTAAAGAGAGCCGGCTGCGTTACCGCGACCGTGAGAGCCTGGAAGAAATCCAGTCGGCCCTAACCGATCCCAACATCCGAATCTTCGTCGACGGTCAGCGGATCTATGCATTCAACGCAGAGCACTTCATCGCCGGAACCGATATTGAGAGCATTTTTCAGCAGTTGGGCATAGACGAGGCCAGCCACGCCTTCTATCTGGGACAGGAGCTGACCAAGGCCAGGCTGGCATTGATGTTAGGCAAGAATTACATCCAGGATCGCCCGCTACGGTGGGGCTATCTGAACAATGAGGACGACGATGATTATTGAGTGCATTGTGACCACCCTTGACGCGGAGCACCAAGTGAATTGCGCGCCGATGGGGGTGGAGTGGGACGAGGAAACGATTGTCATCAAACCCTATCAGGATACCCAGACCTTCCGCAACCTGATGGCTACCGGGGTCGCTGTGGTCAACGTCACGGACAACGTATTGCTCTTCGCACAGAGCGCCATCTCCAACCCAGTCTTCCCCCACCGACCTGCCGCGGTTGTTGAGGGCGTCGTCCTGGAAGACGCGTGCTCCTGGCGAGAAGTGGAGGTCATGGAAACTGATACATCTGAACGGCGGGCGCGAATCACCACACGAGTCGTGCACCGCGGCGTACAGAGGGAGTTTCTGGGGTTTCAGCGCGCGCGGCACGCCGTCCTGGAGGCAGCCATCCTCGCTACACGAATCCGCTTCGTCCCGGCGGACGAGATTCTGTCCGAATTTGAGCGATTACAAATCATCGTCGACAAGACGGCGGGCGAGCCGGAATTTGAAGCGATGGCCTTGCTTACTGACTATGTGCAGGAGGCACTGGCACTATGAGCACCGTTCGCATTGACGCGCCGGCACGACTCCATCTGGGCATGTTCGACGTAAGCGGCACCCTTGGTCGGCGCTTCGGGGGAATTGGCGTAGCCATCGAGCACCCCAGAATCGTAGTGCAGGCCTCGCCCGCCAGCCGCCTGACGGCTGAAGGGCCCGGCGCCGAACGGGCGCTCGATTTTGCCCAACGTTATCTGGAAGCGCGCCAGATCCGGGACGGGGCCCATCTGTGCATCGAAGCCAACGTGCCGGGGCACGTGGGGCTGGGCTCGGGCACCAGAATGGGCCTGACCGTGGCCTGGGCCCTCGCTACCCTCTATGACCAGCCCATCGATCCCCCCAGCATGGCCCTAGACGTGGGTCGTGGCAGCCGCTCGGTCATCGGCCTCTGGAGTTTTGCCCAGGGCGGACTGATCCTGGAAGGGGGCCAGTGGCCCGGCCGTGATACGCTTGCGCCACTGCTAATGCGCTACGATATGCCCCCCTCCTGGCGTTGCGTCCTGGCCATTCCTTGCGAGGTTTCCGGGCTGAGCGGCGAGAAGGAGAAACGGGCATTCAGGGAACTGGCGCCCTCGCGTTCGCAGGCCGCAGCCATCGCCCACGTGACGTTGATGTCGCTATTGCCGGCCCTGGTTGAAGGTGACCTTGCCGAATTCGGCCCCGCACTCACGGAATTGCAGCGCCTCGTCGGCGAGATGTTCAGCCCCGTTCAGGGCGGGCGCTTCGCCCACACACGCTCGGCGCAACTGATTGAGGCAATGCTGGAATGGGGAGCAGCCGGGGCCGGCCAATCATCGTGGGGCCCTGCGGTCTACGGCCTGGTGGAGGGCGACGAACGGGCCCAGGCACTCAAAGACCACCTCCATGCGCTGATGGGCGACGCTATCGCCGTTTACGCCGTTGCATTTGATAACCAGGGCGTGCTGGTTCAGAGACGGTAAGTGATGGGCTCGCCGCCCGCCTCGTCACCGCCCTCTTTTCCGGCCAGCGCTTCAGATCGCTTCAGAGCCACGTAGGACTCGCACAATAACGGCCCCAGCGTCTCGGTCAGCAGCAAATCGGCCAGCAGGCAATCCAGGGCCTCATCCAGAGATTGGGGCAGCCGCCGAATACCTCTCTCCCGTCGCTCATATTCGCTCAACGTTGCCGGATCCACATCTACTGCCGGTCCAGGTTCCAGCTCCTGGGACAACCCCTCCAGTCCTGCGGCGAGGAGCGCACCGAGTGCAAGATAGGGATTGGCGCTGGCGTCCGCCGTCTTGAACTCCAGATGCGTGGTGCGTTCGGCGTCGCTCCAGAACGGCGACGGAATCCGTATGGCGGCCTCGCGATTGTCGTAGCCGTAAATGGCGTAAGCGCCGCTTAAGGAATGTGGCTCCAGGCGGCGGTAGGAACTAACGCTGGCGGCAGTCAGCGCCGTCAGCCCCGGCAGATGACGCAGCAGGCCTGCCAGGAAAGCGCGACCGCCTTTGGAAAGGCCCGCCTCAGCCTGCGGATCATAGAAAACGTTGCGCCCATCGCTGTCCCACAGGCTCACGTGAATATGCGTGCCGTTGCCCACGTACTGGGCCAACGGTTTCGGCGCAAAGGAAGCAACCAGGCCGTGCGTCGCCGCCACCGCGCGGACTGTCTCGCGCACCCGCAACTGGTCGTCGGCTGCCTGTAGCGCCCGACGGTGGCCAATTGACACTTCGTGCTGGCCCGGACTCAGTTCAGGATGGCACAATTCGACGAGGATGTCCTGCTTTTCTAGCGCCTGCACCAGGTCCAGGGTGAAGTCGTGCGTCGCCTGCATGGCAATGGAGCTATAACAGAGTGTCTCGTCATACGGCCGGTAGCCATCAGCTGCTGCTTCCAACAAGGTGTACTCGCTTTCAAAAGAAACCTGCGCCTCAAGACCCAACGCGCTGACCTGCCGGCAAATGCGCTTTAGAAAGGAGCGGGCGCAGGCGTCCCAGGGCGTCCTATCGAGCTCCACGAGATCGCAGAAAAGCGCGCCGGTCTGCGTCGCGTAAGGCAACACCGTGAAGCTCTCGGGATCTGGCAGCAGGCGCACCTCGCCAATAGGCGTCATCTCCGCCACCGGCTGTAACTCGTCCCGGCTATTGACCGCCAGCAGGGCCCGCGAGAGACCCAGGCCATCGCTCAACCGTCGCGCCAGGCGCCCGGCAGGCACCACTTTTCCGCGGATGATGCCGCTGTTGTCACAGTAGAGAAAACGAACCAGCGACAGATCGGCGTCTGCTACCATCTGGAGAACGGCCTTATTGTCCATACCAGCGTTGTCCCCCGTCTACCGGCAACACCACGCCGGTAATATAGTCGGCCCCGACCAGATAAAGGACGGCATCAGCCAACGCTTCGGGGCTGCCAAGACGTTGCAACAATGTGACAGCGGCGAATCGTTCCGCTTCTTCTTCGCTGTGCCCATCCGGGAGCAATAGAGGGCCCAGGGCCACCGCGTTCACACGGATAGCCGGCGCCAGCTCTTTGGCCAATGCATAGGTCATCTGCACCACGCCCGCTTTGCTAATCAAGTACGGCGTATAGCCGCGCCAATGAATGTAGACCCCGGTATCCACAAGATTGACGATGACTCCCCCGGCGCCTCGCTGCATTTCGCGGGCGGCGCTCTGTGCGCAAAAAAACGCGCCCTTGAGATTGGCGCCCAGCAGCTCATCCCACTGCGCCTCGCTCACCGTACCCAGCGGCGTCTCAAAGAAAACCGCGGCGCTGTTGATCAGCACATCGAGGCGCCCCCACGTTGCGGCTGCCTCGGTCACCACACGCTCTACCTCGCCGACCCGGGAGAGATCGCCGCCCACTGCCGTCGCCAGGCCCCCTGTCCGCTGCACCTCCGCCACCGTCTCCTCCGCTTCTTTCTGGGAGCGATGGTAGTGCACAATCACGCCGGCGCCGGCCTCCGCTGCTCTCAAGGCCAACACTTTGCCCAGCCGGCGCGCGCCGCCGGTTACCAGCACCACTTTTCCCTGAAGTTCCATCTTTCCTCGCAACTCTTTCCCAAACCGCCTTTAGCCGCTACTATGTGAAGGGTGTTTCGTTGCGGATTCTAATGTATGTGACCGAGTTATCCAAGAGTTGATGGGCGATGGCTGCTGACAGATCTCTAGACCTGATTACTATCGACAAATCCTGGGTGGACCTCACGCTGCAAGTGCCAGCGCTGCCCCAACACGACCGGAAAGTGGTGGGCCGGCAACTGGGCCGGCGCGCAGGCGGCATGGGCGGAAATGTGGCCTGCGCGGCAAGCCGCCTGGGATTGCGCACCGGCGTCGCGAGCTGGACGGGCGACGACGCCGGCGGTCATCTGATCCTGGAAAGCCTGGAACAGTTCGGCGTAGACGCCACACATCTATCGGTCGAGCGCGGTGCCGTCACCAACTACACCGTGATCCTGCTCGATCCCAGCGGGGAGAAGGCCATTGTCCTCGTGCCCACCACGCGGGACGTCCTCGTCATGGACGACCCCCTGCGACGCTACCTGCGGCAGGCGCAAATCGTGTACGTCGCCCCATACGATCTGCAACAGACGGCGCAGGTTGCGGAGGTCGTACAGGAGGCGCGAGGCCTGGTCGCCTGCGACCTGGAAGCCACTGCCGGCCTTTCCGATGAACAGATCGCACAACTGCTACCCGTCGTGGACATCCTCTTTACGCCAGGATCAGCCGCAGACCTCGCCGGGCTGGAAGCGGAAGCTCGACGCTGGGCCGCCCGTGGACCGCGCCTCGTGGCGGTGACCGGCGGCGCCGTTGGCGCTGCCGTCTGTTACGAGGAGCAGTGTCACAGCGCAGCGTCCTTTAAGGTTCCCGTCGTCGACACGACCGGCGCCGGGGACTGTTTCACCGGCGCTTTTCTCGCCGCCTTCTTGCGCGACATTCCCCTAAAAGACGCGCTGATCTACGCGCAGGCCGCGGCAGCCATTACGATTCAAACCTACGGCGTGCGCGACGCTTTGCCCGATGACACGCAGATTCAGGCGTTTCTGGATGCCCACCCCCGCAGCGAGGCGCCCGACCTCTGACAGCGGGCCAGCGCGGACCGCCGTCGCTTACCAGATCGACTTCATGCGCCACACGTTCAGGCGGCTGACGCGCGTGGCTCCCCCTTCGCTTAGCAACCGCAAGCCGTTACTGTCCGGTCGGCTGGGATAGATACGTGTGGAAAACACGGCTCGTTCGTTGACGTACGCTTCCACTACGGAGCGGTCGAGAAAGAGCTGCAGATGCAGTTTTCCGTCTTCGCGGGCAACAGGCATGCGCTCTACCTGCCGGTGACTGTCCGGCACCGCGCGGTGCACGTCTGAGCCCACGCTGGATCGCCGCCGGTCGACCCACATGACCTCCTGCTCGACATCGTACAGGAGTCTCGTCTCCTCCTCGCCATCAGGGGAGCAACGGAACGCGAGACCAAACCGTGTCGCCGTCGTCGCCGCGAACTCGGCCTCAATCTCCAGTGTGTCCCCCCGCACATCGTGCAGAAAGTGCGGCCCATCTGGCGTTACTTCCAGCTCATGGAAAGCGACGTGCCGGTCGCGCAACGAGCGCAGCTCGGGCGCCGGCGTCATACACAGACGACCTTGCTCATCTAAGGAGACAACTCTGGGAAGCGACATCACGCCGGCCCAACCGGCTGCGCGCTGCGCTTCTGCGCTGCGCCCTTCCCACAGCCAGGTGAAAAGTAGATGGCGCCCGCCTTCATCCTTCATGACCTGCGGCGCGTATGAATAACCGCCATACTCCAACACCCCCTGCTCCCGGCTCTTAAAGCGCTGTTCTTCGTACGCGCCGCTGAAGTACCCTGTATAAAGCAGTTTGCGCGCTTCGAGATCCTGGAAGGAAACGATCAACAGATCCCGATTGTCCAGCCGCAGGAGATTAGGACATTCCCACATGGTCGCCGTCCAGAACGGCTCATCCTGGCGCCGGTCGCCCGCAAACAGCGGCCCCACGTATTCCCACGCCAGCAGGTCGTCGGAGCGATACAGTAAGATAGCGCCCCCTTTCCCGATCACCTGCGTACCGATGATCATGTACCATGTCTCCCCCTCCTTCCACACATACGGGTCGCGAAAGTGCCACGGGTCGCCGGCGTCAATGTGCGCCGGAGGTCGTTCAAGCAGGGGATTGGCCTCTGACCTGCGCCAGCGCACCAGCTCGTCGTCGCCGGTCGCCATACAAACGACCTGGGGATGGACCGCCGTATAGAGCAGCGCCGGCTGTCCATCGTTGTTCACAATACAACCGGACCAGCACCCACCCTCGTCCAGCCCACCCGGTGTGGGCCTCAGCGCCACGGGCTGATCTTGCCAGTGCACCAGATCATCGCTTACGGCGTGGCCCCAGTGGATATCACCGTGGAACGCGCCACCCGGATTGTACTGGTAAAACAGATGGTAGCGTCCCTTCCATTGGATCAGGCCATTGGGATCGTTCATCCAGTTGGCCGGGGGCAGAAAGTGGAATTGCGGTCGATGGGGATCCGACGCAAGCTTTGTCCGTTGGTCTTTTGGCGACGATTCCTCCCTACGCGTCAAAAGTGGCTAGTCCTTTTTATAGGGCAGCAACAGAGCTGCAGGTTGCACAGCCTTCCCTAAGATTCCGGACATGGCAATGATTGTCAATACATAAGGCAACCCGAGCAAAACTTGCGACGGCACATTGAAGTCGAATACTTGAAGTGACAACTGTAAAGCATCCGCAGCACCAAATACCAACGCTGCTGCTGCTGCTTTATAAGGATTCCAGCGCCCGAATATTACGATGGCCAGAGCAATATATCCACGCCCCGCAGCAATATTGTCGCGAAAAATGCCAAGTTGGCTAAGAATCAGATAGGCGCCCGCCATACTGGCCGCGGCTCCCGACAGTAGAACGCCAATATACCTCATGCGGAATACGTTAATGCCGGCCGTATCTGCTGCGCGCGGGTGTTCGCCAACCGCACGGAGATTAAGGCCAAATCGTGTCCGATAAAGAACAAAGCCCGAGACGAAAACCAGCGCAAAGGTCAGATAAACGAGAATATTATGTCTAAAGAGGACAGGACCAAGAAAAGGAAGATCAGACAAGATCGGGAAGTGCAGGGACTCAAACATGGTCACCTTGTCGTAACCCGCGCGCGTTCCTAGCGCTGCTCGAAAGACATAGCTGCTGAGTCCCAGCGCCAGCAGATTGAAAATTATGCCGACGACCACCTGATTGGCGCGTACGTCGACGTAAAGCCAGGCCAGGAGCAGGTTGAAGACTAACCCTACCAGAATCGCGCCAAACACTCCCAACCAGGGGTTTCCCGCGTAGTAGGTAATCAAATAGCTCGAAATGGCGCCAAGGAGAATGGTCCCTTCAATGCCGATATTGAGCACGCCTGTCAGCTCATCGAATGTCTCACCCAATGCCGCAAGCAAGACAGGACCAGCCAGGCGGATACTCGCCGCCAGCCATGTGATCAAGAACGCTGAGGTCAGTAATTGTTCCAATGCCATCGGTTAACCCTCGTGAGTGGTCGTTACCGTTTCGCCATCAGCAGGCGACGACGATCGTCGGAGAGATCTAGGCCGAAGCGAAGAAAGGTTTAATCGGTAGTAGCGCAAAATGTCGCTGGCCAGAATGAGCAGGACAATCAAGCTCTGAATGGTGAAGACAACAGAACTGGGAATTCCCGCGCGCCGTTGCATTACGTCTGCTCCCACCTCCATACCGGCATAAAGTGTTGCGGCGATGATGACGCCTATCGGATGTAACTTGCCCAAAAGGGCAACGACCAGTCCCAGAAATCCAGTGCCTTCAGCCAGTCCGTCCAACAAGCGGAATTGCACACCCAGTATCTCCACCAGCCCGCCCAACGCGCCCAACCCGCCCGCGACAAACGCCGCCAGCAACAGTCGTTTGCCGACATTAATGCCTGCATAGCGCGCAGCCCGCGGGTTAAGCCCCGCCACGATCTGCTGGTATCCTGTCGGTGTCTTGCGCATGACGAACCACAGTACGAAAGCGCACAGTAGCGCCACCAGAATACCAGCGTGCGCTCGCGTGCCCGGTATTATGAAGGGCAGCGCCGTATTTGCCGGAATGCGCGCGGTCTGCGGCAGATCACCGGGGGCGCGTAAGGGTCCAGACACCAGGTAATTGACGAGAAAGATGGCAACAAAATTCATCATCAGCGAAACGATCACCTCGTTGCCGCCAAATCTGGCGCGCATCACACCCACAATGCCGGCCCAAACACCGCCTGCAATGAAGCTAACCACGAAGACAAGCGGGAAGAACAGAACCGCAGGAAGCTGAGCCAGGACATTGCCCGGCGCTGCCATCAATGCCAACCACACGGCAGCCGCCGCTCCAATTAGCAGAGCTCCTTCAAAACCAAGATAGAAGAATCCTGATCGCCAGGCGAAAATAGTCCCGAGAGCAACAAAAATAAGGGGCGTTGCTTTGACCAGTGTGAAGCCAAACCCGCGCAGGTCTCCAAAGCCGAGGCGGAACATGTCGGCATAAGCATATAGAGGATTTACACCCAGGGGAATAAAGAGCAGAGCGCCTAGAATAAGCGCCAGAATAATGGCGCCGCCGGTTATGGCCGCAATCACGGCAGGGGATTCAGTAGGAACCAGGCGGCGCTCCAGAAAAGGTTGTCTATTCATGAAGGGCTCCTGTGGGAAGTTCTTCGATTCGCGTTCCGCCCATCATCAAACCAAGCGTCGACATATCGGCATCTTCCAAATGGACAATGCCCATTAATTGGCCAGCAAACATAACTGCAATACGATCACTCAGGGCCAGTATCTCTTCAAGTTCTGCGGAAATGAGCAGGATGGCCATGCCCCTTTGTCGCTCCTCAATCAACTGGCGGCGAACGTAGCCAGCAGCTCCAACGTCCAACCCGCGAGTTGGTTGCTCCACAATCAGAACCTGCGGATCATGCATTAACTCGCGTCCGAGCACCACCTTCTGAAGATTGCCGCCCGAAAGCTTCCCGGCAGCAAACGTTACGCTTGGCGTACGCACGTCAAAATCCTGCACCAGTTTTCGCGCATGGGCCTGGACTCGTCGGTCATGTATCACCATCCTCCGCAAACGGGTGTAGCTCTCCAGCGCACCCAGAATGCTGTTTTCCGCGATACTGAGCTCACCAACGGAACCAACCTTACGGCGATCGGCAGGAATGTAGCCTATGCCCGATTCCCGGTGCTGCGCGGGCGAACGGTGTGTGACATCTGTTCCCGCCACGCGCACCGTTCCCGCCTGCACCTCGCGGAGATTCATCAATGCCTCCGCCAGCTCCGACTGGCCATTACCTTCGACCCCGGCCAGGCCCAAGATCTCACCCTGGCGCACCGCGAATGACACACCACGCACTTTCTGGCGCCCCACATTGTCCAACACCCGCAAATCAGATACCTCCAGAACGTTGTCGCCAGGTGTGTGCGGTTGCCGATCCACCTGGAAATTGACTTCTCTCCCCACCATCAGATGCGCCAGTTCCGCCGAATCAGTGTCTTCTGTTTCACGGACAGCTACTACCTGCCCGTCGCGCAATACGGTAACGCGATTGGAGAAAGTCATGACCTCATGTAGCTTGTGGGTAATGAAGATGATGGCGTGCCCCTGTTCAGCAAGCGTGCGCAAAACGCCAAAGAGCGCCTCGCACTCCTGCGGGGTAAGTACCGCTGTCGGCTCATCCATAATCAGAACCGTTGCGTCCCGGTAGAGCAACTTCAGGATTTCGACCCGTTGTTCCTCCCCCACTGAGAGATCGGCCACTCGAGCGTGTGGATCGACGGCCAGACCATACATTTTGGAGAGCTTTTCCAGTCGTAAGGCGGCGTCCTGAAGGTTTAGCAGTGGGCCTCCGTCGTCCGCACCCTCACCCATGACCACATTCTCCACGACGGTAAAGCGCGGTATAAGCATAAAATCCTGGTGAATCATCCCAATTCCCAGAGCTATGGCGTCGGCCGGAGACTCGATTGTCGCCCGCTCGCCGCGGACAAAGATCTCGCCGCCGTCGCGCTCATAGAGACCATAGAGAATGTTCATCAGCGTGCTCTTACCGGCGCCATTTTCGCCGAGTAGGGCGTGGACCTCTCCGGCGCGAACAGACAAATTAATATGGTCGTTGGCCAAAACACCGGGAAACCGTTTCGTTATGTCGCGCAATTCAAGTAGTGGGGGCATTTGCTTAATCCTTCCCAATTTCGAATGAAGCAATCTCGCTCAGGATGGTGGCCATTCGCGCAGCTATCTGTTTAATATATCGATCACCCTCCGCCGCATTTGCCCCCTGAGGATCGCCAATCACGCCATCGAGTGATAGGTCTTCAGCTTCCCAACCCAGGTAGACAGACCCCCCTTCGATCGTGATGAAGTCGCTGCGACCGAGTGTGGCGTGCAAACGGCCCGGGTTTTCTTTGTCTCCCACATGCCCTAACCATTCTCTCCGAACAAGTTCGGGAAAGGCGGCCAACATCATACTGGTTTCGCCGCGACCAGCGTGCACATCAAAGTTGGCGCCTTCATCCGCAGCACTGTCCTTTAACTCTGCCGCCAGACGCAATCCGTCGATTAAGAAGACAAAGAGTGAAAACCGTTCACGTATGTCGCGGGTTGCCGTCACCAGTAGATCCGTGTTACCCCCATGCCAGTTCATGAGCACGAGTTTTCGGAAACCGGACCGGCTGAGCGAGGAGCCGAGATCATATAGCATAGACCGCAACGTCTCGGTACTCAGGCTGAGCGTGCCCGCGAAGTTGAGGTGCTCATTGCTTTTGGTACACCAGATGGAGGGCAACAAAAGCAGCTCAAGATCGTCTATCTGTTCAATCACTTCCACCAGGACGCGTGAGGCCAGCAGATCGTCCGTACCCACCGGCAAGTGTGGACCATGTTGTTCGACGGCTCCGAGCGGGAGCAGCACTAACATCTGAGACGGGTCCAACTGTTCAAAGTCCGTAGTGGTGAGATGACGCCATTCGTGAATTGTCATAATGCGCCGACTATAGAGCAGCACGAACAAATCGACAATTCATTACTGCGTAAGCGCCATCTCACCATTAGCTGAAATCAACTACTCAGTGTCGATTGGAAAGTCAATGTTTCCGGCGGAGAGGTCGTTCCAAATCTCCATATACTCGTCCCAGACATCGTCAGGAATTACGTTGGGATTGTGGTCGCCGTGCTCGCCAGCCGCCCAGTGCCACATTTCATCCACAGACGGCTGCCATTCATTACCGCCGGCGAAGTCGCCATTACGAACATCGTTGCCCAGCTTAACGATCATTGGGCCAAGATCCATGACCAGACTCGAGCCCATATGGTCGGGCGCCACGTCAAGTTGATCGGAGTAAGCGCCAAGCACAGTGGTATCGTCGGCCACTGCACCTTCAATAGCGCCTAATCCAGTAACGTCAGCTGCGTGCCAGATGACATCGGCGCCGTTGCCGATCATGGTGGTAGCCGCCTCACGCCCCTTCGCCGCATCATTGTAGTCTCCGGTCACAACACCTAGGCCACTTGTTCCTGGTACTACTTCTTCCGCGGCATAGATAAAGGCATTCATCATGCCCCGTTGTGTGGGATTATCACCGCCGCCGACGAATCCAACGGTGCCGTCTTCGGAAATCATGGCGGCCAAGGCGCCTGCGGCGTACGCGGCGTCGTAGTAGGCCAGGTCGACGAACATCAAATTGTCGGGTACATCATCCTGAGGCTGGAACGTGCTGGCGAAGAACCACTGATCCGGATAGTCGGGCGCGATCTCGAGAAACGAGCTACCGAATTCGAAGCCGTGACCGATAATCAAATCATAGCCATCGTCAGCATATCCACGAGTAAGCTCAGGAATATCGGCCTGCGCCACATTCTCAGTGTAAGCCACTTCGTATCCATCTTCACCGTCCAGTTCCTCCAATCCTTCATAGGCCAGTTGATCCCAGCCACCATCGGTGATCGGTCCTGGTAATAGCAGCGCCACGCTGATCGTTTCACTCACTGCATCACCCTCGGGCTCCACCACACTTCCACCACAGGCGCTTATTAAGAGCACAATCACGCCTACCATCACACTGACCAGGATTCGCTGTCGCATATAAGCCTTCATCTTTACTCTCCTTCTAAGTATAGTGTTCACGGAGACTCCCACCGGGACAATTGCGCCTCTCCTGTTGTTGTCCTTTCATCACCTCCTCGGTCCACTCCTTTGCCTGTAAGGCTCGACTGCGCCTGCGAGGGAACGATGAGTTGGCCATTAGCCGGCGCCGGCAAGCAGGTAGGGGCAACTACACGACCAACTCTCCTGAGTTGCCGCTCCGGGTGAGCCAAACTTCTCTCGTTTTATGGCTCTAAAAAGTAGCGGGTGTGTTTACGACAAGGATCTCGGCTTCATCCTCTCCAATATTTTGCCAGCGATGGGGGATATCAGAGAGATAATAGATAATGTCGCCCTCTTCCAGATCGTAAGCCTGTTCGTCGTTGAGCACCATACGAACGCTTCCGTTCAGCACGTAAGTGAACTCTTCGCCCTGGTGACTATCATCTTCCGTCGGCTGCGCACCTGGAGACAGACGGATAGTGAAAATCTCCAGATTGGCTCTGGTTTTGACCAGCAACGCTTCAGTAGCATTATCTCCGAGGTCAAACCAGCGTCGCTCCTGGCGCCGCATGACACTTACGCCGGACGGCTCCTCATTGACGAAAAAGGCTATCAAGGGAACGTCCAGGCTTTCGCTGATAACTTTAAGGTTGGAAATGTTCAATTCAACGCGACCGTTTTCCATCTGACTCAAGTAAGATACAGACAGCGAAGTGGAACCACTCAGCATCTGCAGGGTCAGACCCCGTTGCTTGCGAAATTCTCGGATCTTCCGTCCGATGTGCGCATTTTCTTCGTCAATTGGCCGCGATTTGGACATGACCTTACTTTCCACTGGCAGTACGTGCGAAGCCGAGAAGCCAACCGCTACGATTGAGCGCTCAGTTCGTCACGCAAATCGCCCAGAAATGGAATATTGCTAAACTGATCGGGTTGTACGCGATCCCAATCCATTGTCTGCGGGCGTTCATACCTGGTTTTGGTTTCAATTACCTCATCTGGCGTTATAATCCAGTCCAGAGGCGTGTCGTGATCTACCATGATCAGGCGGTCATCCTCCACCACCTGGATCGTGTGTACCGTGGTAACTATCGGCGTGTCTTCGCCAACGAGCTCGAGCTCTCGGAAGATGCCGAGTTCGAGATCGGCAAAACCGCCTCCCTTGCCCGTACGCCCACCTGCGCGAGTCACAGCCACGCAGCCAACGACGACAAGGTCGAGGGGCATCATCTCCTGGAACTGTACTTTTTTTCCGTGCTTAATAGCCCCTTCTGAAGGCGCTGCCTCCTCGAACGGGATACCCCGCCGCTTCAAGTCGTCGGGATCTAGAAGAACAAAAGGAAACTCCGCCACAAGCTCTGGCACTGGTGTGTAAACCAACTTGCCCTCTTGTAGAGCGCGCAGGCGTACCGGAATTTGCGGTGGATCGGGATTGGACTTTACGACTTTAGCCGACTGCCAGAACGGCAATTCAGCCAATCGCGACGCGGCCTCATCGGCCCCTACGAAATTAGGGATTCGACTCCACACCGGCCCCACAGCCACGCCATGCTCTTCCAACTGAGACCAGACATCCGAACGCAAGACATCCTTCTTCTCATGGCGCCCCTCCCAACGTGCGCGCATCTCGTCAGCGTGTTCTACCATAGTATTTACCTGCCTTTCTAGTGTGAGGTTTGCGTAGAGGTAATCTATATACTGCCATGGGCAACGATCACCGTTCACACGATAGCAGGAATTTTTGCATATGTCAAACTATTGGCGGTAATTTTTGATAATACAAAAATTATTGGCGGCAGCGCCGCTAGATCCACGTCGGCTCCTCATACACCCCGAACACATCGCGCAGCACGTCCGTGATCTCGCCGAGCGTGGCGTAGGCGCGGACGGCGTCGAGCAGGTAGGGCATCAGGTTGTCAGTTCCTTCGGCGGCCTCTTTCAGGGCGGACAGCGTCTCCCCTACGCGCGCATTGTCCCGCTCCGCTCGCAGCTTCTCCAGGCGCGCCAGCTGCCGTTCGTAGCCCTGAGGGTCTATCGCCAAAATAGGAATGCGCAGATCCTCGCTTTCATCCACATAGTCGTTGACGCCGACGATCACACGTTCGTCTTCATCCACCTGGCGCTGGTACTCGTACGCCGCGTTGGAAATCTCGCGTTGGAAGAATCCACGGTCGATAGCCGCGAGCACGCCGCCCAGGGCCTCAACCCGCTCCCAGTAATCGTACACTTCGGCCTCAATTTCGTTCGTCAGCTTTTCCAGGTAGAAAGAACCGGCTAACGGATCCACCGTGTTGGCCACGCCGCTCTCCTCGGCAATGATCTGCTGCGTGCGCATGGCAATCGTCACTGCCTCTTCGCTGGGCAGAGCCAGCGCCTCGTCCATACTGTTGGTGTGCAGGCTCTGCGTGCCGCCCAGCACGGCAGCCAGCGCCTGGATAGCCACACGGACGATGTTGTTCTCCGGCTGCTGCGCCGTCAGCGACACACCCGCCGTCTGTGTGTGGAAGCGGCAGAGCCAGGAGCGCGGGTTCTGTGCGCCGAACGTTTCGCGCATTTCGCGAGCCCAGATGCGGCGCGCGGCGCGGAACTTGGCCACCTCCTCAAAGAAGTCATTGTGGCAATTGAAGAAGAGGCTCAGCCGCGGCGCGAAGTCGTCGATGTCCAGGCCCCGCTCCAGGCACCAGCGCACGTACTCCAGACCATCGCCCAGAGTGAAAGCCAGTTCCTGCGCCGCCGTCGAGCCCGCTTCGCGAATATGGTAGCCGCTGATGGATATCGTGTTCCATTGCGGCATATGCTCGGTGCCAAACTCGATGGTGTCCACCACCAGGCGCATGGATGGCTCCGGCGGAAAGATATACTCTTTCTGCGCAATATATTCTTTCAGAATGTCATTCTGCAACGTGCCGCGCAACTGGTCCATGGGCACACCCTGCTTCTCGGCCGTGGCGATATACATGGCCCAGATAATAGCCGCCGGGCTATTGATGGTCATGCTGGTGCTGACCTCTCCCAGGGGAATGCCGTCAAACAACAATTCCATATCCTGTAGGCTGCTCACCGCCACACCGCAGGTACCGAATTCACCCAGCGCTTCCGGTGCATCGGTGTCGTAGCCCATGAGGGTTGGCAGATCAAAGGCCACGGACAGCCCCATATTACCCTGCTCCAGCAGATACTTATAACGCCGGTTGGTCTCCTCCGCCGTGCCGAAGCCGGCAAACATGCGCATCGTCCACTGCTTGCCGCGGTACATGGTGGCATGAATGCCCCTGGTATACGGATACTCTCCGGGGAACCCCAGATCGCGGTTATATTCCAGGTCAGCAACGTCCAGCGGCGTGTACAATCGTTTGACAGGGTGATTGGACGTGGTGCGGAACTCCTCACGCCGCTCGGGGAAGCGGGCGAGCGTCTGCTGCAACGTTGTTTCCTCCCACTTCTCTCGATCCTCGGCCAGCTGGGCCAGCTTCTCCTTGTCGTACATGCGTCTGCACTCCTTTTCGACTCTGGTTACGCAGCTCTGGGTGGTATCACATTGTGCCTGCGACACGCGTGCTCAGGGCGCGCCACACGCCCATTATACTCAGCGCCAAATCGTTGTGCGAACACCCCACGCCCGCGAACAGCGTGCCCCTCCCGTGCCCAAAGCGTTGGTTGCCCGGGCAAGGGCCATCCGCTAGAATGCGCCGGCAATGGCAACAGGAATGAACCTTGATTGAATCACCGGAAACAACCGACGTCGCCTCCAGCGCGGGGCCCGGTGGCGCGCCCGCGCCGGCCGGCCTCGACGAGGAGAACGGCGTCGTGCGCGCCGCCGCCGTACTGGCTGCCGGCAACGTTGCCAGTCGCGTCCTGGGCATGGCGCGCGAGATGGTCAAGGCGAATCTGTTTGGCGCGTCGGGTCTATTAAGTGCTTTTGAAATCGCCGCCTATGTGCCTACCACGCTTTTTGACCTGATCATAGGCGGCATGGTCAACTCCTCGCTTGTTCCCGTGTTCAGCGAGTACGCAGCCAAGGAACGACGGGCAGAGCTATGGGCCGCGGTCAGCACCTTCCTCAGCGTGGCCACCGTGGCGCTACTGCTAGTCGTGCTCGTCGTCGAACTATTTGCGCCGCAGGTAGCCTGGCTACTGGGCGCCTATAATCTGGAGGATACGTCGCTGACCACTGTCGCCATCCGTCTCACGCGGCTGGCTGCGCCGGCGGTGCTTTTTCTCAGCCTCTCCAGCATTCTCACCGGGGCGCTCTACGCCCTAAAACGGTTTGCGCTCCCCGCTTTCACCGCGGCTATTTTCAACGGCACCATTGTCGTCGTGGCCCTCTTGCGCCCGGAGCATATAGACAGCCTGGTCTACGGTCTCCTGCTGGGTTCCATCCTGCAGGTGGTGCTGCAACTACCGGCGCTGCGCGACGCGCGGTTGCGCTGGAACCTAAACTGGCGGCACCCGGTCATCTATCGCATCCTGCGCCTTTACGCGCCCATCGTCGCCGGTCTCGTGGTCAATCAGGCCGGTATCTTCGTAGGCATCAACCTGGCCACGCGCGCCACTCACGCCACGCTGACACCGCTGGGCGTACCCTTTGCGGCGCAAACGGGTGATGCCAGCCTGACCTACATGCGGTACGCGACGACGCTGTACCAGTTTCCACTGGGCCTGGTGGTCACGGCGCTCTCCATCGCCATCCTCCCCACCCTCTCGCAGCAGGCGCTGGGCGCTCTTAGCCGCTTCAAGCAGACGTTGGCGGAGGGCATTCGTCTGGTGCTTGCGCTCATTCTGCCGGCGGCGGTAGGCCTCTTCGCCCTGGCCTTCCCCATCGTTTCCCTGCTGTTCGAACACGGCCAGTTCACAAACCTGGACACGCATATCACCGGCTGGGTACTGCGCGTCTTTCTCTTCGGCCTGCCCTTCGCAGCGGTCGACCAGATGCTGATTTTTGCCTCCTACGCGCGAAAAGACACCCTGCGCCCCGCCATCGTCGGCGTGGCCAGCATTCTGGTTTACGTCGGCGTAGCAGTGGCGCTCCTGCGGCCCTTAGGTTTGCTCAGCCTGATGGTGGCCGATGCGATCAAGCACGTCACTCACACGCTGCTGATGACGCGTGTGTTACAGTCACAAATCGGCGGCCTGCGTGGGGAGGGCATCAGTCGCTCGGCGGCAAAGTCGCTGCTGGCCGCCCTGACCACGGGAGTGGCGGCCTACGCAGTGGCCGATCTGGCAGGGCCCTACGCGCCCGGCGGCCTACTGGGCCAACTGGCCGTCGTACTCGCCGCGGGCCTGGGCGGACTTGCGGCCTTCGTCACAATGGTACGGTTGCTGAAGATTAGCGAAGCCCGCTCCCTACGACAGATTCTGCGGCGTCAGTGATCACTGTAATGGTGCAGGAAGGGGCAGCGCGGCAATTGGTATTCACCTTAGAATTGGGTTACAATCACACACAATCTCGTGTCACCCTTACATAAGAAATCAAAAGGAGTGGTCTCGTGGCAAGCAACGTGTTCAGCCTAACTGTGCGCAGAGGACCAGACGAAGGACAGCAATTTACCGTTGCCGACGACAACATCACCATCGGGCGAGATCCCATTGTTGATATTGTGCTTAACGATCCCGAAGTCTCGCGGCAGCACGCACGCCTGACCCGCGTGGATGACGGCTACCAGATTCAGGATCTGGGTAGCACCAACGGCACCTTTGTCGACGGCAAGCGCCTCGCCGGCGATCCGGTCGCGCTGACGCCGGGTATGGTCATCACCATGGGCAGCAACGTGACCCTGGTATACCGCGCCGCCGCCGATCCCATGGCTACCGTCGTGTCGGGAGAAGCCGGCGCAGACGCCGCCCAGAGTGACGCCGAAGCCGGTCCTGGCGATGAACCAGAATCTGAACCTGAGGGCATTGTTGAGGATGCACCGGTGGTCGAGGCCTTTGAGACCCCAATGCCCGAACCGCTGGAAGCGGAGGATGAGGACACGTCAGTCGAATTCCCCCCCGCCGAAGAGCCAGAAGCGTTGCCGCCGGCTGACGACGCGGACGAGCTACCCACCTTTGATGAGTTTGGCGCACAGGCCGCGCCCGATGAGCGCACAGTCCTCGACATGGAAGCGCAGCCTTCTGCATTCGAGGCCGAGTATGACGATTTGAAGCAGGAAACGGGCGACGAATTTCCCTCCCGTGAACAGGAAGAAGAGCTCCCCTCTTTCGAGGACACAGGATCCGAGATGGAACCCTCCGACTACAAACCGCAGCCAGAATCGATTGATCGCACCCCGCCTCCACCTCCACCGCCCTCGCCGCCGGAACAGAAAAACGGCGGCAACCGCAATCTGATCATC
>JBMCFH010000007.1:0-45337 GCA_048620455.1 Chloroflexota bacterium | reverse complement strand
GCTGCTTCCACAGTGGGACCGACATCGGTCGCCACCGCTTCCACCGTCTCCTGCGCCTCCTGCACTGAGCCGCCACAGGCGACCAGCACAAGGCTGAGCAAGAGAAGGATCACTGTGTAAGAGACTCTCTTTTGCTTCATCTCCCTTCTCCTTTCACTAAAAAAATAACCAGGACTACGATAAGGGCATATTCCTGATTCGAAACTCACACCGTCTAAATCCAGACAGCAAGGACGCACATTGTGAAGCGATATCGGCGTATCAGATAGTGCATCACGTAACTGGCAAGATTGACGGGTCAGGTGGAATAGCCCTTACACAAAAGTTGATTATGACATGGTGCGGGTGAAATGCAAGTAAAGAGGTCGTCCACAGGCAGACGCACCTCGTCTAGGAAGCCTCAAATGGCCCAGTATGGCGCGGCACAGGCGCCGTGAAATACTCGCCTGGGCCGCGACGCGCCACACCGTGCATCACTCTTCATCGGCGGCATCCGTCCCCGGAATGGCCAGCGGCGCGGCGGCTTCCTGGCCCAGAAGCCGCCTCACCCTGCCCGCGAGCCGGCGCACGCTTCCCTGACCATAGCGGTCCGCCAGCGCCGCGGCCAACTGCATCAAATTGTCGTACTGGCCATAATGGTCGCTCAGGCGATCGCGGTGTACGGAGAGCCAGACGAACAGATCCGCTTCTGTGCGACCCGGAAACTGCTGCAACAGTTGCGCGTCGTGGATGATTTGCAGCGTCGGCAGATACGTCATCTCATACCACGCCGCCACCGCCTCATCGTAAGGCATCTCCCTGCCGTCTATGTCGCTCAGCTTCTCGCGGAGGTCTGCGATCTGAACCAGCAGTTCTGTATAGCGACCGGGCGTGGTGAAACGTATGGTGTGCTGCGGATCCAGCTGATCCAGGCCCGTCTCCTGCATAAAACGGCGCTCGCCGAGCTGAATCAAGACGTCATCCAGGCTATCTTCAGGATCCAGTATCAGATCCTCGGGAAAGGTCCACACGCGCCCTTCAATCGATTTGATCCCCATCTGGCGAGCAACCGCAACACGGTGGTTGCCGTCCTTCACAAAGTAAACGTCGCCGATCTCATAGACCTCAATCGGGGGCCACCCTTCCGTGACACACAGGGCCTCAATACGCACCCAGCGCTCGCGGAAGCTGTCGTTGAGCGGCAGGAAACGGCGCGTGAACTCCGCATAGCGCCCCACACTGCCCGCGATGCGCTCAAGAGGCACCGGGCGTAGGCCGCCGTAGAGCGGATTCTTCTGTCTGAGTTGCGCGCGAATGGCGTCGAAAGGCAGGAGGTGCCGCTCCCGGCCGGTCAGCCTGGCCGAAATCCGCTCGCGGCGGGCGCGGCGGCGCGCCTGCTCGAAATGTTGCAACGCGCTATGTCTGATAAGTCCGAGTTCAGTCATAATTTGCAGTTTAACAACCTCTGTGAAGCATACAACCGTAAAAGTGCCAGAAACCTGGGCCATCTCTTTAGGCAATCTTGAGAATTCTGATTTATCTCTAACGCTTGTTCCACGGCTTACTACGCTATACGATAGGCAGACCGCCTGATGAGAAGTATGAGACAAGGGTTTAGGCGGCAAGCGAGCGTATATGAACACGTTTACTGACAACTACTTCACTATCAATCCGCAGGTGCAGGAAGCGCTTGACCAGGGCCGGCCGGTCGTTGCTCTGGAGAGCACAGTGATCACACACGGGTTGCCCTACCCCGACAACTTAACGACGGCGAAAGCGATGGAAGATGCCGTGCGCGAGGGCGGCGCGCTGCCGGCGACCATCGGCGTTATTTCCGGTGAAATCTACGTGGGGCTGAATGACGACCAGCTCGCCTATCTGGCAGGCCGGGCGAACGAAGGGGTGCGCAAATGCAGCCGGCGCGATCTGCCCCTGGTGCTCGCCGGAGGCCTTGACGGAGGCACGACGGTAGCGGCGACAATGCTGCTGGCGCACCGCGCGGGCATTTCTATCTTCGCCACAGGCGGCATCGGCGGCGTGCATCGCGGTCATCCCTTCGACGTCAGCGCCGATCTGACCGAACTGAGCCGCACGCCGGTCGCCGTTGTCTGCAGCGGCGCGAAATCGGTTCTGGACCTACCCGCTACCCTGGAGGTGTTGGAAACCAACGGCGTGCCCGTGATCGGCCTGGGCACCGATGAGATGCCCGCCTTCTTTTCACGGGGCAGCGGCCTGGCGGCGCCCTCACGCCTGGATACGGCGGCGGAGGTTGCGGAGGCCATTCTGGCTCACCGCGCCCTGGGACTGCGCAACGGACTCGTCGTGGCTGTGCCGGTGCCTGAGCAGGATGAATTCGATCCCGAACAGGCAGAAGCTGCCATCGAGCAGGTCACGAAGGAAGCAGACGCGCTGGGGCTCAAGGGGCCCGAAACGACGCCCTGGTTGTTGAGTCGCCTGGCAGAACTCACGGACGGAGACAGCCTGCGCGCCAACGTGGCACTCCTGGCCAATAATGGCCGCGTGGCGGCCGAAATAGCGGTGGCGCTTGCCGGCAGGAGCAGTGAATCCTGACTACACTACTGCAAATCCTGGGTACAGCGTCCCGCACACAAAGGCCAAGAACGGATGCCAGCAAACAAGTCCTATGTCACCGTGATAGCAGATGAAGTATAATGTCCTCATTCCGTCGCCGGACGGCGCACGGCGAACTGTCCTGTTACCTTTCCGGCCGTACCATCCGCGACTTTTCAGCGCTTTCACAGCAAACTAATGGATACTAAGGTTTCCAGACGCCTCAAGAATGAGTTCCGACGCTTCAACTGGCTCCTGATCCTACTGCTCCTGTTGCTGGTATTCATGCTCGGTGGCGCCGTCTATCTGCTCAGCGCCTATCTGGGTGACACCCTTTCGGCGTGGCTGCCCACCCTTGTGGTCTCCAGCCTGGTCTTGCTGAGCGTGGGCCTCATCGTCCTGCTGCTGGCCGGCGCTCTGGGCAATCGCGTCCAGACACAGGTGCACGAGCTGGTAGGAGAGGAACTGCAGGAGCTGCGGGCGGCGAACGATCGCGCCCGCTCCCTGCAGGCAATGGCCTCTACACTGCGCGCCACGCTCAGTTTTGAGCGCGTCGTCGAGGCGGCGCTGGACGTCTGCAGCCTGGCCCTGGAGGAAATGGGCATTCCCTCGCGTACGTTGGTCGGCGCCGTTTTTCTTTACGAAGATGAGCAGCTCGTGCCCGTCGTCACACGTAGCTTCATACCTCACGACCGCGATCAACGTATTGACGGCCAAAAGGGAATCATCGGCGAAGCGCTGAAACAGGCCGAGCCAACCGTTAGCTCCGATCCGCAGAGCGATCCGGAGCTTAGCAAATTGCTCACCTTCCGATCGTGCGAAACCGCCGTCTGCATTCCTTTACGCGCAGGATTTCAGATTTTTGGCGCGATGATCATTGGCACAGAAGTGCCAGTGTCCTATGAAAAGGAACACCTGGAGCTGTTCAACTCCGTAGCGGACCACGCGGTGATCGCCCTGCAAAACGCCAAACTATACCAGGACTTGAAAGCAGAAAAGCAGCGCATCATCCAGGCCGACGAGGACGCGCGGCGCGAGCTGGCTCGCGATTTGCACGACGGGCCCACCCAGAGCGTCGCTGCCATCGCCATGCGCGTCAACTTCATCCGCTCTTTGATTCCACGCGACCCGGATCAGGCCGTGATTGAGTTGGACAAGGTCGAGAAACTGGCGCGCCACACGTCCCAGGAAATCCGGGGCATGCTCTTCACGCTACGACCCCTGGTGCTGGAAACAGAGGGATTGGCAGCGGCAATCGACACGGTGGTCGAACGAATCCAGCAGAGCCACAATCTGCCCATCCGGTTCACCGGAGAGGAGACGGCGGCGCTCCTGGACGAACACGCCCAGAGTATCGTCTTTTCCATCGTGGAAGAAGCGTTGAATAACGCCCGTAAGTATTCCGAAGCGAGCCACGTTCAGGTGCGTCTGTGGCGCGAAGATGACCTGTTTGTGGCGCAGGTACGCGATGACGGGGTCGGCTTTGACATCAAGAGCGTGAACGAGAGTTACAGTACAAGGGGGAGCCTGGGGATGGTCAACATGCAGGAACGGGCTGAGCGCGTTGACGGTTCCTTGCGCATCGACTCCAGGCCGGGCAAAGGCACGGCAGTTACGCTGGTTGTCCCCCTGGATAAGCACGGGCGGGACCCGGACAGCATTGAGCCTTATAACAACTATTGGGCGTCACTGCGCCAATAGCTGATTGGCGTCCCTCTCCGACCGTAAACGTCACATGCGTGTTCCAGACCAACGCCGTTTTCTGTGGATCCTGCTCCTCCTGAGCCTGCTGGGCTACGCGCTGCTTCCCATCCGCTTCCCGCTGCTACCCGATTACAACGACCTGCCGCTGTCCGACGTGCGCACCTTTGCCCCATCGCTGCTCCATGGCCTGGGCTATGCGCTTCATTTCCTGTTCCTCTACGGACTCTACGTGATCGCCTGGCGCGTGGCGCGCCGCGCCGGCGCCGCCCGGGCGTTCGTCCTGCTGGCGCCGCTCCTGCTGGCGTTGCCACTGTTGCTCACCTATCCCATCAACGCCACCGACGTATTCCGTTATTTCGTCCGCGGCCGCGTGCTGGCCGTCCACGGCGAGAGTTCGCTGTCTGTGCCCCCCAGCGCCTTCCCCGAGGATCCGTTCTCCCCGCTCGCCGGGCAGTGGGGCGATGAAACCTCACCCTATGGTCCGCTCTGGGAACTGTTGGCAGCCGGTGTAACCGTCATCAGTGGTCAGAATCTGCTGGTCAGCCTGTTCATCTTCAAATTGCTGGGCCTGTTTGCGCATCTAGGCAGCGGTTTCTTGCTCTGGCAGAGTCTCAGCAAGGAACCGCCGGGGCGGCGCGCCGGGCGCACGCTGCTTTGGACCTGGAATCCGGCCCTCCTATACATGTTCGTCGTCGATGCCCACAACGACGCCTTGATGTTATTCTGGCTCATTCTCGGATACTGGCTGATGGTCCGCCACAGGCATCCGGCGGCCGGCATGCTCGTTGCCTTCCTCAGCCCCCTCACCAAGCTAATTGGCTTGCTGCCCCTGCCCTTCTTCTTTTTGGAGCAGTGGCGACAGATGCCCTCCCGGTCCCAGCAGCTGCGCTTCCTCGTGACGTCTGCACTGGGAGGCGCAGCGCTGACCGCGCTCCTTTTCTTCCCTTTCGGCTCTCCTTTGGCCCTCATTTTGCGCCTAGTGCAGGAAGCATCGGGAAGCGCGGGCTTTTCACCCGGCGTGCTTCTGGTGCTCGCCGCGCAACGGATAGACTTCCGGCTGACGACCGCTCCCGTGAGCGCCGCCGGGATGGTGCTCCTGCTGGCGGTTGCCGTGATTCTCCTGTGGTTGACGTGGCAAGGTCGCTCCGCCCTGCGCAGCGCCGCCGACATCACCGGCGCTTACCTGCTCACCGCTCTGACGTACCGACTATGGTACAGCATCTGGCCCCTTCCCTGGTTGCTCCTCGACTCCCGGTCCGGGCGGCGGTTGCACGCGGTTCTCTGGTTCCTGCTCACAACACAACTATCGGTTGTAATATACGGGCACGTGCGCGTGCATCTGCTACAGGGCGACCAGTTTATGGCGCACCTGCTTGGCGTCCCCTTTACGTTTCTTCTACCGCTACTTCTTGCTTACGCCGTTCCCCATACCCTACGTTCAGATAAGCGCCAAAGAGGAACACAAGACTACTGACGTAAGACCAGGCCAAAAATCCGATGATGGTTGCCAACGAACCATAGATCAGCGAGGTCAGGTTAGACCGCAAAAGATAGTTGGTGGCGTAGAAAAAAAAGAGGCGCTTCGCCGCTTCCCACAGCAACGCAGCGCCAAGCGCGCCAGGCCAGATGTCTGTCCACCGCACGTCGGCGTGCGGCAAATAACGGTAGAGCACGGCAAAGAGCAGCACGCTGACAAGCATGGCTGCCAGTTGCGAGAGCGGACCGCCGAGCGGCTGCAGGCTGCGCGGCGCAAGGATTGAGAGTATCGAGACCACCGTGCTGTGCACAATCGAGGCCAGCAACAGCACACCACTGAGTATTAATACACTGAGCAGCGCCATGCCGCGATGTCGCCAGATGGAGCGCCCGCCAGTCACACCCCAGATCCGATCCAACGTTCGCGTCAGGACGTAGAAAATATTGGACGAGGCCCAGATCAACGTCACGATGGAAATGCCCGTGAGCGTCTCCTGCAAACCCACAATACGCTCCAGATTGCGCTGCAGCAGAAGGGCCAGCGCGGGCGCCAGAAAATCCAATTGCTCGATTATCTCGTTTCGGTCCAGCATGGGGCCCAGCAGACTGCCGGCAATGATTGTCGTAAACAGAATCAGGGGGAAAAAGGAGAAGAGGGCGAAGTAGGAAATTGCTGCTGCGGTCAGCGACGATTCGGGGGAGATCGCCTTGCGCAACGCCTCGAGGATGATCAGCAGCCAGCCCGGGCTACGCCCTCGCAATTCTGCGAGCGATTGGCGCACATCTTGCCAGGTGCTGGATACGTTCTTCATTCCTCGAGAACCAGCGGACGCAGATAGACGACGTCGGTCTCAGCGGCGCCCGGGCTGCTCACCTGTAACCTCTGTCCAGTTTCGGCCACGTACAGCCCAACTTCAAGCTGTCGCTCACCGGCTGCGGCTTCGGGAGGAATTTCTATCTCATACTCGTCTAGCACGTATTCGCCGGCAACCCAGCGACTGCTGGGATAGGTCCCTTGCCTGGGCATCACGTCTTGCTGCCACAAACAGCAGCTTCCATCCTCGCGTAACAGGTGTACGAAGACAGTGTAATCGTCGGTCGGCGCCTGTAACGCCTGCCACACCAACTGCAGACCGTAGCGCCGGCCCTCAAGCTGCTCCAGATTATACCCCACGAGTTGAATTTCACCGGCGAACGTGGCTGCCAGCGGATACTCCGTCTGTGGCCTTTGGAACTGCCGCTCAGTTGGCGTCACGGTGACGGTGCCCAGGCTGCTGGTAAAAACAGTACTGCTCTCTGCATCCAGCAGCCGCAAATGCAGGCGGTACTCGCCTCCTTCCAGATCCGCGGGAAATTGCGGGTTCACCTCATCGTGGACAAAGAGGGGCATCTCCGCAGCGGATGATCCCCACCGCTCAAAGGGAAAGGTGCCGTGCACCGGTGTTGTGTCCAAAATAATCTTGCCCGTGTTGTCGCCGCGCAGAAGTTCCAGACGCACGGTCATCGATGGTTGCGGCTCGCTGGCCCACCACCATAGAGCCAAGGGCAGGCGAGCGCCGGTGGGCACCGGCTCGTCGCCCCGCTCGTAACCAAGCAACTGCAATCCGGGTCGCACCGTTTGCGGCGCGCCGCGTGGCGCTTCCGGTGGCGCTGCGGGCGTGGGACCGCCGGCAAGAGACAGGGGCTCGATGGTCACAGCGCTACCGACCATCTGTCCTTCCTCCAGTAGCAGCAACCGCTCGCCGCTCTGCTCGTCAAAGAGGCCCACGCGCAGACGGTACTGTCCTGGCGGCGCGCCCGCCCTCAGCGGAATGCGCATATGCTGCACGATCACCTCGCCTACCTGCCACTGCTCCGCCGGATAAGAGGTTGGATCAGACTGCCCCCAGCGGCTGCCCCACCGATCTTCCAGATGCACAAACGGGCGAACCGGCGCGGGCGCACTTCCTTCCACGCGCCAGTACAGGGTCACAGGCAGCGCGTCACTGCCCTCCTCCGCTCGCGCATCGTAACCCAATAGCGTGATCACATTGCCGAAATTGGCCGCGACCTCCTGTGACGGCGCGCCTGAGGGAAGCGCTGGCTGTTCCAGGCGATAAGCGGTGAATACGGGCGCGTCGTCGGGGCCCTGAGGCCCCACCGTGCGCTCAGCCCCCTCCAGAAACGGTTGAGCCCACGACGGCGCCGGACTATTGTGCGGAAACACATACAGCGCCGGCCCCTCGGGCGGCAGGGGCAGCGCCTGGGCGTTGGGCAACCACCTTATCTCCTCATAGCGCTCGCTCAGAAAGGCCACCGTCGGATGGCGGTAGTGTGGCGCAGCCAGGTAGAGAGCGGCGTCGGGATCCGCCTGTTCGTCCAGGTATTGGGCCACTGCCGCCAGGTCAGCGTCCGATTCGTAATAGAGATCGCTGCGTGTGGCCCACTCCTCGAAATAACTCTGGGCGCTAAAGGCACCGCCCAACAACAGAATCAGCAAAACGACGAAGGCGTAGTTGAGGTCGTAGCCTTCCAGGACGTTCAGGTAGCGCAAAAAGGCCGACACGCTTTCATCCGGTCGTCGAAACAGATCCGCAATCTGCTCCAGCAGAGTGACCAGGCCCAGCGCGGGTAAAAAGAAAATGAATGGAATGAGACCGATTGCGCGCAGGTTGCTGGGCACGATTTCGCCCACAGCCAGAGCGGTGGGCAACACCATAGTCAACGGCGCCAGCAAGAGCAACAGCACTGCCGCCTTCTGCCAGTCGTACCACCAGCGCCGCCAGCGCCACAGGGCCACCAGCCAGCCCACGAGCAGCAACCCGCCCCAAAACCAGTTGAAAAGCGGTCGCCCCGGCAGGTTAAAGCGCCAGTAGGGATCGCCCACGAGAAAGAACATGCCCAGGGAACGCACGTAGCTATTGAGCAAACCAGAATCCGCCAACACCGTCGTCGCTCCGCTCGCGCTATCGTCTGGAGCCACCTGCTGGATACGCACCCAAAACGCCTCCGGATTCTGGTAAAAGAAGAGGAGCAGCGGCGCAGCAACCACGACAGCCACCAGCACCGTCAGCCCCACCTGCCGCCAGCGACGGCGCGCCACTTTGCTGTCGAACAGGAGCGGCAACAGGGCCAGTCCCAACGGTACGGGAAAAAGTCGCGCCGCCAGATAAGTATACGCCGTGAGGCCAAGGAAAAGACCTGACAGCACGAACCAACGCCACCCTTGCTCTTGCTTCAAGCCGTGGAATAGCGCAGCGACGCTCAACGCCTGTAGCAGCGGCTGGCTGATGGCGCGGAAGCCATAGCGGCTGAATAGAAGATGCCAGAAACTTATCGCCAGCAGCGCGGCGGCAATAACGGCAACACGGCGGTCTGCCAGCAAGGCGCGTCCCAACCAGTAGGTCGCCGCCACCGTCAGCAGGGCCAGGAAGGCGGAGGCGAGCCGCAGCGTGAAAACAGACTCGCCCACCAGGCGCATAAGCGCACCTGCCGCGTAGAAGAATAGAACCTCTTTGCCGGTATAACTTGTAATAAAAATGGGACGCTCGCCGCGTAGGCCAATGTCGGCAGCCAGGGATGCGTTCGCAGCTTCGTCATAATGTAGGCCGGGCGGCGTGTCGTCCAACGCAGGCAGGCGCAAGAGCGCCGCCAACAGTAAACAGCCCACCATCAGCCAGAGGGCGCGGTCTTTTGTCATGGCGCGATTCTAAGATGGAATGGCAACAGGTGACAAGTAAATGGAAGCGCCGCGCACGCGGGATGCGAGTGTATTGTGAAATTTGTCACTAGCGTAGGTTTTGCGTAGGATGGCAGTAGGTTCGCCGTAGAGCTTATGTTTTCTTCCTACTATATACTTGTTTGCGAAGGGTAAAAATCTCTTCTTCTTCTCCTCCTTTTAACGAGAGTCAGGGTTCGGCGTTCCTGACTCTCCAGAAATTTCAGCGGGCCGGTGTTTGTCTGATTGGCAGCCGGCCCGCTTTCTGTTTTCCTCCCTCTTGCCCCACCCGCCGCAGATACGCAAGCTGCGCCAAAGTGCGTATAATTCGCCCCTATGTCTGTTTCAGAAAAGGTCCAGGCCGACCAGTCGCCCGAGTCCGGTCGCGCCCAGGTGTTGCGAGCTGCCGGCATCGTCTCCGCCGCCTTTGTAGCCAGCCGCATCCTGGGTCTGCTACGCGACGTGGTCATTGGCTACTACTTTGGCGCCACCAGCGTGGAAGCCAATGCCTATCGTATCGCCGTGCGCATTCCTGAAACAATCTTCTTCGTCATCGCCGGCGGCGCGCTGGGCTCAGCCTTCATCCCCACCTTCGCCGGTTACTTTGCGCGAGACGACGAAGCCGGCGCCTGGCGTCTTTTCTCGGCGGTCATCAATCTGGTCACCGTGGTTCTGCTGCTCGTCTGCGGCGTGGTCTTTGTCTTTGCCGACGAGTTTCTGCTCCTGTACCTGCCCGAGCTGGCCGGCGAGGCGCCACGCCTGTTGTCGCTGACGGTGGACCTGTTGCGAGTCATGCTTCTCTCGACTGTCATTTTCGGGATCAGCGGCGTCTTCATGGCTGCCCTGAACGCGCGCCAGCACTTCTTGCTGCCGGCCATCGCGCCCATGGTTTATAACCTGGGCATCATTGCCGGCGCGGTCGTGCTGGCGCCCAATATCATGGGCCTGGCCTGGGGCGCCGTCGGAGGCGCTGCCGGGCACCTCCTGGTGCAGGTTCCCGGCCTGCGCCAGCACAAAGCGGCCTATGCGCCGATTCTGACGTTGCAACATCCGGGGGTGCGTCAGGTTCTGCGCCTGATGGCCCCGCGCATCCTTGGTCTATCCTTCAGCCAGCTCAACAACCTGATCATTCCGTTCCTGGCCCAATTCCTGGGCCTCGTTTTCGCCATCGCCGCCCTCGACTACGCCTGGCGCTTCGTGCTCATGCCCCACAGCATTCTGGGACAGGCGCTGGGCATCGCCGCGTTCCCCACGTTCGCCACTCTGGCGGCGACGATGGAGCTGCCCCAGATGCGTCGCATTTTTGCCGACACGCTGCGCCTGATCCTGTTTCTGGGCCTGCCCGCCACCATCTTGCTCATGGCGCTGGCGGAACCGCTCGTAGCCCTGGCCTTCCAGCGTGGCGCCTTTACCGCCGTGGATACCGCCCTCACTGCCAGCGCGCTGGTAGCCTACGCGCCGGGACTGGTGGCGCTCGCCAGCCTGGAGGTCGTCTCTCGCGCCTTCTACGCCATGGAAGACACCAAAACGCCGGTGCTGGCGGGGGCCCTGCAGCTGACCCTGATGGCCGCTCTGGGTTTCCTGTTCAGCGGCTGGCTCTTTCCGCGCTTTGGCCTGCGCGCCCTCGGCGGGCTGGCGCTGGCGATCAGCGTCTCCAACCTGCTGGAAACCGGTCTGCTGTTGGTGCTGTTGCGTAGAAAGATGTCAGGCATCGGCGGCCGGCGCCTGTGGCACGGGCTGTGGCGCATGTCGCTGGCGGCGCTGGTAATGGCGCTGGCTGTGTGGCTCACTCGCAGCAGCGCGGCAGGGTTGGCCCCCCTCTGGCAACTGATCCTGGGCGGCGCGAGCGGGGGCATCGCCTACCTGTTGGCCAGCCTCGTCCTGCGCGTGGATGAACTCTACCAGATTTTGAACCATGCGCGGCAGCGTCTACCGCTGTAAAGTGCTACTCTCGCCGCCGCCACCACACGGCGAGGAGTAACACCAACCCCAGGCCGCCACCGGCAAGCCACCACCCAGAAAGCCAGCCCGCACCGTCCGTAGTCACTACGCTCGTCGCCGGAGTGGCTGTGGCAACCTCGGGCGGCGGAGCGGTCGGCGATGGCGTGATTGTCGGCGTGTCCGTCGCGGTGGGCGAGGGACTGGGCGTCGCGGTAGCCGTAGGAGTCGCCGTTGCCGTGGCGGTTGCCGTCGGCGTCGGGGTTGGCGTAGGCGGCGGCAGGCGTTCCACCAGGAAAAGAGGCGGGCCGCCGACCAGACATTCGCCCTCACAGCGCGCGCCCTCAAGCGTCACGGTGTAGACGCCGTTGCTGGGTCGTATCGTCTCCGCCTCTCCGGTGGCGCTGACCAGTTGCGCCTCATCCAGGCGCGCCGGTAGCGAGAGCGTTACCGATACCGGCGTTCGCGCCCAGAGTACGCGCGTGTCGCCGCGGGGCTGCTCAAACGTCACAACGTGGCGCTCCGGCTCACTGTCGATAGTAACGCCGGTGAAATCCTGCAGCAGGCGCACCGTGGTCTGATGGGCATAATAGCCAGGGCGCAAGGAGCCATCGGCGCGTATTAACCCAAACGATTCCTCGCCGGGGCCCAGGTTAACGTCAAAGAACTTGTATATGCTGATGCTGTCTGCCCCGGCCGCAAACCCAAGGGCGTGCGCCTGCACAATGAACCAGGCCTGTTGCTCCAGATCCAGTTGGAACTGTGGGCGCGTTACGGGCCACTCCGGATCTTCTGTGGGAGCCGCGTTCGTCTCATTGATCCAGATCGGCTTTTCCAGGCCAAACTCCTGCTGAATGTCGTCAATCTGCTGCACGATGCTGCCCACCGTCTCCGTGCGAAAGTAGATGTGCAGGGAGATGACGTCGAAGAAATAATCGTGCGCTTCCGCCTCAGGATCGGCCGCTGCCACGCGTAACAGGCGGCGCAAATATTGATCTCGCCCGGAAACCACGTCGTGCCAGTAGGTTAATCCCGCCAGGTGCACCGTGGCCTGTGGATCCTCCTCTTTGAGCACCAGATAGGCCACTTTCAGCAGGCGATAATACTCTTCCACGCTACCGGCCCATTCCGTGCCGTACACGCCGGGATCGATGTCCGGCTCGTTCCAGATGATCCAGTTATGCACGCCGCGCGGTCCGTAATAGCGCGCAATGCGTCGCACATAAGCTGCCCACAGATTGTCGGGGTCGTCAATGGGCAGGTCGAGTCCGCGAGGCACACCGGCGTCAGGCACGCCGTCGGTGGCCCAGGATGGCGTGTTCTTCAACAAACCGACAACCTGTCGCCCCTGTTCGTCGGCCTCCTCCAACCACTCTTCCATGACGTGCAGCGTGTTCCAATCGTCGGGCCCCGTAGGCTGGATCTGGTTCCAGTAAAACAAGATGCGCTCCCAGCCCGCGCCAAGGCCGGCTGCTTCCTCCGGCAGCCAGAAAGCGGAGACCACGCCAAAGCGTGGGTCGGGCGGGGAATCGTCTTGCGCAGCGACGGGCGCAATCTGCTGGCAGAGTACAACTATCACCAGCAGGCCAATCAAGAAGCGTGAACGCATAGTATCGATGTGCTCCGTTTCGCCCTCACTGCGGTGACGGCGATCAGGTCTGAAAACGACGCCAAAAGCGAACCGTATCATACCACCTCTCCCTGCCCTCCACCCAACACAATTACAACGTCTCTTGTACGACCTATCAATTCGCGCCGCCTGTACGCTCTAAACGCGCAAGCGTCTACTCGACGCAAACTCTTGCAACCGCTATCTGGCCTGATCTATACTGTGACCATCCAGTAATCCATGTGTGAGTAGGCGCTACCTCCCAAACCAGACGTAGCAAATCGAGCCCCCTCTGGCTCCACGACGCTACATTGCCGCCAACGCCTGCGGGTGCGTGCCGCGTCAGCGGATCGAGGGGAGCGCCCCAGACCCAAAAGGAGGGTTCATCATGCTCGCAGGTAGAATCAAAAAGCTTACCCTGTTCTTAGTTCCTGCACTGTTGGCACTCACCGTCTGGCAGGTCGCCGCTTCACCCGCGCCCCAGGGTCGCGCACGCGGCGAGTTTCCACCCCCACAGACGGCGTGGGGTTCGGCCGAACCATTGGGCAACGGCGAGATACAGACCTTCGTGACCCTGACCAGGAACGGCAAGCCCATTTTTGTAGGCGTCAGATTCGACGCGCAGGCCCTGAGCGGTCTGCCCCAGGAAATGAGTGATGGCGCCTGGGACATCATAGACCCTGACACCGGCGAAGTCGTCTGGCACTGTTGCGGTCATGAGACCATTCTGGACTTCCCACCAGAGGGCAGCGCCACACCATTCAAATTCTTCATCGCCAACTGGAACCCGCACGGTCACGTGCCGCCCGGCGTCTACGACACGCCCCACTTCGACTTCCACTTCTACACCATTACCGACGCCGAGCGCAAGCAGATTGCCACGCCGGGAGGGCCTGATGAGATGTGTCTCGTCGAGCAGCCAGACGGGTCAACAGCTCCGGTTCCTCTGACCTGCGAGCTCTACGAACGAGCCGTGGCGCCGCTGCCGGCCGACCAGCAACCGCCAAACAACGTGAACGTGAATGCCGTCGAACCCGGCATGGGCAACCATCTCATCGACCTTTCTTCGCCTGAGTTTACCGGCGGCGCATTCTCGCACACCTGGATCTATGGCGCGTTTGACGGTCGCCTCATTTTCCACGAGCCGATGATTACCACGGCCTTCTTTGAACAGCTACAGGATGAAGTGTGCGTTCCCATCGGCACACCGCAGGCTATGCCCGACGCCGGATACTATCCCACGGAATACTGCATGCGCTACCTGGGCAACCAGGACGCTTATACCGTCACGCTGGAATCGTTCCAATGGTTTAGCGCCTCTAGCGGCATCGTGGAGTAAGCCCGCTTCACGCCGTAGCCGCGGGTTCCATCGCGGGCTCGCACCTGGGCCACTCAGGAGCCCGGAATCCGCGGCTACACCCCTGCTATCCCTATTTGGAGCCATTCATCAGGTAACGATATAATACCCCACTCGTGCCTGCCGGCGCGTCTGGCGCCGGGGCATAACGCAAACAGACAACACACTAACCTGTACTGGGAGATGCAAGATGAGACGACTCAGCCACCTGCTGCTGGCAGGCGGAATCGCAATGCTGTTTCTCGGCGTCACGCTCTCCGCGCTGCGCCAGAGCGTGGCCCACGCCGCACTGCCGCAAGGCCATCCGCCGTTGCAGCAACCGGCGGGCGACGGAGGCGCGCGCATCGCCAGCACCCTGCAAGACTTTTTCCAACCCGGCACGCAGCCGGAGACGCTGACCGACACCATCGTCGGCCCGCAGAATTGCCGCTCCTGCCACGCGGGCTACAACGAGCAACTGGGCCAGCCGCCCGAAACTGAAACGTGGACCGCCTGGCAGGGCAGCATGATGGCCCAGGCAGCGCGCGATCCCGTTTTCTGGGCAGCGCTGGACATCGCCAACGTAGACGCGGAATTTGCCGGCGAGTTGTGTCTGCGTTGCCACACGCCGCGAGGCTGGCTGGAAGGGCGTTCCACGCCCGCGGACGGCTCCGCTCTGGAAGCCGTGGATATGGAAGGGGTGCAGTGCGAAGTGTGCCACCGCATGGTCGATCCCGACTACAATGAAGAGAACCCTCCGCGCGATCTGGAGGTACTGGCTGCCATCTCTCCTACCCTCACATACGTAGGTAACGGCGCAATCATCGTCGATCCAGAGGACGAGCGGCGTGGACCGTTCGATTTGCAGGAAGAGTGGGAGGACAACCCCCATCTGGGATTGGAGTGGCCCCTCGTCTCGCCCTATCACCAGGACTCTGCCCTCTGCGGCAGCTGCCACAACGTCAGCAATCCGCTCCTGTCGTGGAACGAAAGCAGCGAACAGTATGAGCTAAACGACCTGGATCAACCGGCGCCGGATCCCGAGGCCCTGTTCCCCATTGAGCGTACGTACAGCGAGTGGTTGTTGAGCGACTACAATTCTGAAGACGGCGTGTCCGCCCCACAATTCGGCGGCAACAAAACGCGCGTTTCTACCTGCCAGGATTGTCACATGCGCGACGTTACCGGCGCGGCTGGCGCCTCCTGGGGCAACGTTGTCACGCGCACCAATATGCCTCTGCACGATCTGACCGGGGCCAACACCTGGGTGCCGCAAACGATTCCCCTGCATCCGGAGTTCGGTAATGTGTTCACGGGTAGCGTCGCCGCCGAACAGCGGGCCCAGGCGCTGGAAGCGGGCATCCAACGCGCGCGATACATGCTGCAGAACGCAGCCACGATGGATGTAAGCCGCGAGGACGACCAGCTTCAAGTCACCGTCTACAACGAGACCGGGCACAAATTGCCCACCGGCTATCCCGAAGGCCGGCGAATGTGGTTGCAGGTGGAAGGCTACGACGCGTTCGGCGAGCTAATCTACACGTCCGGCGCCTACGACGTGGAGACCGGTACCCTGCAGGGCTACGGCAGCGATCCCACGCTAAAAGTATACGAGGCCAAACAGGGCGTTACCGAGGAGTGGGCCGCGCAATTGGGGCTGGAGGCGGGACCAACCTTTCATTTCATCCTCAACAACGTCACGGTCAAAGACAACCGCATTCCACCGCGCGGCTACGAGTACGACGCCTTCCTCGCCGCCGGCGCCGCGCCGCACAGCAACGCCCAGCCGGACCCGTCACGCTATGCCGACGGGCAATATTGGGACACCACCACCTACACGCTGCCTGCGGGCGTCAAATACGGCGTCGTGCGCCTGCTCTACCAGACCTCTTCCCGCGAGTACATCGAATTCTTGCGCGACAACAATCCCGACGTTGAAAATCCGCAGAACAGCGGTCAAATTCTGTACGACCTGTGGCAACAGACGGACCGCTCGGCGCCGGAAGTGATGGCGGAGGTGTACTTCGACCTGGACGTTTTTCTGCCGCTGCTTAAACGCTAACAGCGAGCCTAGACAGGCAGGAGCAGCGAGGGTAGCGAACATGATATAATAGGCACGGCTGTGCCGGCGCCGGCTTTCGGACCGATCCTGCGAGGCAAGAGTGTGACCTACCAGCTACGCGAACCGCAAGAACAGATTCTGCAATATGAGGGTGGCAAACTGGCCATCAGCGCTGTACCCGGCAGCGGTAAGACGTTCACCCTGTCACTGCTGGCGGCGCGGCTGATTGCCGAGGGCCGCGTGCAGCCAGAAGAGGGGCAGCAGGTTCTCATTGTCACCTATTTGAACGCCAGCGTGGACACCTTCAAGGCGCGCGTGCGGCAGCGACTGAAAGAACTGGACCTGCCCATAATAGGCTTCGACGTGCGCACCTTACACAGCCTGGGCCTGGAAATCGTGCGCACAGTTGCAGGAAGCGTGGAAGATCTGGTCGTGTTGGACGAAGATCAATCTGACCACTTTCTGGGGCGGGCGACCAACGACTGGATCGACGCCAATGCCCAGTTGTGGCGAGCCTTCTTGCCCGACGAAAGCAACCTGCAAATGCGCACTCGCTGGCGAGAAGTCACCGAACGCACGGCGCGCAGCTTCATCCGCACCGCGAAAAACCAACGCTACCGGCCGGAAACGATCCACAGCAAGCTGCAGGCCGCCCTGGCAGATGCAGAGAGCGAGAAGGCATCTCAAGCGGTCGGGAGCGGAGAGACACAGGCCCAAAACGCGCTCCTGTACATGCTCAACGGCATCTATGCTCACTATCAAACCATTTTGCGCCGGCAGGGGGCGCTGGACTTTGATGACCTGATCTGGCAGGCGGTGGAACTGCTGGAACAACGCCCTGACGTGGTCGACGCGTTTCGGGAGCGCTGGCCCTACGTGCTGGAGGATGAAGCACAGGACAGCGTGCCCTTGCAGGAAGCGCTGCTGCTGGCACTGACGGGAGAAAACGGCAACTGGGTTCGCGTGGGCGATCCCAATCAGGCTATTACCAGCAGCTTTACCGCAGCCCATCCGCGCTACTTCAATGCCTTTCTGGATCGTCCCGACGTAACCGTTCTGCCCTTGCCCCACTCTGGGCGCTCCGCGCCGCGCATCATGGGCGCCGCCAACGCTCTGCTACAGTGGGCCGTGCTGGAACATCCGCTGCCGGAAGCGCGCCGCCACGCCTTTCGGCGCCAGGAGATTCTGCCCACCCCGCCGGGAGACGCCCAGCCAAACCCGCCGGACACGACGCACAACATTCGCCTGAAAGTGTACAACCATCGCGAAGACGAAGAGCTGCCCGCCGTCGCGCGGCTCGCCCAACGATATGCCACCAGCAGGCCAGAGCACACCCTTGCCATATTGGTCCCGACCAATCGCGTCGGGCACGCCCTGACGCAACAACTGGATCTGTTGGACGCCGATTACGACAACCTGTTGCGCGGCGGCAGCCGCGAGCGCGAAGTGGCGGCAACGATTCACGCCCTCCTGGCGCTGCTGGCCGACCCGCTGGACAATCGCGCCCTGGTTGATGGCTATCGGGCTCTGGCGGAGTTGGACCATGAAGGGTTGCAACCAGAGGCCCCAACGGCCGAAATGAAGGAAGAACGAGCGCCGTATCTGGTTTCCGACTATCAGCCGGGTTCCGCGCCGGATACCGACCACATGCACGCCCTTCTGCGCAGCGTTCGACGACCTGAGGCGCTGCTCTTTCCGCAGGAGGACCAGAGCCTGGACGCCGCCCTGCCCGCGGGCGTAGCCAGTGAGGCGGACGTGGCGCACATTGAGGCCTACGCCCGTGTTCTGCGCCGCCTGTTCGAACTGCGCCACCTGCCTCCAGACGATCTGGTGCTGACCTTGGGCCACGAACTGTTTACCAGCCCTGAGCCGCAGAGCGAGAGTCACGACTACGACCTGGCCATCGCCTACGAGCTGGCGGCAACGATCCGTGGCTGGCGCGACCTGCAGCCGGGCTGGCGACTGCCGCAACTGGCGGCGCAGCTGGCAGACGTGGCCAGCGGACGCCGCTCGCTGCGCACCGCACCCGCCGGGGACGCCGGCTTTGAACCCACACCGGGACGCATCACCCTGGCCACCCAACACAGCGCCAAGGGACTGGAGTGGGACGCCGTTTTTCTGGTGGGCATCGACGATTTCTGGATTCCCCAGGACCTTGAGGGACCTTTCCTGGGTACCCATGATTTTCTCAGCGGGGATCCCGCCGCCGAGGCCGTGGCCCGCCTGCAAAGCGTGATGAAGGATAGCGCGGACCTACACCCCGGACGCGATCCAACCGAATCGGCGCACATTGAGCTGATTTGCGAGCGGCTGCGCCTGCTCTACGTCGGCGTCACCCGCGCCCGGCGCTATCTGCATATCAGCCGCAGCCGTTATACGCGCTATTATCAACGGGAGCGCCGCACGTCAGGGTCGCTGGCCCTGGGCGCCATTCACCGCTTCCTACAACAGTCTGAAGTGTAGATTGACGGTCAAAATAGTGACACAAAACGCAAAAATCGGGGATAATTCCGTTTTACGTTTCGCTTCTAACGCCGTAAAATAGACTTATGACCGTAGACAATCCCTTTTTCCACCGAGGCGCCATTCGCCGACCCGAAGAGTTTCACGGCCGTCAGGCCGAGATTAGTCAGATTCTCGGACTATTACGTAACGGACAGAGTGTGTCTCTGATTGGGCCGCGGCGCATTGGAAAAAGCTCCTTGCTCCTGCACCTGGCCCGAGCACAGACCAGGAACGCGTTTCAGCTTGCGCCGCCGCAGGCGCTCTTCGTATTGATCGACTGTCAGGAGTTTGGCGGGTCGCCGCCGGAAGAGGTCTACGAGGCATTGCTGACAGAATTGATGGAACGTGCGGCAGAGGCCGGCATTGATTGTGGCGAGGTGACCCGATTTGGCACCTACCGCTCATTGGACCGCATGCTCAACCGCATCCATCGTACGGGCGCCAGCGTCGTCGTACTGCTCGACGAGTTCGAACTGCTGGCAGCGAACGAACGGCTGACGCCCTACTTTTTCGCGCGCCTGCGCGGCCTGACCACCAAATACGGCCTGGCCTACCTCACTGCCAGCCAGAGGCCCCTGTTCGATATTACAGCAGACGAAGAAATCCTCAGTTCCCCCTTCTTCAACATCTTCGTCACGCTGCCACTTGGCCTTTACGACGAGGAGGAGGCGCGCAGCCTGCTGGCGCATCGACTCAAGGGGACGCGCGTCTCGTTTTCGCCGGCGCTTTGCGATCACCTTCTCTGTCTGGTTGGCCCCCACCCGTTTTTCCTGCACATCGCCGGTTACCACGCCTTTCACGCAGCCAGCAGCGGTGGCGCGCCGCAAACATCGGACGAACTGGCCCAGCTTGATGCCCCTATCGAAATGGAGTCCGACTCGCACCTCAGCTACCTGTGGCAGAATCTCACACCTGAGGAGCAGTACACACTGGTCACGTTGGAAGGACCTGTGGACAGCATGCGCCTGTTAGAACAGCAGTGCCTGGTGCATTCTGAAAACGGCGAGTACCAGTACACCAGCGAAATCCTGCGCCGTTTTGTGCGTCGACAGGACGTTGAAGGCGTCATCCAGGCCGGCCCCTTCGTCATTGACCAACAGCGCCATACGGTACACGCCAACGGCCAGGAGTTAAATTTGACGACCTCCCAATTTGATCTATTCGCCCGCCTGACGCAGCAGGCAGGCCAGGTCGTGCAGAGCGAATCTCTGGAGCAAGCGGTGTGGGGCGAGGTGCTTATCGACGATCCAGACCGTCTCAAGACCCTCATTAAGCGCCTGCGCCGCGCCATCGAACCGTACGATAGCTGGATTGTAAGCGAACGGGGCGTGGGCTACGTGCTCAGGCCGCCTACGTAGCGTGCCAGGCATAAGATCATTGGCGCGCCGCCTCCCTCCTGCTCAGCACAGGTAGGGTATTTATGTATCGTCTGACAGCTCGCTTTACACGCTTCACACTCCTGGCTATCTTCCTGCTTGCAGCATTCCTGGCGGCAGAGAGCGGTCAGGTGCGGGCACAGGCGGGCAGCGACGGATCATCCGAGCCGTCGCCTTATTGGCAGTATGACGCCCCGGGTCCGCTGGGAGTCGTGGAAGCCGCGGACATCGATCACGACGGTATCGAGGAGTTCGTAGTAACCACCGAAGAGTATCAGGTTGTGCTGCTGAATCCTACCGGGCAGGCTCGCTGGACGTATGAAACCCCTCAGCAGACGCCGATTTTGCAGTTGGCTATCGTCAACGTCGATGGCGCAGACACCCCCTATCAGCAGATCGTCCTGGCAACCGAGGAGCAGCTCATTTTGTTGGACCGGCACGGTGAGGTTCGTTGGGCCAAGCCCCTCGTTCTACCGCCAATCCCCACCAACGCCCTGCCCGGCACCAGTGAAGAGGCGCTGCGGCGCAATCTGAGCAACCGCCCTGTGGCCCTGCGCTCCATAGACCGCGAGGCGGATGGCAATGACGAAATCCTGGTGTTACTACAGTCCGGGCTGCTACAACTATATGACGGCGACGGTGAGTATCAGTGGCGGTATCCGGACAACGCGCCTGCCAGCGACGAGCCGCGAGCGCTCGTAGAGGTCGGCGACGTCAACCGTGACGGAGTGCCAGAAATCGTCTTCAGCTATTACATCAGGTATAGCAGGATCCTTCTGCTCGACGCCGATGGCCGGCTACAGTGGGATCGTCCGCTGAGCGGGCGCATCACCTCGCTCTCGCTTGTCGCCTGGGACGAAGACTCGCCCATGGACATCGCCGTGGGCAACAGCTTCCGCAGCGATCGCAAGCAGGTGGAACGAGTGATCGTGTACGAAAGCAGCAACGGGATGGAGCGCTGGACGCGAACGCCCAACCGCACTGTCACGGCGCTGGCAAACGCCCGGCTGCCACAGGGACAGGCCCTCATCGTGGGCACCAACGTGGGCAAGGTTCTCAGCTACAATCGTGATGGCGCGCGCTACTGGCAATATCAGCCGCAGTCGCCGGATCGCGCGGTAGTGACAATCTCTGCCACGCCTATCGAGCCTCAACCGGGACAACCGGCGCTGGCCCTGACGCTGGCGCCCGCCTCCTCTGCCAGCAATGTGCCCGCCAATGTTCTGCTGCTGGATGACACCGGGCAGGAGCTACAGCAATTCGAATCCGCCGCAGCGGCAGGCCAGACGGTTTTAGTTGACATAAATAACGACGGCATCAGCGAGCTACTGCTGGCCAGTTTTGGCACCCTTTCGCTCACCGATCCCGGCACCGGCGCCCGCAAGAACGCGCAGGCCTGGGACTACCGCTTGTACGCCGCGCCCCTGTCCACGCTCGTCGCCGACCTGAACGGAGATGGAGCTGACGAATTGTTGATAGGTACCAGGGACGGCCGCCTGCATCTTCTGGATGGCGCCACGGGTCAGGCCAACTCCATCATCAATCCCGGCGGCGAAATCGACCATCTCGACCTATTGCAGCAGGGACCGGATGCGGAAACGTTTATTGTAGCCGTGCATAATCACACCGGCAGCAGCCCGGAGCCCCAACTGAACGGCGCACCGGACACAGGCGTCCTGGAGCTCGTACACCCTTCCGGGCGCGTGGTGTGGCCGGAGCCCGTCACCGTCTCCGGGCGCATCGACGCGTTGGCAGTGGGCAACATCAATCGCGACATGGCCCCTGAAATGGTCATCGGCACCAGCGAAGGCGAGCTGATCGCCTACTCCACCGGTCCGCGCGAGTTGTGGCGCACGGTCCTTCCCGGGGCGGTGGAACAACTGATCCTGGTAGAAGGCGAAGAGGCTGATTCATCAGACGTCGTCGCCGTCACCTCTTTTAACCAGATATATCGTTATAGCGGACGAGGCCAGGGCTCAATTGTCGCTTATTACAATCTGGAGGCCGTCAATGAGGTACTCCCCCTCCCCCGCGTAGAGGACGACGAGCGCGCGCTGCTCTTCACAACTGAAGGAGGTACACTCGGCGCGCTAGCCTGGGATGGAACCCAACCGTGGGAATGGCAACTGCCACTCGGGGATATCGTACGCCTCGAACCGGCGGGCGACACGTTCCTGGCGGTAAGCGACGCCGGAGAGCTGCTGAACCTCGACGTGAGCAGTGACGAGATCCTGTGGCAGCGCCCTGAGCAAGGCGCTGTCAGCGCGCTGTATTGGGGCGATCTGGATGGTGGGGGCAACGCGGACGTCGCCGTTGGCACGCGAGATGGTCGTGTTTTCCTGTACACAGATGATGGCCGGCTGTGGGACCGTCTGAATCTAAGCAGCAACAGCAGCGTTTCACAACTTGCGGCTGCGCGTCGCCGTCCCGATGGAGCGCCGCAACTACTGGTAATCACCGATAACGGTGTTGTACAACTGTTCGAGGCCAAGCCAAACCGCCCGCCGCTGCTGGTGAATCCGCAGGTAGACGTGGGAGTCGGGCGCTATGATATCCACGTCTCGGTGATTGAGGAAGAAGGCGACAGCGTGCTCATCGGGTTGCAGACGCTGGATGCAAGCAGCGGTGAATGGCGCACGGTGGCCGAACGGGAGATCAGCGGACGCGATAATCTTAGCGGCGATAACCTCATCTTTGATCTGGAGCCGACTACGGACGGGCGCGTGAATTATCGTTTCACGTTCGACGATGGCACGCACCAGGGCACGGTGACGCCGACGGCAGGCCCCTCGCCACAACCAATGACCCCGTTGAGCCGCTCGCTCATTCTACCGGCGCTGGCGGCGATGGCCCTGTTCGGCGCCATGTTTGCCATGCGCCAGTCACGCTCGGCAGGAGCGAATGTGCGTCGTTTTTACAACAGGGTGAGACAGCAACCTGAGGAAACGCTGGATCTACTCGACGAACAGTACCGGCGCAACGAAGGCTCGCCCGACTTTCTGCTCAACCTTGCCAATCAGGCGCGCACTGAAAATCATCAGCTTCTGGCCAACCTGGCGGATGGCCTCTTCTTGTTGGCCGGTCGCCCCGGCGCCGCCCTGGCCATTCTCAACAGCGCGCTGGCGGACGCAGAAGAAACAGCCGGCGATTGGCGCTCCTTTGAGATGTGGCGTACGACGTTCGCCACCTGTCAGGCGTTATGGGAAGCGCTGAGCATCACCGAACTGAGCCTCCTTCGCCCCAGGCTGGAGCAGTTGGTGCGCCAACGCGACGCCAGCGGCATCTCCGCCCAACATCTGGAAACGCTGTTGAAAATCCTCAGCAGTCTCCGAGACAGCGAACGCGTAGATCTGGTTGATGATCGCCTTGTCTACCTGCACGAAGCCGCGGTGCTCATGCGTCAGGTGGACGAGCGGCTGGCGCAGCAACCGGTGACCATCGAAAAACAATTAGTGGCGGCCATTCAAGAAAGGGTCCAGGGTCTGATACGCGCCGAGATGGAGCTGTTGCGAGGCCAGGCCCAATTGGTGGTGGTTCTGAAGACGAAGCGGGCCGTCCCCGAAGATGGACTGGTGGTTGTGGCAGTGGAAATACGAAACCAGGGCCGCGCGCCGGCCGAAAACGTTGTGGTCAACGTACAGGAGGATCCGGCCTATGATGCGCAGAGTCCGCCCGAGACGATACCCGTTATCTGGCCCGGGCGCGGTTGCGTGGCTGATTTTGTCGTCCGCCCACACGTCGAGGACCGCATGCGCGCTGCATTTTCAATCAGCTACGACGACCGCATCCAAGAGGGCCGCCAGCTGGCGTTTGCCGACATGGTCAACCTGTTGCCGCCGCAGCGCACCTTCACCCCAGTCGCCAATCCCTACATGCCCGGAACACCGCTTCGCAGCAACAGCCCTCTCTTCTACGGGCGCGAGGATCTGTTTGATTTCATCATCGAGAACGCAGGGCAGTTGGCGCGGCGCAACGTCTTGATCCTGGTCGGGCAGCGCCGTTCGGGTAAAACGTCTGCCCTGTTGCGGCTGGCCCATCACGTGCCTGAGAACCTTGTACCTGTGTACATCGACTGCCAGTCGTTGGGTATCGTGCCCGGTATGGCTGCCCTGTTTCACGACCTGGCCTGGCACATTGCCGATGCGCTGAGCGAACGCGGCATAGAGATCGAGATCCCCGACAGCAAAACGTGGCAGAACGATCCCGCACGTCTCTTTCAGCGCCAGTTCATTCCACAAGTGAAGCAGCAGTTGCCGCAACGAAGCACGCTTCTACTGGTCTTCGACGAATTTGAAGCGTTCGAGAACCTGGTTGAAGATGAAATCCTACCCTCAACCCTTTTCACCTACCTGCGCCACCTGATGCAACACAGCGAGGGGCTGAGCTTTGTCTTTGTCGGCACGCGTCGCCTGGAGGAGATGAGCAGCGACTACTGGTCGGTGCTCTTCAATATCGCCCTCTATCGCCAGATCGATTTCCTGAGCCAGGAAGCGGCAATGAAACTGGTCACCGAACCGGTCGCGCCGCACATCGTCTACGATGATCTGGCCCTGGATAAGATATGGCGTGTCACCGCAGGACATCCCTATTTTCTGCAATTGGTCTGTTACACTCTGGTCAAGCGGGCGAACAACCGCGGCACCGGCTACGTCACCATCTCCGACGTGAACGCGGCGCTGGAGGAAATGTTGCGCCTGGGCGAGGTGCACTTCGCCTACCTCTGGCAGCGCTCCAGCCACACCGAACGCGCCTTGCTCGCCGCCGTGGCCCACCTGATGGATCGCGACGTCCCCTTCCATCCCTCAGATCTCGTACATTACCTGGAGCAATACGGCTTCCGCTTCGATCCCGCCGACGTGACAGGCGGTCTCAACAAGCTGGTGGAGCGCGAGATTATGAGCGAGGTGACGATAGAGGGAACCACCTTCTATACGCTTAAGATTGGCCTCGTGGGTCTGTGGGCAGCCCAGAACAAGAGCCTGAGCAAGCTATACGAAAGCAACAATGGCGCGGAAAACGAGTACCGCTCCAGACGGTTGCTTTCATACTGACCCACGCCCTCTCTAACGGAAATATATCGCCAAATTGTATCCCTCTCCTATATCGGGGCATATGGTGAACGCTGCCTGCTGTGATATACAAACATAGCAGAAAGGTTTGTCGCGCGTTCATAAGGAGCTACGCCATGTCTCAGATGAAAGTCAACGAGCAGGCCGTCACCAAGGCCAAAGAGCTGATCAAAGAACACCAATACGATAAAGAGAGTGACTGGAGCGAGGCGCAACCGTCGGCCGACGAGGAAAGCACTTTTCTGGAGAGACACGATTGGAACGAATACGGAAAGTGGTTTCTGGCTATCGATACCGGCGCCAGCGAAGAAACGAAGGACCGCTATAACTTTCCCTATGGCGATTTCCGCCGCGTGCACCGCGATGGTCTGATCGCTGCCAAGCAACGGGCCGCGCAATACGACCACGCCGACATAGAGAAAGCGGCTGACGACCTGCTGCAGTTACTGGATGACACAATGAGCAAAGGAGACTGAACGTGACACAGGGTAAGAATTGGGCAGCAAGAGGAGCCAAAACATGACCGAGATCGGATACGCCCTTTCCACCGAGGAACACACGCCGCGGGAGCTGGTGCGCTATGCTCAGCGAGCCGAAGAAACCGGCTTTACCTTCGCCCTCATTTCCGACCATTACCATCCCTGGATTGACGCCCAGGGACACAGTCCATTCGTATGGAGCGTCATCGGGGGCATAGCCCAGGCCACCGAACGTTTGCGGCTGGGCACCGGCGTCACCTGCCCCACCATCCGCATTCATCCCGCTATCATCGCCCAGGCTGCAGCCACCTCGGCGGCGATGATGCCCGGGCGCTTCTTTCTGGGCGTGGGCACCGGGGAAAACCTCAACGAGCACGTGTTGGGGCATGGGTGGCCACCGCACGACATCCGTCTGGAAATGCTACAGGAAGCAGTGGCCATTATTCGCGAGCTGTGGAAAGGGGAAACGACCAGCCACTGGGGCGAGTACTACGTTGTTGAGGACGCCCGCCTCTATACGCTCCCAGAGGAGCCGCCGCCGCTGATGGTTGCTGCCGGTGGCGAGCAAACGGTGCGGGCTGCCGGCGAGATGGCCGACGGATTCATTAGTACGGCGCCCAAGGAAGACCTGGTACAGAGCTACCGGGACGCCAGCGGCCCGGGCCCCTGCATTGGACAGCTGACCGTCTGCTGGGCCGAGGATGAAGCCGAGGCGCGAGAGACCGTGCATCGTATCTGGCCCATAAGCGCCCTGCCCGGCGAATTAACGCAGGAATTGCGTACGCCCACTCACTTCGAACAGGCGACCAAAATCGTCAGCGAAGAGCTGGCAACCCGAAACATTGTCGTGGGCCCCGATGCGCAACGGCATCTCGACGGCATCCAGAAATTTGTGGATGCCGGCTACGATCAAGTCTACGTACATCAGGTTGGTCGCGATCAGGAAGGTTTCTTCCGCTTCTACGAGCAGGAAATTCTACCGCGCTTTCAGAGCTAAGCGGCGCTACATGGGCCGTCTATCTCCAGGGAGGAGAGTGTATGTTCCCAATCGGCGACACCGAAGTCCGCGGGGCCGGACCCGGTATTTTGACCATAGCCCTGATCGTACTCAACGTCCTGGCATTCCTCTTTCAGCTGACGCTGGGGCAGGCCGAGCTACAGAGTTTCTTTCAGCAATACGGCGTTGTACCCGTGGAAATTCTGGAAGGCGACCAGCTCTATTCACTGCTCACAGCGATGTTTCTGCATGGGGGGTGGGTGCACCTTATTGGCAACATGCTCTTTCTCTGGGTCTTCGGCGACAACGTCGAGGCTGCGCTGGGGAAGGTGCTATACATTCTCTTTTACCTGGCAGGCGGCCTCGCCGCATCGGCGGCGCACATCCTGGTCAGTACCGGCAGCGACATCCCCAGCATTGGCGCCAGCGGCGCGGTAGCTGCCATCCTCGGCGCTTACGCCGTCATGTTCCCGGAGTCGCGCGTTCGTCTCCTGATCCTGGCCTATGGCGCGCGCGTGGCGCGAACCACGGCTGTGGTCTTTATCGGTATCTGGGGCGTCACCCAGCTGTTTAACGGCGTTGCCAGCCTGGGCGCGGAAACAGCGCAGACCGGGGGTGTGGCCTTCTGGGCGCATATCGGCGGGCTTGTCTTCGGCCTGCTTATCGGTTTTTTGATGAAAGAACGCGCCGGTCAGCTGGACTTTGCATCGTCCCGGCAGCAGCGCTGAGAAACAATACCTTGAACCTGCTAGACTGATAGAAGTAGTTGAATCGATAAACGAACATTGTAGTCAGGCCGGTCACCACCGGCTGCGAGTACAAAGGAGTAGGATATGCAATTTGAACAGTTCGTCGGTGAGGTACAGAATCGCGCCCGCTTAGGCAGCCAGGGCGCTGCCATGCGCGCTATTTGTGCCACGCTGGAAACCCTGGGCGAGCGCCTCCACGGCGAGGAAGCGGAGAATCTTGGCGCTCAATTGCCGTCGGCGCTGGCAGCCTATTTGCGCCTGGCCCGCCGCAAAGAAACGTTTGGCATCCAGGAGTTCTTCAAGCGCATTGCCGAGCGCGAGGGCCAGGGAGTTGACGTACCAGGCGCCGCGCACCATGCGCGGGTAGTCATCGAGGTGTTGCAGGAAGCGGTTTCCTCCGGTCAGATCGCCGACGCTCGCGCTCAGCTGCCCGAAGAGTATGACGCGCTATTCGAAGCGGGTTCCACCGGAACGATGGAAATAGAAACAAGCTAACAGTCAAACAATCAAATTCAAACAACACACGAAGAGGTTACTGATGAAAGTTGCAATTAATGGTCTGGGTCGCATTGGACGTGCAACCCTCAAAATCTTATTGGAAACGCCCGAATTGGAGTTGGTGGCAATCAACGATCTTGTGCCGACCGACAATCTGGCCTATCTGTTGAAGTATGACACGGTGTATGGACGCTATGACCGCAAGGTGGATTACGACGAGAACCACCTCATAATTGACGGCGAGAAGTATCCTGTGTTCCATGAGAAAGATCCGGCGCAGCTGCCGTGGGAGGAACACGGCGTCGCACTGGTTTTCGAGTCGACCGGTGTCTTCACCACCCGCCCCGCTCTCGAAAAGCACATTGAAGCCGGAGCGCAAACTGTGATCCTGTCGGCTCCCGCCAAAGACGAGACCGTACCCACCGTTGTCTACGGCGTTGGCAAAGGCCGGCCCGACGAACAGATCCTTTCCTGCGCCAGTTGTACCACGAACAGCATCACGCCGGTGGCCGAGGTCATGGACCGCCACTTCGGTGTGAAGAAGGCCACGCTGACCACGATCCACGCCTATACTTCATCGCAGGGCATCGTCGATGGCCCGGCAAAGAAGTGGCGTCGTGGGCGCGCCGCCGCCCAGAACTTCGTACCCACCACTACGGGCGCGGCGATTGCCACAACCAAGGCTCTGCCGCAGTACGAGGGCAAGTTTGACGGTATCGCCGTGCGCGGCCCTGTGCCCGTGGGCTCCGTCTCTGACCTGGTGTTCCTTACCGAGCGGAAGACGACGGTAGAGGAAGTAAACGACGTCTTCCGAAAGGAAGCCCAGGGCGAGCAGTACAAGGGCGTGATGGCTGCCACCGACGATCCCATCGTCTCCTCAGACATCATCCAGGATCCGCACGCGTCGGTGGTCGATCTGACGATGACCAAGGTTATCGACGGCGACCTGGTCAAGATCCTGGCCTGGTACGACAACGAGTGGGGCTACAGCAACCAGATGGTTCGCGAAGCAAAGCGCGTCGCACGCAGCCGTGAACGAGCCCAGGAGTACGCCGCCGGTCGCCAGGAGGCATAAGCGGAAGCGAGTACAAACAATCTAACGAGCAGACGGAGAGCGCGATCGGCCGATCGCGCTCTCCGGACATGGAGCGTTGAAAAATGATACTTGAAACGGTCCGTAGCGAGGGGCTTGCCCACTTCTCATACGTCATAGGTGATGAGGAAGCAGGCGTTTGCGCGGTGATAGACCCACGCCGCGACGTGGAGATCTACCTGGATCTGGCGCGCCGCCATGAGTCGCGCATCACCCATATTCTGGAAACACATATTCATGCCGATTTCGTTTCCGGCAGTTGCGAGCTTGCAGCGCGCACGGGCGCTGCGATTTACGTGGGCGCCGAGACGGATGTCGATTACGGCTTTGAGCATTGCCCGTTGCACGACGGAGACACCTTCGAATTGGGCGTGCACCACGTGAAAGTCCTGCACACACCCGGTCACACACCCGAGCACATCTGCTTCCTTGTCAGCGGCGGCAGCGGTGCGCAAGAGCCCTGGGGGCTATTCAGCGGTGATACGCTCTTCGCCGGCGAGGTGGGCCGGCCCGACCTGTTGGGTGAAGAGGAGACCAATAAGCTGGCGCCACGGTTATTCGACTCTTTGCGCAACAAGGTGCTGCCACTGGGCGACGACATTGTCATCTATCCGGCCCATGGCGAAGGGTCGCCGTGCGGCGCGAGCATTGGCGCCCGCAGCGTGAGCACGATTGGCTACGAACGGCGCAACAACCCGCACCTGCAGATCGAGGATCGTGAAACCTTTGTGCGGGAGATATTAGAAGATCTGGAACCGGCGCCATCTTATTATGCGCGCATGAAGGTAATCAACGCCGAGGGCCCGCCCCTTGTTGGAGCACGTCCCTATGTGCCGCCGCTCACTGCCGCTCAGTTCCAGGAAGCGATGCACTCACCGCACACCGTCGTGGTCGACGCGCGGGCCATCGAAGCTTTTGCCAGCGCCCACATCCCGGATTCACTGAACATCGGTCTGCGCGAGGCGTTCCCCATCTGGGCCGGCCGGCTCCTCGATCCTATGCTCAGCACGCAAACCGATCCACGGCTGCACCCCGATGCTACATTGTTGTTGGTCCTCTCTGACAGCAGCGATCTCCCCCACGTGCAGAGCGAGCTTCTGCAAATCGGCTACGATAACGTAGCCGGTTATCTACAGAAGGGTTTCCGCACCTGGAGCGAGGCGGCCTGTGAGTTCATCAGCTCAGATTTAATGAGCGTCCAACGCTTGAGAGACCTCGTCGAGGAGGACTCTGACAGGATCCAGCTGCTTGACGTGCGTTCCAGCGGCGAATGGCAAGAAGGTCACGTTCCCACCGCGATCCACATTCACCTGGCCGACCTGCAGGAGAGGTATCAGGAACTGGACCCCGAGCGGCCCACCGTCGTTTACTGCGGTAGCGGCTATCGAGCAAGCATGGCCGTAAGCCTGCTTATGCGCGAGGGGTTTCAGGACGTACACAACGTACCGGGAAGCATCACCGCCTGGGAGGACGCCGGCTACCCACTGGCGTAACCCTCGCACAGCGATTGCGAACAGCGCCTGCTGCGGGCGCCGGACGCAAGGCAACTGAAAAGTCGTCCTACTTCAAACGCACCCGGACGCTATAGTGCCGACCGTCCTCGGGTAGTGGTACCTGGTTGCCTTCCTGGCGATCGCCGTCGACGAACAGCGCTTCCACGCCCTGCCCACTTCCGCCATTCTCTACTTCGATCTTATACGTCGCGCCATTCAGGCGGTAAGTCGCGCGGAAACCGGGCCATTCTGGCGGAATGCGCGGGTCGATGACCAGGCCGTCAGCTGCGGGGATCAACCCCAGGATACGCTCAAGGCCCAAACGGTACATCCAACCGCTGGAGCCGGTGTACCAGGTCCAGCCGCCGCGACCGGTGTGTGGCTCGACGCCGTAGACATCGGCCGATACTACGTAGGGCTCCACCTTGTAGCGCTCCGCTTTTTCTTCCGTGTCGGCGCGGTAGACGGGGTTAATCAGGCGGAACAGGCGCGCCGCTAACTCGTTTTGTCCCAGTTCTGCATAGGCCCAGATTGTCCATAGGGCAGCATGGGTATACTGCCCGCCGTTCTCTCGAATGCCCGGTAGATACCCTTTGATGTAGCCCGGATCCTTGTGCGTGCGGTCGAACGGCGGCGTAAAGAGAAGGATAAGGCGCGAATCCCAGCGCACGAGGTGCTCAAGGACTGAGGCCATTGCCTCCTGCGCCCGCTGCGCGTTCGCACCGCCAGAAATGACGCCCCAGGATTGGGCAATGGCGTCGATGCGGCACTCGCGGTTCGAGGCGGATCCCAGTGGCGTGCCGTCGTCGAAATAGGCGCGCCGATACCAGTGACCGTCCCAACTCGTCTCTTCTACTGCCTGGCGCAAAGCCTCAGCCCGCTCCCGGTAAGCATCCGCCTGATCATTCTCCCCGAGAAGGGAGCAGACAGAGGCAAAGGCATTCAACGTCGCCTGCAGGAACCAGGCCAGCCAGACGCTCTCGCCGCGGCCTTCGATACCCACGCGATTCATGCCGTCGTTCCAGTCACCCCCACCCATCAGGGGCAGCCCGCGCCTGCCGGACGTGCTGCCCTTGTGCAGTGCGCGCCGGCAATGCTCAAGAATCGTGTACGCTTCTTCCGTGGTCTCGTAGTGACCGTACCGTTCCTCTTCATCTTCGCGCAGCGGCTCGCCTTTTAAGAAGGGCACCTTCTCATCCAGAATGGACGTGTCTCCCGTGGCCCGCACGTAGTGACCGGTCACAAAGGGTAGCCAGAGTAAATCGTCGCGAATACGTGTGCGCACGCCGCGCCCCGACGGGGGGTGCCACCAGTGCAACACATCACCCTCCTCGAACTGGTGGCGCGCAGCGCGCATAATATGCTCGCGCGCCACATCGGGGCAGGTATGCAGCAGGGCCATGACATCCTGTAGTTGATCGCGAAAACCGTACGCACCGCTGGACTGGTAGAGGGCGGACCGGCCCCAGATGCGGCAGGAGAGCGTCTGGTAAAGGAGCCACCGATTCAAGAGAAGGTTAATCCCCTCATCAGGGGTTTCCACCTGGACCTTACTTAACAGCGCGTCCCAGCGCTCGCCGTTGGCCTCCCATGCCTGTTCCAGGTCGCGCTCATCGCCATACCGTTCCAGCAGCTCAATCGTCTGCTCGTCATCCGCACCCTGTCCGACCAGAAAGTACACTGTGTCACTATCGCCCGGCGCCAGATCCATGTGAAGCTGCAACACGCCGCAACTGTGGCGCCCTGCCTCGACGCGGTTTTCCAGGCCGATTCGCATCAGACCCGCCGGCTGCCGCTCCGAGTTCAGGCGCCCCAAAAATTCCATGCGGTCCGCCGTCAGGCCATGTGGTTGGCGAGTAGCAGCCAGAAAGGCCACGCGCGAGTCGAATTCCGTGTTGTAGGGATTACGCGCCAGTAGCGCGTGATGTTCCTCAGCGTATTGCGGGATGATAAAGCGCTTCGCGTCCAATCCCGCTCCCAGTATCCAGTCCACGTAAAACGTCGCCGTCACCCTTCGCTGCTGCCCGCCGTTTTCCACGGTCAAAGCAACCACTTTTAGCGGCGCGTCTGGCGCGGTATACAGGCGCACCTTTTGTTTCAATCCATGGCTGTGGTGTTCAAAGATGGAATAGCCTGCGCCGTGCCGCACGAGATACGGCGCGCCGGCAGGAACCGGCTGCGGCATCGGCGACCAGATTTCAGCCGTTTCTTCGTCGCGTAAATAGAGCGCTTCTGAGGGCATGTCGACGACCGGATCATTACGCCACAGCGTCAACCTGTTTTCACCGCTGTTGGCGGCCCACGTATAGCCGCCTCCTCCTTCGGACACCAGGAAGCCGAACTTTTCGTTGGCAACCACGTTAATCCACGGCGCCGGCGTCAACTCGCCGGGTTCCAAATAGATAAGATACTCGCGTCCATCAGGCGAAAAGCCCCCGTAGCCATTGTCAAAGAGTAAATTCTGAGGTCGAGCAACAGGAGCGATCTCTGGCGCCGGCTCCGTCGCCGATGCCGCGAAGCCGGGTAGCCAGGTCGGCTGCTGGTAGAAACCGGCCAACTGGTCGGCCAGTGCTCCCTGATCGCCCGCCAACACGACCCCGGCAGCGCTGTACAGCAGGATCCGATTTTCCTCCTGCATCTGATCGCTGCGTAAGACGAAGATGCCGCCTCGCCGGTTCAACCAGTTTTCGCTTCCCACCTGCCTGATCAGGTAGTGAATTGCTCCTTGCAGCTCCTGACCATAATTCGATTCCTTACGGTTGAGAATAACCAGATCCACGCGCACGCCGAGGCTGCGCCAGTAAGCATGTGCGCGCAACACCTCCTGTAACAACGCTGTTTCTGCTTCGTCATCCACTTCCAGCAACAGAATGGGATAATCGCCGGAGATGCTGAAGCCCCACAATCCCGGTTGCCCCAGCGTATTGGCGGTAAGAGTAGACGGCTCCGCGCGGTAGGCGTGATAGCCATAGATGAGTAGTGAGAGTAAGCGCTGCGCCTGTTCCAGGGCCGGCGTCTCCAGTTCCAGCCGGCGCATATTGCGTTCAGCCGCCGTCCGCGCTTGCTCAAAGCCGCGTTCTATGTTGCTCCAGGAGCGGTAGCGCCTGATCAACTCCAGCGCCTGTGAGCGTGTGTGCGCCACCGCCGTAACCAGCGCCAGCTCCACCGATCCACGTGGTTCCAGCTCGATCCGCTGACCCAGGCTCATCACCGGATCTAGCGTGGCGCCCGTTGTCCCTGACAACCAGCCGTTCCCCTGCAGGGCAAGCGGATCATGGACTGTGCGGCCCCTTCCCAGAAAGCGCGCGCGATCACTTTCATAAGCCTGCGTCTCCTGGAGTCCGTCGCCCACCACGAGCGCGTGCGCCAGAAAAGTGGGTAGCTCCTTGTCGGAGCGCGGGCGCCGCCGGAACAGCAAGGCATTCTCTTGCGCCAGGTAATCGCTTTCTACGAACAGTTTGGCAAACGCCGGATGCTGCTCGTCCGTCCCCTGCCCGGTGAGCACGACCTCGCCATAACTGGTCAGGCGCAGATGACGGACCTCGTCGCTATCATTCGTTACGCGGATGCGTCTGATCTCCAGGTCATCGCCGGGCGGCACGGTCACTTCCATGCGCAGCACGATGTTGTGGTCGCGACGCCGGTATTCGGCCATGTGCGGATGGTACAGTAGCTCACCCTGGACCCTGCCTCTGCTATCGCCCGCGCCGGGCTGCAGGCCCACCGACCACAACGCCCCACTTTCCTCATCCTGGACGTAGACCCACTGACCCCAATCATCCTGCACGGCATCAGGACGCCAACGCGTCAGCGCCACATCCTGCCAGCGACTGAACCCGCCGCCGGCGTTCGTCAGCATGACGCGATAGCGACCGTTAGCCAGCACGTGCACCGAGGGCACGGGAGATTGCAGGGGCACCGTCCAGGGATGCGTGGCAATGGACGGCTCAGTTGCCCGCAATGCCGCGGCTTCTTCCTCCTGCGGGAACTCCAACGGCGCCTGCCGCGGCACTTGCTCCTGCAAAAGAAGCTCAGCGCTCTGGATACGCGAATCGGCGTGAAAGTATTCGACGATGGCATTGTCCCTGAAGTAATTAAGGGCGGCGACCAGGATCATGCCCTGGTGGTGAGCCATGAAAGAACGGACGATGGCCCGTCGTTTGCCCAGTTGCAGACGGTTCTGAGTGAAATCCAGTGCTTCGTAAAATCCATAACGCCCCAGCATCCCCAACTCTTTCAGGTGCGTCACGTTAGCCACCACTTCCCGCGGCGTGATGCCCAGCGCCAGCAAGGAGGCATAGGGGGCGATCACCAGATCCTCGCTCAAACCGCGCTTGAAGCCTAGCCCCGGCGCCCCAAACGCCCGGTACTGGTAGTTCATCGCCGAATCGAAGGCATAGAATCCGGACTCCGAAATGCCCCAGGGTACGTTATGGCGCTCGCCGTAGGCGATCTGGTGTTTCACCGCCACGTACTCGCTCTCGTTGAGAAGTGTGCCCTGGTAGCGGCGCATAAAGAGCGGCGGCATCAGATACTCAAACATGGTGCCGCTCCAGGAAAGCAACAGGCGACCGCCTTCGGTCTCGGTAATCGGTCGCGCCAGGTGCAACCAGTGGCTCTGAGGGACGTCGTTCTTGGCGATAGCCAGGAGGCTGGTGATGCGCGCCTCGGAAGCCAGAAGATCATAGTAATTGTCATCTAGCTGCCCGCTCTCCAGATTGTAGCCGATGTAAAATACCTGCCGCTGGGGGTCGAACAGGAAGCCGAAGTCCATGTCGCGGAAATAATGGTCGGCGCTTTGCGACAGGTCGCCGTAGCCGATGAGCAACGACTCCGCCGCCATGCACGCTTCATCCAGTTGCTGCAACAAATGCCGGCACCACTCCTTTGCGCCGCCGGCGTCCGGATCGCTGCCCCACGGATCGCCGTCCAGCCGTTCGTACAAACGCCGCAGAGGCGTCTGCGCCTGGCGACAGATGGCGGGCAGATCCTCCAGCGCAGGATTAGCCGGCAGACTGTCTTCTACCTCTTTCCACAGCGGCTGAAGCTCGTCCGGCATGGACTGCTCTGTCAGCAGTGAGGGGCGCCTATGCATCGCCAGAATCCACGGCGCCAGCATATCCAATTCGCGCCGCATGCTGCTCAACTGCAGGTGCAGGCTCTCCACGTGCACACGCCAGCTGCGCAGCGTCGCGGCATTCACAGAGGGTAGCTCGCTTTCCAGAACCCGCATGAGCAGGAAATCCAGCTCGGCGCGGCCCTGCTCGTCAATGTCCAGAAAAAGCGGGATCCACCTGTCTTCGTCATCTTCCGCGGACGCTACCTGCTCTCGCATTTTCGCCACGTGGGCACGCAACAACGTGATTCCGTCGTCGTCTCCGGCGTCTGCGGCGGCGATCACTTCATCCAGAACTGCCATCGTATCGATCAGGCCACAGCAACGATCCCATCGTAGAATATTGAGTTGCGGAACTGTGGCACAGGCCTTAGCCAACACCAGCAGGCTTGCCGCAAGGTTGCCGCTATCCACCGTAGACACGTAGCGTGGAGGCAGCGAGGCCAGGCTGCGAGTGTCGATCCAGTTGAGAAAATGACCGCGATAACGTTCCAGTTTCTCCAGCGTCTCAAACGTAGGGCGCAGTCGCAAAATCAGATCCAGCGGGCCCACGTAGCCAAAGTGGAAAGCGGCGACCACCGAGATCAGGTATAGCCCAACATTCGTCGGCGAGGTGCGATGGGCGACGACCCCCTTGGGTGATTCCTGAAAGTGATCCGGCGGCAACCAGTTGTCGTCTGGGCCAACGAAGTGTTCAAAGAAAAACCACGTACGCCGCGCCACACGGCGCAGTTCCAACTGTTCATCGGTTGTGAGGGCCTCCGGCTCTCGTTTCTGCGGGCGGCTGATCCAGTAGGCAATCTGTGGCGACAAGAGCCAGACGAACAGCAAAGGCAGAGCAATCGGCAAAGAGGTTGGAGCCACCACGTAGACGACGAGCGCCAGGGCCATCGCCATAAACATCGAGGAGACCATTCGACTCCAGGTCAAATCGGCGCTCAAATCATCGCCGAACAGGCGCGCGGTGTGCGCCGCCGTGGTCCATTGCAGCAAGTTGCGACGCGTAACCAGCAGGCGCCAGATGGTGGTAACGACGGCATCAGTGATGAGCACCGCTTCATAGGGCAGGAATGCCAGAAAGAGCAGCCAGCGCACGGCGCTATTGCGCAACGGTCGGAACGCTTCGCCCCACGGCGCGCCGCCCAACCCGCGTAAGGCGGCGATTACGACGCCCGTTGCCAGGGAGACTGCAGGGGACAGCAGACCCAGAAACGTCCACAGCAATGGCGATCCCGGCAGAATGGTCCAGCCCGCCAGGAAGAGAATTAACAAACCCGGAGAGACCAGGCTGCGACGCAGATTGTCTACGATCTTCCAGCGATCGATGAGTGAAAGCGGATTGCGTTGCCGTCCATCAACGCCAGGCGCCGAGGGTAGCAGCCAGGGCAGCAGTTGCCAGTCGCCGCGCACCCAACGGTGGGACCGCTGCACGTGCACCAGGTAGTTCGGCGGATAATCCTCATACAGCACAATGTCCGTGACCAGACCCGCCCGTCCCTGAATACCTTCAAATAGATCGTGGCTCAACAGAGTGTTCTCCGGAATCTTTCCCTCCAGGCTGCGCTCAAAGGCATCCACATCGTAGATTCCTTTGCCCACATAGATTCCTTCTCCTAACAGATCCTGGTAGACGTCGGATACAGCCAGGGTGTAGAGGTCCAGCCCCACATCGCCGGCAAACACCCGCGTGAACAACGATTGGGTGGCGCTCGTGGGTTGCACTGCGGTACGCGGCTGCAAAATCGTATAGCCTGCTACCACTTCCCCTGTGCGCGGATCGAACCGTGCGCGATTCAACGGGTGCGCCAGCGTACCCACCAGACAATAGGCGCTCTCCCGCGGCAGCACGGTGTCGGCATCGAGAGTAATGACGTACGTTATCTCCTCAAGAAAGTCCAGATCCCCTTCTTGCACCACGTAGGAGGTTTCTACATCGCCGCGCAAGAGACGATTGAACTCGTGCAGCTTGCCGCGCTTGCGCTCCCAGCCCATCCACACGCCCTCAGATGGGTTCCACTGTCTCCGTCTGTGAAAGAGATAGAAGAGTGACGCACCGTGTCTATTGTTCAGGGTATCGATGGCAGCCACAGCGGCGCGAATCAGCTCGTCGTCCTGGTCTGTTGTCTCCGAAGCCGCGTCGGCAAAGTCGGTGAGTAGCGCAAAGCGTAGATTGGGGTCCGGATTGCGTAGATAGTGCAACTCAAGCTGCTGTGCCAGCGAGGCGACTTCGTCCCGGCTGGTAAGCATCGCGGGGACGACGACCATCGTACGACAACTGTCGGCTATTCCTTCGGAGAAGTCGAGCTTGGGCAAAACGTGTGGTTCAATCAGATGGGTTAAGAGCCAGTTGACGACGCTGACAGCCACCGAGGCCACGGGGATCAGCAGCACCAGCAGCGCAATCAACAGGCGCCATATACTGTCGCTGTGGCTGGCAACGTACCACAGAAAAGCACCCATCAGGACGACCGAGATAACGCCGATACTGCCCAGATAAACCAGCGAGGGATGGTCGAACACCCAATGGCGCAAGCGCCTTCTGCCGCCTGGTCGATATGCCAGGCGTTGTTCCAGTTGCCGGCGCCCGGCGCCGAGTAGATAGTAACCAACGTGCGTTTCCCGGGGCAGCGACAGCCCATCCCACGACGCTTCCTCGCCAGGGGCCACAGCTGCATCAGTGTGTTCGCGCGCCAGCGCCAGCGCTGCGCGCGCGACGCCGGCTTCCGCTTCACCGGCGTCCAGGGCCACACGTTCCACAGCTTTACGGTAACGGTCACGCGTTTCGAAATCCATCCGCCGGTAGACGGCAGCAGGATCCTGCGCCAGAATGGCCTCAACGTGACTGACCGCTTCAAAGAACGCCTTCCAATCTTGCTGCGCCAGCCGGTGCAGGCTGGGCACAGCGCCTGCCACCACGCTGCTGTCGTCGATGTCATAGTCCAGGGAGATAGGCCCGGTCAGTAAACTCTGCGAGATAGCTGCCCCGGTGAGGTGCGCGGTTGCCTGAACGATGCTCTGCAAGAGGACGAAACGGAGCATCAGCGGCAGCGCCCACAACTCGCCCATGGTGAGCGCTTGCACCTCCTGGTAAGCATCGACAAATCGCCTTAGGCGCGCGACCTCCAGCTGGCAGTCCTCATGATTCATCAGGGCGCGCGCCAGGGCATAGACACGGGGATAGCCCTGCAGCGGCGCCGGTTGCTCAAGCTGCGGCAACTCATCATAGTAATCGGGTGGCAGATCTTCCTCGACGATGCGCTGCGCGCGCTGGATCAAATAGTAGTTGTCGAGGAACCACTCAGCCGAGTACGAGAGCGACAGCTCGCCCGAATTACCCTGCGTAAACTCGTGGTAGATCTCCTGTAGCGCTTCTTTCTGCGCGGGAAGTGTCTCTAGGAGTACACGTTCTCGACCTTGCGAAGGACGAACCTGGTGAGCGGACGCCAGTCGATGCGCCAGCTCCTCCAGAGTCACTTCGCTCTTTTCCGTGTCCGTGGGTTCGTCTTCGACATCCACACTCTGCGAGGAAAGATTTGTTTCAACTGGCATGTACGGTCGTGCGTCCTCCCTTGCCACTGTCAGACTTTCCCGTCTGTTCAGCTATCTCTTCGGCGCGCGTTCTGTCAATTTCCGCAGAGGGCAAATCCTGAACAATCAGCAGCGGCTGGCTGCCATAAGCAATGAAGCTGGTAACGACGCTGCCAAAGGGGCGGTGCGTATCGCCTGAGTAACCGTGCGCGCTCAAAACAACCAGATCGCAAGACAGGTTTTCTGCCTCCTCATGCAGAGCCGCTATCAAATCATCCACCTGCAGGACACGATATTCCGCCGGGCGATCCAGTTGCGCCCGCACATCCTCCAGATAACGTTGCGCTTCCACGCGGTTACTCTCCATCACCTGATCTGCCAGCGCTACCTCTTCGGGCGTCAGTGGGGAACGGCGTGGCATCTCCGGTTTCACGCAGACGTGCAGTAAGGTTGTCTTAGCCTCCTCATCGCGGGATAAAGCGTTCACAAACGGCAGGACACACTCGGCGCGCTGCGAGCCATCCAGGGGCACCAGCAGGCGACGATATTTCATCTCCTCCACGTCCGTCTCAGCCTCCCGGTAAGCAGGTATGATCATCAACGATGTCTTGGCCCGGTAGATTATCTTCTGGGCGACGCTGCCCACATTCCAACCGCTCAGCCCACTGCTGCCATGACTGCTGAGGACGATCAGGTCCACCTGCCGTTCCTTAGAGAATTCTACCAGCGTGGTAGCGGCAGGCCCCTGCAACAGCGCCGTCCGCACAGGTATATGGGACAGGCTGCCCCGTACCTCCTCAAGATACGTTTCGGCCTCCGCCTTGCGTAAATGCCACGCCAGCGGATCCAGACCACCCTCCCTGGCGCTTTCGTTTTCCTGTTCCAACACGTGAGTTAAAATGATCTCAGCGCCCATGGTATGGGCGATGGTCCGTGCATGGGGCAAGACACATTCAGCAAGCGACGATCCATCCAGGGGAAGGAGAATACGCTTGTACATACCGCTAACTCCTAAGATCTCTATTTGGCTATTGCTGATGAAAGGAGGATCCGCTGCGAGCAGTGACGTGGGTTGCCTGCAGATCCTGTTAACAAAAATCAGCATACCGTAGGACCAGATCCCTGCCCATGTGTCACGGATACAAATCCAGATACAAAGGGCAACCGGTTGGTCGTTGCTTAATCAAGTGCTAAGCTGCACGCCAATTAGTGTGTAAATTACACTAAATTTTGCATTCCTCCGCGGTTAGTGTTATGATTACACTAAGCTTCAAGCCACTCTTCCAATCAAGGAGTTTATGATGGACAGCTTTCCCGATTTTTATGATCCGCAGCGCATCGGTACCCTGTTCTACCCGGACATGGCAACCATCGCACAGGAAGCAGCCACCGCCGGGCTTTCGCCCGCCGGCAACGACAGCACGACGACGCACCTTGTGATCATCGACATGCAGGTTGATTTCTGCCATCCTCACGGCAGCCTTCATGTGCCCGGTGCACGGGATGACATCCGCCGCCTGATCGAATTCATCTACCGCAACGCGCAACACATCACCCGAATCACCTGTTCGCTCGACTCACACCTTCCCTACCAGATCTTCCACCCCGCCTGGTGGGCGGACGAAAACGGCGAACATCCCGACCCGTACACGTTGATTACCCATGCCGACGTGCAAGAGGGACGCTGGCGTCCCCTGGTCAAACCGGAACATTCGCGCGAGTATGTCAGGAAGCTGGAGCAGCAGGCCAAGAAGCAGCTGACCATCTGGCCTTATCACGTCGGAATTGGCGGCATTGGCAACGCGCTGGATCCGGAACTGTGGTCAGCCGTCATGTGGCATTCGTTGGCGCGAAAGGCTCAGCCGCAGTGGTTGACCAAGGGCAGCGTTCCCGAAACGGAGCACTACTCCATCATCCAACCCGAAATCCCGGTCCCTGGTCATCCACAGGGCGGCAAGAACGTGGCTTTTCTGGAGATTCTCGACGAGGCCGAGGCCATTGTCATTGCCGGAGAGGCCAAGAGCCATTGTGTTCTGGAAACGGTTGAGGATCTGGTCGAGGAATACGGTGACCGGCCGGAGGTTCTGGAGAAAATCTACTTCCTTGACGATTGCACATCATCCGTTGCACATCCGGAGATTGATTTCGAGGGCCTGGCCAATGAACAGCTGGCCCGGTTTGCAAAGCAGGGCATCAACCATATCAGTAGCACAGATCCACTACCCTTCCTGACCGAGCAGAAAGCAGGGCGAAGCGGTCAATAGGTGACAGTCATTGCAGAGCACAAAGACCCGCGGATCGCGGGCGATCCCACGGGCCTTTGTCGGGAGAAAATCAATGTTTATCCCCCTCAGCACGCTGCTCGTTATTGTAGCGTTCGCCTACATGCTGGGTATGTTAACGTCATTCATCCTCGTTATTCAGGCTATGTTCCGCTTCAAGAAGTGACCGGCCCTCGACGTCTCACTGTATCAGATTGGTGAACGCCGCCATGCCCGGGTACTCGGCAGCATCGTCCAGGTCCTCTTCGATGCGCAGCAGCTGGTTGTACTTGGCCACGCGATCGGTGCGCGCCGGGGCTCCGGTCTTGATCTGGCCCGCGTTCAGCGCCACCACCAGATCGGATATGGTCGTATCTTCCGACTCGCCGCTGCGATGGGAGACGACCGCGGTCCACCCGTGACGCTGCACCAGATCAACAGCAGCCATGGCCTCTGTCAGGGTTCCAATCTGGTTCACCTTACACAGCAGACTGTTCGCCGCTTTGCGCTCGAAGGCGGTTTCGATGCGTCCGATGCTGGTTACGAGCAGATCGTCGCCCACAATCTGGACGCGATCGCCCATCCGCTCCACCATCAGCGACCAGCTGTCCCAATCGTCCTCGTGCAACCCGTCCTCGATTGAGATAATCGGATATTGATCAGCCCATTCGGCGAACAAATCCACCATTTCCGGCCCGCTCAAGACCTTGCCCTCGGTCTTCAGATGGTACTTGCCGCCCTCGTAGATTTCGCTGGCTGCGGGGTCCATGGCCAACAAGATCTGCTCACCCGGCGTGTAGCCCGCCTTCTCAATCGCTTCCATGATGAGGTCAAACGCCTCACGGTTCGCAGATAGTTGCGGCGCGAATCCACCCTCGTCTCCGACGGTGGTTTGATGCCCTTTGCCCGATAGCACCTTCTTGAGGCTATGATAAATTTCCACCCCCCAGCGCAGCGCCTCGGCGAAAGAGTCGGCGCCCACAGGCATCACCATAAATTCCTGAAGGTCGGCCGAGCCCGGAGCGTGCTTGCCGCCGTTCATAATGTTCAACATCGGCACAGGCAACGTGCGCGCAGCCGGACCGCCCAGATAGCGATAGAGGGGCAGAGTCACACTATCCGCTGCCGCTCGAGCCACGGCAAGCGAGACGCCGAGAATCGCATTCGCGCCCAACCTCTCCTTGTTGGGAGTTCCATCCAGGTCGATCATCGTCTCGTCGATCAGAACCTGTTCTGTGGCATCCATCCCTTCCAGCTCGTCGGCAATTTCGCCGTTGACGGCATCCACAGCGCCCAAAACCCCCTTGCCCCCGAAACGCTGTGAATCGCTATCCCGCTTTTCCCACGCTTCATAGGCGCCCGTAGACGCGCCCGAGGGCACAATGGCCCGGCCGAAAGACCCATCAATCAACACCACATCAACCTCAACCGTTGGATTTCCACGCGAATCCAGCACCTCGCGCGCAAACACGGATTCTATGTAGCTCATCGTAAACTCCTTGTTCTGCTGTTAATTGTCAAGCTGATACGTGGGGCGCTCCAATGTCAGAGGCGCTTCCGCCCCTGGAGAATACATCGTCTGTCAAATCATACTGTAGCCCTATGGTTCATGCAATGAGTGCGACCTTTTCCCTATTCGTTCTGCTTGTCAACTGCACCGGCGCCAGTTATAACTGGCGCCATATGGATCAATCGCAGTCCCGCCCGCAAACAAATCAAATCCAACTGCTGTGGGAGAAAATCACCGGCGAGTTGGGCGAAATCCTGGACGCCCACGGCGTGTGCGCCGCCGTCGCCTATGAAATCGCGGTCTACACCGGCGTGACCACCGTCGTGGCCCTCGGCGGCCCGCTAGACGCTTATTACGACGTCTGGATCTGTGACGGCACCGGCAACCTACAGCAGAAACGATGGGCGGGCGATCAAGGGTCGCTACGGCGGCTGATTGGCGGCGGTGAGGTAGTACACCAGGAGAAGTTCGACCTGCCCGCTGCGGACCTCATGAACAGTGACCTATGGCTGCTGCCGCGGGAAACGCTGTTGCTTGTTCCATTACCTTACCCTCAGAGCCGAACGGTTCTCTCTACGACAGGCGCACTATGTCTGGTTGATCCACCAGAGGCGTGCATCATTGACAGAGACACTGCGGCCAGTCTGGCGATGTACATCACGACTTATCTGGAGCGCGCCTTCCTGCGCCAGGAAACCGATCGCCAGCAGGTGGAGTTTGAGACGGTCTACGATCTGACTTATTCGCTAACTGCGTCCTTGAGACTCGAGAGTATTTTCAGCCAGCTGACCGATCCGGTGCGGCGCACACTGAATGTGGAGACGATTTCTGTCGGGCTGACCGACGAGGTAACCGGTGAAATCGAGTTTGTCGATATGCTCATGGGCCCGCGCTTCAAAGATCTACCGCCGATACGCTTGAAACCGGGGCAGGGGATAGCCGGCGAAGTCGCCAGAACCGGCGAACCGCTCATCGTCAACAACGTCTACAAAGACGAGCGTTTTCATCGCGAAATCGATAATAGTTCCGGTTTTCGCACTAACTCGATTCTTTGTGTTCCGCTGAAAGTAGAACAGCGCGTCATCGGCGTACTGGAAGCGATTAACAAGCAACACGGCACGTTTAACAAGGACGATTTGCGTCTGCTACAGGCGATTACCGGCCCGTTGGCTGCCGCCATCGAAAACGCGCGCCTGCACGAGGACGTGGTCGCCGAAAAACGGCGACAGGAAACGATCTTTGCCAGCATGTCTGAAGGTGCGTTGACGGTGAACGCCAGAGGCATCATCACCGCGGCAAACGACTCCCTGCTTACCCTGCTGGGTTACGAATCGGATGAACCGCTCCTGGGACAGCATGCACACGAGGCCATTCAGATTCAGGCCAGAGAGGACTTTGCCAACTTTATGGAGCACGTGCTGCCGGCCGACGAGGGTAAGTCGGAGATCGCCGCCGATCTGGTACAGCGCAACGGCGGACATGTGCCCGTGTTGATCAGCGGCGCACCCATCATCGACGATGAAGGCGAGACGAGCGAAATGATCTTCGTCTTTACCGATCTGAGGCAAATTCGTGAAGTGGAGCGCATGCGCGATGATTTCTTCCACAACATCGTACACGAACTGCGCACGCCGCTGGCAACGATCCTGATGTATGCTCGTCTACTCAGAGAAGGCAAGGCGCAGGGCGACAAAGCGAAAGAAGACCGTTTCCTGGGCGTGGTGGAGCGCGAAAGCGACCGCCTGCAACAGATGGTGCGCCAGATGCTGCAATTGGCCAAAATGGAAGCGCGAGAGATACAGCGCAGCGCCGAACTGGTCGACCTGAACGTCCTTTTCGACGACATCCTGCCGCCACTGGCCGAACGAGCCGTGCAGAAGGGGCTGACATTCAGCCAGCGCGTCTCCAGCGACCTGCCGCCTGTTCTGGCCAACGAAGAGATGATTTACTCCGTGTTCAAGAATCTGGTGGAAAACGCCATCAAATTCACCATGTCGGGCGCGGTGCGCGTAGAAGTCAGCGCGCATGACGGTCAGATCGAAGTGATCGTCAAGGATGATGGCATTGGCATCCCCAAAGAAGCGCAGCCCAACCTCTTCAAGCGCTTCTATCGCGCGCAGACGGCGGTTGAGCGGGGCATCGCCGGGACCGGCCTCGGTCTGTACATGGTCAAAGAGGCCATCGAAAAGCACCAGGGCAGCATAGACGTGGAGAGCGCCGAAGGGGAAGGCACGACCTTTAAAGTCAGCCTGCCAATCGCCAGAACCTGAGGAGAGACCGCGGCTTAGCCC
>JBMCFH010000006.1:0-45598 GCA_048620455.1 Chloroflexota bacterium | reverse complement strand
CTAGGGCCGGACGGCGTGCGCGTGAACGCCATTTCAGCCGGTCCCATCAAGACCCTGTCTGCCGCCGGTGTATCCGGTTTCCGCAAAATGTTGCGCTACGTCGAAGAACGAGCGCCGCTCCGTCGCAACGTGGATCAGGATGAGGTAGGCCAGACGGCGATGTGGCTGTGTAGCGATTTGAGCAGCGGTGTGACCGGCGAGATCGTCTATGTGGATGCCGGCTACCACATCCTGGGGATGCCGGAGCCGCCGGAGCAGTGGCAGTAGGGTGAAAATGTTTGACAGGGACGGGGGACGCGCTATACTGATGATGTCTTTTCAAATTACATACTCTTATCCAGAGCAGCGGAGGGATCGGCCCGATGAAGCTGCAGCAACCACCCGGGTGGGAAAGGTGCTAATTCCGACAGCGGATGCTGGACGATAAGAGGTTATAGTGCGCTGAACGTTAGCCTCTTGTCTGCCAAGAGGCTTTTTTCTGTCTCTTGGATTTCAAGCGCATGCAGATCGTGCCGACGACTCTGTGGTGGGTGACTGGAAAGATGTAGTTCATGGAGGAACCATGCTATGAGTACAACATTTATGACAGCTCCAAAGTTACTGTTCACATCGGAGTCGGTCACCGAGGGTCATCCGGACAAGATGTGTGATCAGATCAGCGATGCTATCCTCGACGCGGTGATGGAAGCGGATCCCATGGGGCGGGTGGCCTGCGAGACGGCGACGAAGACCGGTTTCGTGATGATCATGGGCGAAATGACGACGTCGGCCTTTGTTAACATCGACGAACTGGTGCGCAAAGTAATCACCGAGATTGGCTACGACAGCAGTGACAAGGGATTCGACGGCAACACGTGCGGTGTACAGGTGGCAATCGCCAGCCAGAGCCCGGACATTGCACAGGGGGTCGATAAAGCGCTGGAATATCGAAAGAATGGCAACGAAGAAGCTGCTTTGAATGCCATTGGCGCCGGCGACCAGGGTATGATGTTTGGCTTTGCCTGCAACGAGACTGAGACACTGATGCCTTTGCCCATTGATCTGGCCCACAAGTTGACGCGGCGTCTCACACAGGTGCGCAAAGAAGGGATCTTGACCTGGCTGCGCCCGGATGGAAAGTCACAGGTGACTGTCGAATACAGCTATGGCAAGCCGAGACGGGTGCACACGGTGCTGGTCAGCACGCAGCACGCGCCGGACGTGGACGCCGACACCATTCGTGAGCAGATCATCGAGCATGTGATCATGCCGGTTTTGCCCGGCGATCTTGTAGATGACGACCTGGAGATATTCGTTAACCCCACCGGACGTTTTGTTATCGGTGGTCCGATGGGCGATGCCGGTCTGACGGGCCGCAAGATTATTGTAGACACGTATGGCGGTATGGGCCGCCATGGCGGCGGCGCCTTCAGCGGCAAGGATTGCACCAAAGTTGATCGCAGCGCGGCTTATGCGGCGCGCTGGGTGGCCAAAAACATCGTCGCTGCCGGGTTGGCCGACCGCTGCGAGGTGCAGGTGGCGTATGCCATTGGCGTCGCCCACCCGCTGAGTGTGAGTGTTGAGACGTTTGGCACGGGCAAGCTCCCCGCGGAGCTCCTGGTGAAGTTGATCAACGAGCAGTTTGACCTGCGCCCAGGCGCCATCATTCGCGATCTGGATCTGCGCCGCCCGATCTACCGCGCCACGGCTGCCTACGGGCATTTTGGCCGGGAGGACATCGACGCCCCGTGGGAGAACACGGATCGGGCAGAGGCCCTGAGGCGACGAGCAAAGGAACTGGCCGAGGAGGGACTTAGCGGTTGATCAAACGCGCGCGACGGTATCCGCGCCTGATACGATATGAGTCTTTCCGGCAACGTCACCAGATTTGACGTGTTGGCCCGGCTGCGTTAGAATTTCTAACTTTGTGGCTGGGCCATATTTTTTGCTTAAGTAAAGGAAATCGTAGGTGTTTGAATCTTTAGGCAATCGTCTGCAGACGGTTTTTGACAACCTGCAGCGACGCGGAAAGCTGACGGAAGACGATGTAGACAAGGCGATGCGCGAAGTGCGCCTTGCGCTGCTGGAAGCTGACGTCAACTTCAAGGTCGTTAAAGGATTCGTCAAACGGGTCCGCGAGCGTTCTGTGGGGCAGGAAGTGATGCGCAGCCTGACCCCGGGCCAACAAGTCGTGAAGATTGTTCACGAGGAGTTGATCGAAACGCTCGGTGAACCGGGCCGCCTCAACCTGGGCATGCAGTCCCCGGCGGTGATCATGCTGGTGGGCCTGCAAGGGTCGGGTAAGACGACGACGGCGGCGAAGCTGGCGCTGAATATGCGCCGCGACGGCAGGCGCCCGTTACTGGTTGCGGCCGACGTATATCGTCCGGCAGCTATCGACCAGCTGGAGACGCTGGGGCGCGAGCTTGACGTCCCGGTGTTCAGCGAAGGGATCGAGGCCAACCCGCCTGACCTGGCCAAAAAGGCGGTGAAACAGGCCGCACGCGAAGGCCTCACCACTGTAATCATAGACACGGCCGGTCGTCTAAACATCGACGAGATGATGATGGACGAGATCAAGACCATCAAGCGCGCAGTGGATCCCATCGAAACACTGTTAGTCGCCGACGCCATGACCGGTCAGGAAGCCGTGCGGGTTGCCGGCGATTTCAATGAAGCTGTGGAGCTTACCGGTCTGATCATGACCAAAATCGACGGCGACGCGCGTGGCGGCGCCGCGATTTCCATGCGCGAAGTAACGAACGTGCCCATTAAGTTCCTGGGTACTGGTGAAAAGCTGGATGCTCTGGAACTGTTCCATCCTGACCGTATGGCCAGCCGTATTCTGGGTATGGGCGACGTATTGACGCTCATTGAGAAAGCTCAGACGGAAATGGATGAGGAAGAGGCGCGCAAGGCGGGAGAGAAGTTGCTGGCAGGCGACTTCACGCTGGAAGATTTCTTGCATCAGATGCAGCAGATTAAGCGGATGGGTCCGATCGGACAATTGATGGAGATGGTTCCTGGCTTCAATCGCATGGCAGGCGACGTGGATATGCAAAACGCCGAGCACGAAATGAAGCGCATTGAGGCGATTATCCAGTCCATGACGCAGGAAGAAAGGCGTAATCCCAGAATTCTGAAGGCCAGCCGCAAGCGGCGTGTCGCTGCCGGGTCCGGCACCACTGTTCAAGAAGTCAATGCGTTGCTCAAGCAATTTAGAGAGATGCAGCGCATGATGAAACAGTTGAAACAGGGTCGTGGCAGACGTAATATTGCGAACCTGTTCGGCGGTTTCCGTTAAGTGACAGTGAACTGGAGACAAGAGCAGAGAGCAGTTGGTTGCCCTCGAAACTCGACCCTCCCTCTTACAATCATAATTTAGCAAGACGTTGGAGAAATAGGTAATATGCTTCGTATTCGTTTGGCCCGAGTGGGCAAGAAAAAACAGGCGCACTTCCGTGTAGTCGTTGCCGATATTGAATCCAAGCGCGACGGTCGTATCGTCGAGCGCATTGGCCATTACTCGCCTTTGACCGATCCGGCAACCTTTAAGATCGATGAAGGGCGCGCTTTACACTGGCTTAGCGTTGGCGCGCAGCCGACTGAAGCCGTGAGCAGCCTGCTGAAGAGGCAGGGGACGCTGAAGCGGTTGAAGCGCTTACACGCCGGCGAGACGCTGGAAGATCTGGTGGCTGAGTTTGAAGGCGCGGCCGAAGAGGAAGTGGCCGAACCGCAGGCAGTGGCGGAAGCTGAGGCAGTGGCAGCGGAAGGAGCCGAGCAGGCGGCTGCCCTGGAAGAAGAGTAAACTCGCTCAGATCGAGCATTCGAAACTCACAGCGGTCGCAGCCTGAAACGTAAATCTACGGTTTGCAAGAGGCTAACATGGAAGAACTGGTCGAATACATCGCCCGCTCGCTGGTTGATCATCCCGATAGCGTGCGCGTGGAACGCATAGAAACGCGTTCCGCAGTGACGCTGGAACTGACGGTGGCAGATTCGGACATGGGGCGCGTGATCGGGCGGCGCGGTCGTGTCGTCAATGCTATGCGCAGCCTTGTGGACGTCGTTGCCAGGAACGAAGGGAAGCGCGTTTCGCTTGAAATCATCGACTGATCCTGGATTCCTGATCATCGGACGCATTGTGCGTCCGCACGGCGTTCGTGGCGAGGTGCGCGCGGCGATCCACACGCACATCCCTGAGCGCTTCACCTGGCTTGAACAGGTGCACATATCGCGTGATCCGGAGAGTACAAACCCCGAATCGGTGACTCTGGACGGCGTGCGCTTTCACCAGGGTCACGTCTTGCTGCAATTGCGCGGGCATGACTCTCGTGAGGCGGCGGAGTTGTTGCGTGGCTACTGGCTGATGGTGCCCGAGGCTGAAGCAATCCCTCTTGAGGAAGATGAAGTTTATCTTTATGAGCTAAAGGGCCTGGCTGTGTACACGGATGAAGGGGAGCATCTGGGTCTGCTGGTTGAAGTTCTGGAAACCGGAGCAAATGAAGTCTTCGTGGTGCGTGGCGATGCGGGCGAAGTGCTGTTGCCCAACATAGAGGAGGTCGTCCTCGAGGTGGACAGGGAGGCGCAGAGGATGCTGGTCCATCTCATACCGGGGTTGCGCCCCTGATCGTGCCGGTGTAAAGTTTTCCTGCTGTGGCGATAGGGAACTATCGCCGTTCTTTCTTGACACGTGTGTCCTGAACGTCTATTTTTAACGCCATGACTGACCTGAAGTACTGGCTGGGCTTCAACCTGGTTAAAGGGATTGGCCCGACTAAATTACAGGCGTTACTCGATCATTACGGTAACATCGGCGCCGCGTGGCGGGCCAGTAAGAGCGATCTTGCGCGAATTGGCATCGACCGCCGTGCGATTAAGACGTTTCTTGAAACGCGAAGCACCGTAGACCTCGACGCCTACCTGGCGCGCGTCAGGAGCAGCGGCGCGAAAGTGCTTACCTGGGATTCCCCCGACTACCCGCGCTACTTGCGTGAAGCGCCGGCGCCGCCGCCGGTGCTCTATGTGGCAGGAGATATGCGGGAAGCGGATCGTTGGGCGGTCGCCGTAGTCGGCACGCGGCGTAAGTCAATGTATGGTGAACAGGTCACACGGGAGTTGGTTAGCGGATTGGTGCGCAACAATGTGACCATCGTCAGCGGCCTGGCCCGCGGCATTGACTACATCGCCCATGATACGGCAGTGAAGCAGGGTGGTCGCACGATCGGTGTGCTCGGTTCGGGGATCGATCATATTTATCCACCCGAGCACCGCAACCTGGCGCGGAAAATCGTCAAAGAGCAACGCGGCGCCATTATTTCCGATTACGCGCTGGGTACGGAACCGGAGTCTAAGAACTTCCCACCGCGCAATCGCATCATCAGCGGTCTCTCCCTGGGTGTTGTGGTGATCGAGGCCGGGAAGCGCAGTGGCGCGCTGATCACTGCCAACTATGCGCTGGAGCAGGACCGCGAGGTATTTGCCGTTCCGGGCAGAATCACAAGTAAAGGAAGCGCCGGCACCAACCGGTTGATCCAGCAAGGGGCCAAGCTGGTGACGGAGGTAGAGGATATTCTAGAAGAGTTGAATCTAACCATGGTGCCGCAGCAGGTAGCCGTGCAGATGGCAGTGCCGGATTCAGCCGAAGAAGCCGCCCTGTTGGAGCACCTATCGCCGGAACCGTTGCATGTCGACGAGCTGTGTCGCGCTTCCGGTCTGGATATGTCTGAGGTGAGCAGCACACTGGCGCTGATGGAGTTGAAGGGGATGGTGCAGCAGGTGGGCGGGATGCGCTACGCGCTGCTTCGCGAAGCAAGTCCCACCTATGAAACAGACGCCGGGTGATGTGGGCGGGAGTTCCGCCATCAGTTAGTCTGGTTTGCACTTGTATTGAGCGCCGTATTACGCGATTTTAACGGTTGCGCTCTAAGCTTACGCGGCGTGGATGTTATTGGGTCACACGTTTCGAAAGGTGTGTGCCCCTTGACGCTGTCCGTTGTTTAGCCAGCCGATCAGAAGAGTGAGAAAATGAAAGTCATAATTTTTGCTGGAGGAACCGGCCGGCGACTATGGCCCATCAGTCGCCAGGCGTCACCAAAACAATTTGAGCCAATTCTAGGCGAGAAATCGACGGTGCAACTGGCGGTTGACCGCGTCCTGGATCTCTATGGCGCCGAGAACATCTTTGTGTCTACGAACGAACGTTACCAGGAGATCATCCGCAGGCAGTTGCCGCAATTGCCGGCGGAAAACGTGGTTGGTGAGCCCGAACGTCGCGACCTGGCTGCGGCGGTTGGATTGATAATGGCCCACCTGGCACGCTCATCGGATCGCAGCGATGAACCTGTGTCCATCCTATGGGGCGACAACTACATGGACGACACGGAGACGTTCCGCGCTCTTCTGCAGAATGCCGAACGGTTGATTGAGCAGGACGCGGCAAAAATTATATTTATTGGCGAGACGCCGCGCTTTGCCAATGAAAATCTGGGCTGGATTGAAATGGGCCAGGAGCTTGGTCAGGTGGATGGTCGACCGTACTATGCCTTCAATTCGTGGCGCTATCGCCCCCCGTTGGAAGTGGCGCGCGAGATGTTTGACAGCGGAAGGCATGTCTGGAACACTGGTTACTTCGTGACGACCATCGGCTTTGTTCAGTCTCTCTACCACCAGCACCAGCCGCAAATGGCGGCGAAGCTGGATGAGATTGAGCAGGCTATCGACCAGCCAGAGTATGAGGAAGTGCTGCACAGCGTCTATCCGCAGTTGGAAGTCGCCAGTTTTGACGATGCGATTTTGACGCACGTAGCGCCTGAGGAGGCGGTCGTGTTGCACGGGCAGATGGGTTGGAGTGATCCGGGCACGCTCTATGCGCTAAAGGAGGCGCTGGCGTCCGGCCCGGAGGAAAATGTGGAAGAGGGGTTGGTGCTGGCGCAAAATACCAGCGACAGCCTGCTTCTTAATTACGAAGATGAGAAGTTGATGGCTGTTATTGGCCTGGAGGGCATTATTGTGGTTAATACGGGAGATGCCCTGCTTGTCGTACCCAAGGACAAAATCCCACAGGTCAAGCAGTTTGTAAACAGCCTTCAGGGCTCAGATCTGGAGAAGTATAGTTAAGTATGTCAAAATCAGACGATTTGCAGTTAGAAGGCTACTGTCTGAAGTGCAAAGAAAAACGGATCATGCAGGATCCGAAAGCAGAGTATTCGGCCAGTGGTAGTCCTGGAACGCGCGGCACCTGCCCGGTGTGTGGTGGCACCATCTATAAGATGGGCTATACGCCGGCGCACGAGTCTCTGCCAAAACCGAAGGTCACGCGCCGGAAGAAGAAGAAGGAAGTCAAGCGTTCGGGAAGGCTGGTCGTCGTAGAATCACCGGCTAAGGCGCGGACCATTGGGCGCTATCTGGGTCGCGGATACACGGTCAAGTCCAGCGTTGGTCACATCCGCGATCTTCTGAAGTCACGCTTGAGTGTGGACGTGGAAAACAACTTCGAGCCTGAATACCGCGTGCCCAACGAGAAGCGCGATACGATGAAGGAGCTGAAGAAGGCAGCGGCTCGCGCCGAAGAGATTTATCTGGCGACCGACCCCGACCGCGAGGGTGAAGCGATCGCCTGGCACGTGCGCGAAGCCACCGACATGGAGCCGGAGCGCACCAGGCGTGTGGTGTTCCAGGAGATCACAAAGCCAGCGGTGAAGGCCGCCTTCGACAGCCCACGGGACATCGACATGAATCGCGTGGACGCGCAGCAGGCGCGGCGTATCCTCGACCGGCTCGTAGGGTACAAACTGAGCCCGCTGCTGTGGCGTAAGGTGCGCGGACGGCTTTCGGCCGGGCGCGTGCAGTCGGTCGCGGTACGGTTGATTGTGGAGCGCGAGCGGGAAATCGAGGCCTTTGAGCCCGAGGAATATTGGTCGATTGAGGTGGAACTGAGCCAGCACGATTTCCGCGGCGAAGACCCGCGGCCCTACTTCACGGCGAAGTTGCACAAGTACAAAGGCGAGGATCCTGTTCTCTCATCGGAGGAGGACGTGCGTCCGCACCTGGACGTGTTAGAGAAGGCTGAATGGACCGTGGGCGACGTGCGCCTGGGAACGCGCCGCCGCCGCCCTGCCGCCCCGTTTACCACCAGCACGCTGCAGCAGGAAGCGTCGCGCCAGATGAGCTTTGGTGCGAACAAAACGATGAGCATCGCTCAGCAACTCTATGAAGGTCTGGACGTGGGCAATGACGTCGTCGAGGGCCTGATTACGTACATGCGTACAGACAGCGTGGCCGTTTCTAAGGAAGCGCAGCGTGAGGCGCGACGCTATATCGCCGATGAGTTTGGTGAGAAGTACATGCCCAAGAAGGCGCGCCAGCACCAGACGAAGTCTAAGCTGGCCCAGGAAGCTCACGAGGCAATACGACCTACTTCTGTGCTGCGGACGCCACCGTCGGTGAAGAAGTATCTGTCTCGCGATCAGTACCGGCTTTACGAGCTGATCTGGAAGCGCTTTGTAGCCAGCCAGATGGCCAACGCTGTATACGATACTGTCTCTGTAGACATTTATCCTGGCGAGCCGGGCTCCCCGGTCAAAGAGCGCCCGCATCTGTTCCGGGCCACAGGATCTACGCTCCGTTTTCCCGGCTTCCTGGCGCTGTACGAAGAATCAAAGCCGGAGGATCGGCCCGAGGATGCTGAAGTCGAAGTGCCCACAGACCTGGAAGAGGACGAAGAGCTGGATATGCTGCAGTTACTTCCCCAGCAGCACTTCACACAACCTCCACCGCGCTTCTCGGAAGCGACGCTGGTGAAGGAACTGGAGGAGAACGGCGTCGGCCGGCCTAGCACTTACGCGTCGATTATCTCCACGATTCAGAATCGCGGTTACGCGCGTATGGAAGGCAGACGACTCGTCCCCACCGATACCGGCAAGCTGGTAAATGACTTGCTGGTCCAGTATTTTCCCAACGTCATGTCCGTCGATTTCACGGCGCGGATGGAGGACGAACTGGACGAAATCGCCCGCGGTAAAGAGTGGGTGCCGGTGGTCGCTGAATTCTACGATGACTTCTCGCGGAACCTTGAGGTTGCCGAAGAAGATATGCCCAAGGTGAAAAAGGCGCAGCCAGTGGGACGCGACTGTCCCGAATGCGGCAGCGAACTCGTCTACCGGCATGGGCGCTACGGCAAGTTTATTGGCTGCAGTAATTTCCCCAAATGTCGCTACACGGAGCAAATCCTTGACAAGATCGGCGTCGACTGCCCCAATTGTGGTGGTGACCTGGTGGTTAAGAAGACACGTCGAGGCCGCACCTTCTACGGTTGTGCTAACTATCCCGACTGCGAGTGGACGAGTTGGAAGCGACCGCTCCAGCAAAGGTGCCGCTACTGTGGCGGGTTGCTGGTGCAGGCCACGAAAGAAGAAGCCGAATGCACGGATTGTGGCGAGCGCCAGCCGTTGGCCGAGCGCGAGGCTGAAGCTGAACAGATCTGACGCAGCACTTAGGCGTCAAACAGGAGGTTTAGACGAACCAGGGGCTCCGGAGCATGCCGGAGCCCCTGGTGTATGGTTGGCCAGGCACACAGTGACGACAAGAGGCGACTGAGATCCGTGACACGAGGGAGGATGGAACCGCTGCCGGGCACGAGGGCGCGGCGACTGCTGTCGCCGTTCCTGTTTGTTATTCCCCTGCTGTTTCTGCTCGCATTTTTCTTTATCCCTCTGGCAAACATCCTGCGCGTCAGCCTGACGGCCGAAGCGTTTGTGCGCTTCATATCGCGACCGTATTATCTCCAGGTGCTGTGGTTCACGATCTGGCAGGCGGCCCTGTCCACGCTGCTTACGTTGCTGATTGGTCTGCCGGGGGCTTATCTGTTCGCGCGCTATGAGTTCAGAGGAAAAGCGCTGCTACGTTCGTTGACCACGGTTCCCTTTGTCATGCCCACGGTGGTCGTGGCGACAGCCTTTCGCGCTTTGTTAGGAGCCAACGGGCCGCTGAACCGGGCGCTGATGGCGCTGACCGGAGCCGATCAGGCAGTCATCCGCGTGGAGCAGACGCTGACGATCATTTTGTTGGCGCACGTCTTTTACAATGTGACGATTGTCATCCGTCTTGTGGGTGGATTCTGGGCCAGCCTGGGCCCGGGCGTCGTGGAGGCAGCGCGGACGATGGGCGCGCCCCCGCTTCGCGCCTTCTGGGAAGTTACGTTGCCCCTGCTGCGACCGGCTCTGATCGCAGCCTCTTTGCTCATATATCTTTTTACCTTCACCAGCTTTGGCATCATTCTCTTATTGGGAGGTCCGGCCTACAGCACCGTGGAGACAGAGATATACCGCCAATACGTAACCTTCTTGCAGCCCGACGTGGCGGCAGCGCTTTCATTGCTGCAGATCGTCTTCACGTTCGCCCTCATGTCTCTATACGCTCGCTGGCAGAGCAAAACGGCTGTGGCGCTCGACTTTCGCCCGCAAGGCGCTGGCGCCAAACGGCCTGCGACGCGGCAGCAGAGGGCGCTGGTCAGTTTCGTAATCACCGGCCTCATTCTGTTCGAAGTGCTTCCGCTGCTAACGCTGGTCTATCGTTCGTTTGTAACTCGTGATGGCGCGTTTACGCTGGCATACTATGAGGCGCTTCCGGTCCTCAGACGGGGCAGCGTGACTTTCATTCCTCCCCTGGAGGCAGTGCGCAACTCGATCATTTATGGGCTGCTCACGGTGATCGGCGCCGGAATCCTTGGTACGATCAGCGCGCGAATGCTGACGCGCCCTGGTCGCTGGCGCCGCTGGCTGGATCCGTTATTCATGCTACCCCTGGGCGCATCTGCGGTCACTCTCGGTTTTGGCTATGTTGTGACCTTTGACCGCCTGCGCACGTCGGCCCTGCTGGTGCTGATCGCCCACACGCTGGTGGCTTTTCCATTCGTGGTGCGTACCATCTTGCCCGTCATTCAGGGCATCAAACCCAGCCTGCGCGAGGCGGCGGCGATCATGGGCGCCTCGCCCTGGCGCGTATGGCGCGAGATTGACCTGCCAATTTTGGGGCGTGCCTTGTTAGTTGCCGCCGTATTTGCCTTTACGGTCAGCATGGGAGAGTTCGGCGCGACGAGCTTCATCGTGCGTCCTAATAGCGGCTACCTGACGATGCCCCTCGCCATTGCGCGCTATCTAGGTACGCCCGGCACTCTGAACTTTGGTCAGGCATTGGCCATGAGCACCATCCTGATGCTGGTCACTTCCGTCGGGTTTGTGGCCATTGAGCGATTTCGTTTTGCAGATGTGGGCGAGTTTTAGCGTTTACGAGACAGAAGGTAATGCTGGAACTGAAGAATATTGTCAAACGCTTCGACGAGGAACCGGTCTTACGCGGTGTATCGCTGCGCATTGACGCCGGTGAGGTGGTGGCCCTGCTCGGTCCCAGCGGCAGCGGTAAGACCACGCTTCTACGTATCATCGCTGGCCTGGAGACGCCGGACGAGGGACAGTTATTTCTACGCGGGCGCAATCTGACAGAAATTCCTGTGCACGAGCGCCCGTTTGGCATGGTGTTCCAGGATTACGCGCTATTTCCGCACAAAAGCGTGGCTGAGAATGTGTCGTTTGGCCTGCGCATGAAGGGTTGGCCGGCGCCGCGTATCCAGGAGCGTTGCCGGCAGGTGCTTGCGCTCGTCAGGCTGGAGGCGTTTGGTGCGCGATCGGTCTACGAGCTGTCGGGCGGCGAGCAGCAACGTGTGGCGCTAGCGCGTGCGCTGGCGCCGGCGCCCAGGGTGCTACTGCTGGACGAACCGTTGGGCGCCCTGGATAGAGCGCTTCGCGAACGGTTGATGGACGAACTGCGGCGTATTCTGAACGAGGTGAATACCCTGTCTCAGGATGAGGAAAGTATCACTGCCATTTACGTGACGCACGACCAGGCGGAAGCTTTCGCCGTATCGGACCGTGTTGTGGTGCTGCATGGTGGTTGCATTGTGCAGGACGCGCCGCCGGTCGAGCTCTACAGGCATCCGCAGACGCCCTTCGTGGCTCGTTTTATCGGCATGGAAAATCTTCTTGAGGCGCGCCTTGTGTCGCGAGATCCACTGGCGGTTGAGAGCGACCTGGGACGGCTGCGGGTGGCTGTGGCTTCCGCCGAGGCGGACCTGCCTCCGTCGCCGATGCTGCTGGTGCGTCCCGATGCAGCCCGCGTGGTCCGCGACGAAACCACCCGTGAGAATGTGATTAAGGTTTCGCTGGAAGATGTGTCGTTTCGCGGTCGCTATCAGCGGGCGCTGGTGTCTACGCCGGGCGGCGCCAGGCTGAAGCTGGACTTTGACGCGGGCCAACAACTCCCGCAGCCGGGAGCGGCGTTGGAACTGGCGTTGGATCCGGAAAGACTGGTTCTGATGTCTGGAGATGATAGGACGGACTGTTAGTTAGAATGGTGTAAGTAGGAAAAGCTTGAGGTTGCCATCCGCTCGGCTGCAGACGTATAATCCATTTAATGTATAGATCTCCTGGTTCTTAGGAAGAAAGCGATGTCAATTCTGTGGATGGTGGGGGCGTTTGCCCTGATCCTGACTCCGATAATCTTTGTCCATGAGCTGGGCCACTTTGTGGTCGCCCGCCTCTTCAACATTAAAGTCGAAGAGTTTGGCCTGGGCTTTCCGCCACGAGCCGTAAAGCTCCTTGAGCGCAACGGCACCGTCTACTCGCTGAACTGGATTCCGCTGGGTGGGTTTGTGCGCCCGGCTGGGGAAGATGATCCCTCGGTACCCGGCGGACTGGCAGCTTCTTCCAAGACCGCTCGCTTCTTTACGCTTTCGGCGGGCGCGCTGGCCAATTTTGTCCTGGCCTTCATCGTCTTCTGGATCGCCTTTATGATCGGGCCCTCGGCGGTGATGATCGAGGATGTTCACGCCGATTCTCCTGCAATGGTTGCTGGTCTGGAGGCCGGCGACGTGATCCTGGAGATCAACGGTCAGGTGGTGGAGAGTAGTGGCATCCTGGTCAGCGAGGTAACGGAACACGCAGGCGAGCCTGTCGACCTGCTGGTGCAACGCGGCGAGGAGGAATTGTCGCTTTCAATGGTTCCACGCAGTCCCGGCGAATTTGACCCGGAGGTGGATGGCCCAATTGGCATCAGCCTGGGTTATACATCCGGCAGCCGGTTGTCACGTGGGCCGATTGAGTCTGCCACGGCGTCGCTGCGTTCGATCTGGGACATCATGTACCTGACGGTGCGCGCTCCCATCATGCTCATCGAGGGGCAGATTACGGCGGAGCAGGCGCGGCCCGTTGGTCCGGTGGGCATCAGCCAGATAGCGGGCGAAACGGCGCGCTATACGGCGACCACGGGCGACTGGTTCCAGTTGCTACGCATCACGGCTTTCATCAGCGTGGCGCTGGGATTTACAAACCTGTTGCCGATTCCGGCCCTGGACGGAGGTCGCATCGTATTTGTGCTTATTGAGGCCGTGCGCGGACGGCGCATCGAGCCGGAGCGCGAGGGCCTGGTGCACCTCGTAGGCATGCTGTTCCTCCTGGGTCTGATGTTCTTGCTAATCATTCAGGATATCGCCAATCCCATCATACAGTAACCCGATGGATAACGATCAACTTCCATTTTCAGAAGTCCTGGACCGCCTGTTTCAGGAACGAACGGTTCCTGTTGCGCTGGTTTACCGGCTGTCTGACATGACGCCGGCAGAGTCGGACACGTTCGACCAACGCTGGTCAGAGCAGCCCGACGATCGCCGGCGCATTATTGCGCGCCACATGGCCGACATCAGCGAGGAGAACTTCGTCGTCGATTTCAGCCCGGTGTTTATGCGCCTTCTGGCTGACGCATCGCCCGCCGTGCGACTGGCGGCCCTTGACGGCCTGTGGGATACCAGCAATCTTGACGTTGTCCCGCACGTGTTGGACCTGATGCGGAGCGATGCTGACAGCGAGGTGCGCGCTGCTGCGGCGTCAACGCTGGGTCACTTTATCCTATTGGGCGAGTGGGGGCAGGTCGAGGAAGGCGCTGCGGATCGTATCGTGGAGGCTTTGTTAGAGCAGTTTGCTCGGCGTGATTTGCCGCTGGCGGTTCGCCGGGCGACGTTGGAGTCGTTAGGGAATGCAGCGCACCCGCGCGTGCCTGAGCTGATCGACGACGCGTACCGGCGCGGCGAAGAGGAGATGCAACTCAGCGCTGTCTTTGCCATGGGTCGCAGCTGTGATCGCCGCTGGGTGCCGATTCTTATTGACGAAATGGCGAACCCCGAGACTGAAATGCGTGTAGAGGCGGCGCGCGCCGCCGGCGCTATCGGTTCCAGCGACGCCGTTGACCGCTTGATCGAGCTACTTGACGATGAAGATCTGGAAGTGCAGTTGGCGGCTGTGAGCTCACTGGGCCAGATCGGCAGCGAACGGGCCCATGACGCCCTGAACCGGGTGATGGAGGATCCTGACGCCGATCTGCTTCACGAGGCAGTGGAACAGGCGCTGGATGAAATTGAGTGGCTCGGCGCCGAAATTGATCTGGCCCTGATGGAATGGGATGACGAGCTAGATAGCGAGCTGTGAGTTCTCTTTCTCGAAGTAAGTTCTGGCTGCTCTTTGCGTTCCTTGCCCTGTCTTTGTGGGGCGCCCCATCGACTGTTCAAGCCCAGGAAACTCCATTTCAGGCCGAGAGCGACGTCTCCTATACGTTCGGGCAGGTGATGCACTTCTCGCTGCGCGCTAAGAGCAGCGACCCCATCACTCAGGCAACACTCTTCTTCAACACGCCCGAGATGGAGAGCACCTTCAGCGTGGAATTTGACGTGGAGCCGGCCAAAGAAGTGAGTCTGACACACGATGTGTCCCTGACTCAAGTACGCCTGGCGCCATTTACTACCGTGCGTTACTGGTGGCGCCTGACCACTGACGGTGGCCCCGTTACCGTGGAAGAGCAGGTGCTGGACTATGTCGACGACCGCTACGAGTGGCACGAGCTGACAGAGAATGATGTGACTGTGCGCTGGACGGGCGAGGAGCTGGGGCTTGGACAGACCGCTCTCGACGTTCTGCAGGAAGCGCGACCGCAACTCGAGGCGATTTTGCCGCAGACGGTCGCGCCGGTGCGTGTCTATATTTATCCGGGAATGGCCGACCTGCGCTCGGCTCTACGCCTGACCGGGCGCGATTGGGTAGGGGCTGACGCGATGCCGGAACTGGACGTGGTGCTGGTGACTGCGGTTAATCCGCGGACGGCAGCGTTCGATCTGGGTCAGAGTATTCCACACGAATTGAGTCACCTCTTGCTCTATCGAGCTGCCGGGGCCAACTATGACGGCGTGCCCAGGTGGTTTGATGAAGGTCTGGCTACCCTGATGGAGTTTGCGCCTAATCAGACCTACGATGTTGTATTGGAGCAAGCGATTGCGGCCGGTGGGACCCGGCCGCTTGCCTCGCTTTGCGCTGCGTTCCCTGCGGGCGAGGCGCAGGCACAACTGGCCTATGCCCAGAGCGCGTCCGTTGTAGAGTACATCCGGCGCGAGTACGGTGACGGCGCTCTGCGACGTATGATCGCAGCCTTCGCCGACGGCGCTGATTGTGATTCCGGTGTGCGCCGCGTGTTGGGCATCTCGCTGGCGGAGTTAGAGAGCGAATGGTTGGAGCGAGAGCAGCCGCTGTCGCCTCTAGGTCGAGTCTGGCAGGAATACGGCCTGTGGATTTTGCTGCTTGGCGGCGGATTCGGCGTGACGAGCCTGCTGCTCTTGCCGGTAAGAAAAGAGCGATAAGGCGATATGGAAAACGGAGCGAAACAGGAAACGTTTCGGCAGTTGTTGCTGCAGGGAACCCGGCTGCTAAAGCAGGGTCGCTCGGAAAAGGCGCTTCCGCTGCTGGAGCGGGCGCACGAGATCAGACCGCAGAATGCAGATGCGATGCTCAACCTCAGTGGCGCTTATATCCTGTCGGGCCAGTTCAAGAAAGCGATTCCCATACTGGAAGATCTTCGAGAGCAAGAACCGCGTAATGCAATGGTCTGGACCAATCTGGGAGCCGCTTACCTTGGCAATCCTGTGTTGGCCACAGATCGGCAGCAGCGGGATGCGGTGGCGGCCTTTGAACGCGCTCTCGAACTGGATCCGGATGCCCCCAGTGTGGCCTACAATATTGGTTTGATTTACCGAGATCGCAAGGAGCGAGCGGAAGCTATTCGCTGGTTCCAGAGAGCGCTCGATACCAATCCAAAGGACCGGCACGCACAGAATATTTTGGAGAAGTTGCTTGCCGAGGAGGAGTGAGTACGCTATCAAGCGTGCTATGATAGAATCGGAGTGAGGCGATATGACAGCGTGTGCGAGGTGGTCTGGCATGCCGTCCGGCCAATGCCACGCACCGACCATGGGAGGCTATGCAGGAACAGAAAGAGTTGATCATCGTGGGTGGCGGTCTTGCCGGGACAGAAGCTGCCTGGCAGGCGGCTGAACTTGGCATTGAGGTCAAACTGTATGAGATGCGACCGATGCGGGAAACGCCCGCGCACGTCACCGACCAGCTTGCCGAACTGGTCTGCAGTAACTCCCTGGGATCCACTATTGCCACGAAGGCGCCGGGGCTCTTGAAGGCGGAATTGCGCGGTCTGGGGTCGATGATCCTGGAGTGTGCAGAAGGCTCGGCCGTGCCGGCGGGGTCTGCGTTAGCCGTCGATCGCAACCGTTTTGCGGCGCAAGTTACACAGAGGGTGGCCCAGCATCCGCGCATTGAAGTGATTCGAGAAGAGGTCACAAAGATCCCGGAACAACCGTGCATTATCGCCACCGGTCCCCTTACCTCCGATGCGCTGGCGCAGGATATCGGGCGGCTGACAGGGCAGGAGTACCTCTACTTTTACGACGCACTGTCGCCAATCGTCAGCTACGAAAGCATCGACATGGACAAAGCGTTCCGCGCCTCGCGCTACGAGCGCGGCGAGCAGGAGGAAGGGGATTACATCAATTGTCCCATGACCAGGGCCGAGTATGAAGCCTTCTACGAGGCGCTGATGGAGGCGGAGCAGATCACGCTGCGAGAATTCGAGCGTGAGGATGCGGAGTTCTTTGAGGGCTGCCTGCCGGTCGAGGTACTCGCCGGTCGCAATCAAGACGCCTTGCGCTTTGGCCCCTTGCGACCCGTGGGCCTGGAGAATCCGCACACGGGCGAGCGACCGTATGCCGTTGTCCAGCTGCGCCAGGATAACCTGGCGGGTACGCTATACAATCTGGTAGGGTTCCAGACCAATTTGCGCTGGGGAGAGCAACGACGCGTGCTGCGCATGATTCCAGGGCTGGAGGACGCAGAATTCTTGCGCTTTGGCATGATGCACCGTAACACGTACATCAACGCGCCAGAACTGCTGCAGCCTTCGATGCAGTATCGCAACCGCGCCGACCTGTTCTTCGCCGGCCAGATTACGGGCGTAGAAGGCTACGTGGGTAACGCCGGTACCGGGCTGTTGGCCGGGATCAATGCTGCCCGCCTGTTGACAGGCGACCATCCTGTGATCCTGCCGGCGACGACGATGTTGGGCGCGCTGGCCCATTATGTGACGCACGCCGAGGCCCGCCACTTCCAGCCCATGAAGGCTAATTTCGGCCTTCTGCCCATGCCCGAACACCGCATGAACAAGAAGGAACGGTACGAGTATTACACAGACCGTGCGCTGAGGACGCTGCGCCGCTTTGCACGGGACCGCCGGCTGCCATACGATCGCGCCGCTGCGGAAGGTGAAGGGGAAGCGGACGGTGAAAAGGCGCCGGCCCCTGCCTAGCCGCCATGGCAGGCATCCCGTTGATTATGATGAGTAAATCGCGTATCGTGGCCTGGCTTGTTTTAGGTCTGTTGGGCTTCTCTCTTGTTGGCTGCGAACCGGCATCGCAGGGGAATGAGAGCACTTCTCCGCTCGACTCTACTCCCGCTCTGCCATCGCCCTCCATTCCTACGGCGACTCCCGGCGTGACGGCGACGCCGCTTCCGGCGGCAACGGCACCCCCAGAACCGGAACCGACAACCCAATCCGCAGCGTTTGACGGGGAGCGCGCGTTCGCGCAGTTGGAAGCACAAATGGCCTTCGGACCGCGGTATCCCGGTAGCCCGGGACACGAGGCGGTCGGCGATTACATTGTGCAGGAGTTGGAGTCGATGGGCTGGGAGGTCGCCGAGCAGACCTTTCCCTATCAAGGGGTGCAGGGAAGAAATATCATCGGCAGCGCCAATCAGGGGGCGGGCGAGGTGATCATCGTCGGCGCACACTACGACACGCGTCGTGTAGCCGACGAGACGCCGGGCGCGGAGGAGGACGAAGTGCCGGTGCCGGGCGCGGTGGATGGCGCCAGCGGTGTGGCGGTTCTGCTGGAATTGGCGCGCACGCTGGATCTCGACGAAGTGCCGGCTGAAATATGGTTGACCTTCTTTGACCTGGAGGACAATGGCAGCGGCGGCATACCGGGTTGGGATTGGATCGTGGGCTCCACGTATATGGCGGAGAATCTGGAGACGATGCCGCGGGCGATGGTGCTGGTGGACATGATCGGTGACGCCGATCAGCAGCTCTACTACGAGGGAAACTCCGACCCCGAGTTGCGCGAGGAACTGTGGCAAATTGCCGCCGATCTGGGCTACGGCGACGTGTTCATTCCCGAGGTGCGCCACACAATGATCGATGACCATGTTCCTTTTAAGGAGCGGGGAATTCCGGCGGTGGATATTATCGATTTCGATTATCCGTACTGGCACACGGTAGAGGACACGGCGGACAAAGCAAGTGCGCAGAGCTTGCTACGCGTAGGCCACACCCTTGAAGTGTGGCTGGAGAATCATTTGGAATAGGGTTTACCATATGCACAGGACACGAGATGCGATAAACTGTGCATGTCAGTGTAAGTAACGGAGGTTGCTATTACGGCTCAAGATGGTTTGTTTCCAACCGCCCGCCCTCAGGAACGCGCCGTGTTGGTTGGTGCGGAGCTGAAGGGAGGACGGCCTTTACTTCCGGTAGAAGAAAGTCTTAACGAATTGGAGCGGCTGGCCGAAACGGCCGGGCTTGTGGTTGTGGGTCGTATGTGGCAGCGTTTCGATCATCCTGACCCGGCGACGTATATCGGATCGGGGAAGGTTGAAGAAGTGCGCGCCATGCTGAACGAGTTGGACGCCGACGTGGCCTTGTTCGACGATGAGCTTTCGCCGCGGCACCAGAGGGAGCTGGAGCGCACCTTCAAGGATGATACAAAAGTAATCGATCGCACCGCCCTGATCCTGGATATCTTTGCCCAGCATGCGCAGACGGCGGAGGGCCAGTTGCAGGTGGAGTTGGCGCAACTGGAATACCGATTGCCGCGGCTGACGCGCATGTGGACACACCTTGCGCGCCAGGCAGGCGGACGCGCGGGCGGCGACGGTGGCGGCGTCGGTGTGCGCGGCCCAGGCGAGAAGCAGCTCGAAATGGACCGGCGTGAAATCGGCCGGCGTATTGCTGTGATCAAGGAGGAGTTGGAAAAGGTAAGGGCGCGGCGGGAACAGCACCGGGCCAAGCGCCAGCAAACGGCGTTGCCCGTCGTGGCCATCGTCGGCTATACCAACGCCGGCAAATCAACGCTCTTAAACCAGCTAAGTGGATCACGGATCGTTTCGGCTGACATGCTTTTCGCCACGCTCGATCCAACCACCAGGCGTGTTAAACTGCCGTCTGGACGGGAAGCGCTCTTCACAGACACGGTGGGTTTTATTCAGAAGCTACCGACGCAGATTGTAGCAGCCTTCCGCGCCACGCTGGAGGAGATTACCGAGGCAGATATGATTCTGCACGTGGTAGATGCGACCCATCCGAATGCAGCGGCGCAGATTGAAGCAGTAGACGACACGCTGGCGGAGCTTGAGGTGGATCATCTGCCGCTTGTGATGGCCCTGAATAAGGTGGACCAGCTTCCCGAGGAAGCTGAATTGCCAGAGGAACTCACCGCCCGTCACAACTCAGTGCCTGTCTCCGCTCTTACCGGCTATAATATGGAGACACTGCTGCTGGCTGTCGAAGCGGTCATGGAGCGCTTTTTGAAGTCAATCTGCGTTTTTCTGCCCTACGATCGCGGCGATTTGATGTCTCTTTTCTATGAACGGGGCCAGGTGTCGGAGGAATCGCACGAGGCGGAGGGCGTGTCGCTGCGGGGGCAATTGCCCGAGCGATTGCTTCCTTACTTTTCCGACTACATCGTGGAGACCACGAAGTCGTAGAAGGCAAAGACACTTAGGACACACAGGTGGTTAGATGGATCAGCGCATCAATGAACTGGTTGAACGAGTCAACGAATTCCTGGTCCAGCGTCCGGGCGTGTTGCCCTTGCTTGGCCTGGGGTTGATTGTGTTCAACCTGCTGCTGCAAATATATCCGGGGCCAGAGGCCTGGATTGCAGCCAGCGACCTGTTCCTGCACCTGGGCCTGATCGTCAGCGTCATCGGGCTGCTCCTGGTTAACGTTTACCGTCACTAAAAGAGGCCTGAGTGAGCGGGGGGTCAGCACAGGCGAGCGTCGTGCCAGATATGCTCGCCTGGCCAACCTTAATACGTTGTAACTATCTGAGAAGCGGACAATCGTTTTATGGATCGTGTTCAGAAACTGGCTCGTCGCCAGGATGTGCAAGAGGCGCTGGACTGTTACCAATCGGCGTGCGCCGAGATCGTCGACCTGGCGGTGGCCATTCAGCAAATTCCGGCGCCGACGTTTGACGAGGAAGCACGAGCCGATTTCGTGGAAACACAGTTCGTGCACCTTGGATTGGAGGACGTACAGCAGGATGAGTTGCACAACGTCTACGGATGTTATCGCGGTGGGGGAGAAGAAGATCCTCTGTTTCTGACAGCGCACACAGATACAGTGTTTTCCAAAGAAACCGATCACGCCGTGCGACGCGGCGTTGACCGGGTGCACGGCGCCGGAATCGCCGACAATGCTCTGGGTGTGGCTGCTCTGCTTACGGTTGCCAGGAGCATTACCGACCTCGGTCTGCAATGCTCTCGCGACGTATGGTTTGTGGCCAATGTGGGCGAAGAAGGTTTGGGTGACTTGCGGGGCATGCGCGCTGTGTTGGACCGTTTCGGCGATCAGGGGCGCTATATTGTGTTAGAAGGCGGACTCTATGGCTATGTCTGTCACCAGGCGATTGGTGTGCGACGGTACCGCATCGAGGTAAGCGGACCCGGCGGCCATTCATGGGGAGCATTTGGAACGCCCAGCGCGATACACGTGCTGGGGCGACTTGTCACAGCCATCGACAGCCTCGAAGTTCCTGAGTCACCCAAGACGACCTATAACGTTGGTGTCGTCGAGGGAGGAACCACGATCAACGCCATCGCCCAGTCGGCTACGCTCTTACTAGACCTGCGTTCTGAGGATGGACGGTCGCTGAACGAGGTGGTGTCGCAGGTCCGCAAGTTGGTGCGACGGGCGAGTGAACAGGATGACATTTCGGTGCGCATGACGCTGATTGGTGACCGGCCGGCGGGACAGATTCCCAGAGAGACGCCGCTGGTGCAGTGGGCGGTCAGCGCACTGAAGGAGACAGGGTGTGACGAGATCGAATTTACGGTAGGAAGCACAGATGCCAATATACCGCTCAGCCGGGGACTTCCCGCCGTTTGCATTGGGGTGACACAGTCGGGCAATACACATCGGCCCGACGAATACATGGAAACGGAGCCGATTCCTCGCGGCGTGGGACAGGCGCTCCTGCTGGCTCTGGCTGCTGCGGGCGCGGCGGCGGCCTGAGCCTGGGAGTTTTTAGCTATTTGACACTGAAACGGCGGGCTATATGCTTGAGGTAGCGACTTGACGGGTAGCCATTAGGTCTAGGTGCCTTTCCGAGCGGTTTCTGTCGGTGCCAGCACAACAGTAATCGGGCTCTGGGCGGCAGGTGGAGCAGGCTCAAGATGTTCCCTCCGTCTTGTAACGCTGTCGCTGATGGCCTGTTCAACCAGGGTGCGTCCGCAAAATCGTGTCGAGGTGATGGGAGATGACAGACAAGGAACGGGGAAGACAAACCGAATTGTTCGGGCTGCGCGAGGTGCCTGAACTACCTTCCTCTCTGCCAGAAGTCGAATACCGGTCGGTACCGGAGAAAATTCCGGATGGTGAGGAACAGCCACAGCCTGTGTGGCGCGTGAAATTTACGCCCGCCACCGATCCGAGCCAACAGTTCGGATTGCAGATCAACGGCGAAGTCATTTTTGGGCGACAACCGGGGGCCGAGGATAAGGGCAAACTGGTCGACCTGGGCCGTTTCGGCGCTGAGGCTCTGGGAGTCTCGCGGCGTCACATCATGATACGCCCAACGACGACAAACCTCTTCATAGTCGATCTGGGCAGCACCAATGGGACCTTCCGGAACGGGCGGTCAATCGGCAGCCACACGCCGTACTCGCTCGTCGATCACGACGTGGTGACGTTGGGCAAGCTACCGCTGGTGATCGAAATCGTAGAGCGCCCGTCCCTGCCTGTCAGCGAAGCGCAGGATCAACTGGACCTGGCGGCATCTCTGCTGCAAATAGCCAAGTCGATCACCTCCCAACTCGATCTGGACGATGCTCTGAATCAGGTGGCAGAGACGGCCCGTGGTCTCACGTCGGCGGGGGAGACCGGGATCTGGCTCGTGGACGAAGACTCGGGCGAGTTACTACTTGAGGCACAACGGGGCATCGGCGATGGCAAGTTGCGGCGGATGCGGTTGCCCACTGACGGCGATTCGTTGGTTGGCGAGGTGTTACGCACGAACAAGCCCCTGCGCACCAGCCGTCGCCCCGGCGAAGAGGAAATCAAGGTCAAGACCGGTTATCTGGTAGAGGCGTTGGTTTACGTGCCCATCACGCTGGGCGGCGTAACATTCGGTGTTTTGTCCGCCGTCCATCGCGAAGTAGGGAAGAAGTTCTCGGAGCGCGACGAACAGTTGCTGGAAGCAATCGCCGATTTCGCAGCGATTGCCATTCAAAATGCGCGGCTCTACCATCGCACCGACGCGGCGCTTGAGCGCCGTCTGAAGGAACTGGCAGCTCTCAACCGGCTATCGTTTACCCTGTCTTCATCCCTGAACCTGAATGAAGTCTACGAGGTTCTCGTGGAACAGGTGAACCGCTACTGGCCCGTCGATGTCGTCAATCTGTTCCTGCTAGACGAAGCGGGCGAACAGCTTCGACGCCACGGAGAGGGCAAGCCACCGCATGGAGATGACAAAACGTTTCCGGTGAAACGTGGTATTGTGGGGAAGGTCGCGCGTAGCGGCAAGCTGATCGTATCTAATGACGTACAGAGTGATCCAGACCTTGTGGAGGCCATTGACGCGGCCGGTGCTGAAGAGGTGCGATCGCTGGTCTGTGTTCCCCTGCGCGTCCAGGATCGGACTGTCGGGGTTCTCGCGCTGCTCAACAAGAGCGATGGAAATTTCACGGAAGAGGATGTTATTCGCTTGCGCGCATTCACCAGCCCGGTGGCAACAGCGGTGGAAAACGCCCGCCTTTACGCAGAATCAGAGCGCCGGCGGCGTGCGATTCAGGCCACAGCGCGGATGCTGCCGCAGCCCCTTCTCATCCTGGATGAGAGCGGCCACCTTCTGGTCACCAACGATGCGGCGCAGCGATTACTGAGCACAAACATGTCTGACCTTTTCGAAGCAGTCAGCAGCGGTGTGGGCCGCACCACGGAAGTTGAGATCGGCGACCAGACGTTTCTCTCCACAGTTGAACACGTGGATGACGTAGGCACAATCGTCGTGATGCAGGATATTACCTACGTTAAGAAGCTGGAGGCGGACCGCTCTGACTTCATGCACGCGCTTTCCCACGACATGCGCAATCCGTTGACGTCTATTGTGGGCTATACACAGGTAATGGACAAAACGCTGCCGCCGGATGAGAAATATCGTCTCTACCTGGAACGAATCCGCATGTCTGCCGATCGCATGTTGGAGATGGTCAACCAGTTGCTACACACAGTCGACGCCGAAGGGATTGAGCAGCTAGACCGCCAGCCGTGCTACCTGCGACCAATTCTGGAGAAGGTACATCAGGATGTTGAAGGGATTGCAATGGGTAAAGCAATCGCTATCGATTTGCGCTGCTATGGTGAGGAGTACCCGATGCTGGTCGACAGAAACCGCCTCTACCACGCGATCCTGAATCTGGTAGAAAACGCGATCAAATACTCACCGGCTGAGTCGCGGGTCGAAGTAACGGCGATTTTTGAGCATGAAGAGACCGTCATTCGCGTGGCTGACGAAGGGCCGGGAATCGCCGAAGAGGATCTTTCCCTCGTCTTTGAGAAATATTATCGTGGAGCGCAGGCCACTGCGCAGGCAGGGAATGGCCTGGGCCTGGCGGTCGTACGGTCTATTGTTGCCGCCCACGCCGGAACGGTCTCTGTCGCTAACCGTCCGGAAGGCGGCGCCGAGTTTACCATCCATCTGCCGCCGAGTGCGCGGCTGCCGGCGGACGGCGACGGAGACCCTACTGCTTGACGGTGTGCATCACCTCTTCAGCAGCAGCTACCGTTCGGTCAATTTCCTCATTTCCGTGCTCGGTGGAAAGAAAGCCTGCCTCGTATTGGGAGGGCGCCAGGTAAATGCCTCGTTCCAGCATGCCCTGGAAATAGCGGGCAAATCGCCCAGTGTCCACCTTTCTAGCCATCTCCCAGCTGGTTACCCGTTCATTGCTGAAAAAGAGGCCAAACATCGTTCCTACCTGACTGGTTGCTACCGGCACACCGGAGGCTTCGGCCGCGGCCTGCAAACCGTCTATCAGACGCTTTGTCGCCGCTTCTACGCTTTCCCAGACGCCTGGCTGCTGTAACGCTTTCAACGTGGTGATGCCGGCGGTCATGGCCAGCGGATTGCCGGAGAGAGTGCCTGCCTGATACATGGGGCCGGCGGGCGCTACCATTTCCATAATTTCGCGGCGACCGCCGTAGGCGCCGACGGGCAGACCACCGCCGATGACCTTGCCCAGTGTGGTGAGGTCCGGCTCAATCTCATAAAGCGTTTGAGCGCCGCCCGGATGCACGCGGAAGCCGGTCATGACCTCGTCGAAGATGAGTAGCGCTTCGTCCGTTGTGGTCAGACGGCGCAATCCCTTTAGGAAGCCTTCCGCGGGGGGCACAACGCCCATATTACCGGCGACCGGCTCGAGGATGACGCCGGCGATCTGTCCGGGAAATTCTTCAAACAGGCGCTGGACAGCCTGAAGATCATTGAAGGGCGCTACCAGTGTGTCCGCCGTGGTTGGGGCGGGCACTCCCGGCGAGTCAGGCAAGCCCAGCGTGGCTACGCCCGAGCCCGCTTTGACCAGCAACTGGTCGGCATGGCCGTGATAATTACCCTGGAACTTCACAATCTTGTCCCGACCGGTGTAGGCGCGGGCCAGGCGCAAGGCGCTCATCGTCGCTTCTGTGCCGGAATTGACAAATCGGATCAACTCCAGACCGGGTAAGAAGTCGCGTACGAGCCGGGCCAGCTCGATCTCCAGTGGGCTGGGAGCGCCGAAGCTTGTGCCGCGGGCTGTGGCTTTGTTGAGCGCAGACACCACGTCCGGGTGCGCGTGCCCCAGAATGAGCGGTCCCCAGGAGAGAACGTAATCGACGTAACGGTTGCCGTCGACGTCATAGAGGTAAGCGCCCTCTCCGCGTTCGATAAACAGCGGTTGGCTGCCGACGGCGCGGAAAGCGCGGACCGGCGAACTGACGCCACCAGGCATCAATGTCTGGGCTTCTTCGTATAGTAAAAGTGATTGGGCGGTATCGAGCATCTTGTTCTCCCTCTGCATGCACGTGCGGTTAGGCAGGCTGGGGCACCCAACCGGCCTGTTGCGCACGGTCGCGGATGAGATCGGCCAGTTGTTCGATGAACAGCGGGTCGGTGTTGAGCGCAGGCGGGCGCTCCAGCCGCGCACCATGCTGTTTGGCGACCTGCTGTGCTTCAATGTCAATGTCGTACAGAATTTCCACGTGGTCAGAGACAAAGCCTACCGGGATGCTGATCAGGTTAAGTATCCCCTGTTCGGCCAGCGCCGGAATGTGCTCTTCCAGCTGTGGGCCCAGCCATGGTTCGGGGCTACGACCGGCTGATTGATAGCTCCACGACCACTGCTCGTCACTCAGCCCGGCCTTTTCCGCTACCAGCGCTGCTGTTTCGCGCAACTGCTGGTCATAAGGATCACCCATTTTCATTATGCGCGTAGGTAGGCTATGGGCGCTGAAGATGACGTGCACCGAGTCGCGCTCCTCTGCGGGCCACTGCTGCAGGCCGTTCCGCACCCGCTGCACGAGGGCCTCGATGTACTTCGGCGCGTCATGATAGCTGGAAATGTGCTCGAAGGTGATGTCGCCGTGGAACATGCGCAGCCCGTCGGCGATTTTAGCCTGGTACTTGGCCACGCTCATCTTGCTATAGTGCGGCGCGAGTACCAGGCTGACGGCGCGCTCTATGCCGTCCTGCACCATGTCGCGAATTGTTTCCTCAATCCACGGCGCCCAGTGCCGCATCCCCAGGTAGCAGCAGAAGGAGTCGCCCAGCGCTTCCTGGATGGCGTCGACCTGCCGTTGCGTTATTTCCAGTAGGGGCGATTTGCCGCCAATCTTACGGTAGTTGTTGGTTATCTCTTCGAGAACCGCGGTGGACGTCACCCGTCCGTTGCGGATGTCGGCGAGATAGCCCGGGATTTCCTCCAGAGAATTAGGGCCACCATAGGCCATAATCAGAACACCGATGGGTTGGTTTGTTTCTGTCATCCTATTCCTTTCTGTGTGCTGGATCTCAAGCGCTGGTCTGTTCGTGAACGTAATCGACCAGGCGCCGCACGTTTTCTACAGGCGTGTTGGGGAAGATGCCATGTCCCAGGTTGAAAATATGTCCCTGCCGGCCCTGGGCCCGTTGCAGAACGTCGTCGACGCGATGTTTGAGCTCGGACCAGGGAGCGAGGAGACTGACCGGATCAAGATTGCCCTGAATCGCGTATTGCAGGCCGATTTTCTCCCACGCCCAGTCGAGGGGCATGCGCCAATCGACGCTGATCACGTCTCCGCCGCAGGCTGCCACGGTGTCCAGGTAGGCGGCGGTGCCTGTGCTGAAATTAATCACCGGCACGCCCGCTTTCTCCAACATCTCGAATAGCCGGGTGTTGTAAGGCTTCACGTATCGTTCGTAATCGGCCTTTCCCAGAGCCAGGCCGGCCCAGGAATCGAATAGCTGCAAGGCTGAGGCGCCGGCGCGCACCTGCGCCAGCATATAGTCGGCCTGCACGGTGACCATCTTGTCCATCAACCGCCGCCAGGCAGCCGGTTCGCTGTACATCAGGGACTTAGCCATGATATAGTTTTTCGATCCGCCACCTTCAATGGCGTAGCTGGCAAGCGTGAACGGTGCGCCGGCAAACCCGATCAGGGGTAACTCTCGCGTTCGTAGCTCGTCGGAAACGATGCGAATCGCTTCCAGAGTGGAAGCCAGTCGCGTGGCTTCTGCGGGCGGGGTCGCCAGCATGTCAATGTCATAGGGGCGCGTGAGCGGGTTGTGGATACGCGGTCCCTCCCCTTTGACAAACTCCAGGTCCAGGCCCATGCCGATGAGCGGGGGCAAGATATCGGCGAAGATAATGGCGGCGTCCAGGTCGAATGCCTCGATAGGCTGCATCGTAATTTCTGCCGCCAGCTGCGGATTGCCGAGAACCTCAAGCATGCTGTGGCGGGCGCGGATCTGGCGATATTCGGGCATGTAGCGCCCTGCCTGCCGCATCAGCCATATGGGCGTGGCATCTACAGAAAGGCGCCGGCAGGCGCGCAAAAAGCGCGAAGTGGGTTCAGAACTAGCGTTCATTATTTTATGCCTTTGTGTTCAATTTTTGTCGTTGTCGACAGCTAGCGCGCCGCCCTATTTCAAACGCCGCCCTGCCAGACCGCCTTGCCGATAAAGAACGGGCCCAGCCGCTCCAGGTGGAGCGACGTTTGCTTTGTCTTGCGCATGCGTTCTACGATGTGTGAAAGCGGATATAGCTCTGGGCCAACCAGTCCTACGACAAAGTCATTATCATTTTTATCCAGGCCGTGGCAGGCCAACCGGATGTCGTACCCGTGACCCGCTTTGCCAAATGCGCGCCCAATGCCGCCGTGTTCCATGAGGATGACGCGCTGCTCATCCGGGTTCAGCTGCTCAAACGAGCCGGAACGGCGCAGTGGGTACCAGATGGCCCAGGGCAGGTTGGGATCGGTCACTCGTCGTTGCGGGCGCTTGATCAGGGTCTGTTCCAGATCCGATTCGTACCCGATGGCATAGGTGCGTCCCAACATGGTGTACTCGGGCCTGGGAGTCAGGTGACTGAACGGGGGCCGGTTGAGAAAACGGCGCAAATCCTCGATAAAGTAGTTGGGATCTTCGCTGTATGTGAGGAGGGCGATGCCCTGCGGGTCGTTGATGTCCTCGTACAGCACCGCGCTTATCTCCTCCTGTTTCAGGGCCTCGATGAGCGGTGCTGTATCGTCGCAATCTCCGTAGGCCAACAGTTGCATGAAGAGCCGGCGGTCGGAGGAAATCACATTCCCTTCGGCGCTGCGCCCTTTCTCGGTGATATCAACAGCGTCGGTATCTTCACTTCTTCGAATATCTAGTGCCATTGTTCCTTCAACTCCGCATCTAATTTCATCGCGTCAACCAGTTCGCTGCTTCTCTGGCATGATACGTAATAATCATATCGGCGCCAGCGCGCTTGATGCCGGTCAACGTTTCCAGTACGACTCGCTCTTCATCCAGCCATCCGTTCGCTGCGGCTGCCTTGAGCATGGCATATTCGCCGCTGACGTTATAAGCCGCCATGGGCAGTTGTGGATACGCGTCGCGCACCCGTCGGATCACGTCCAGATAGGGAAGCGCCGGCTTCACCATGAGAAAATCGGCCCCCTCCTGTACATCTAAGGCTGCTTCACGGAGGGCCTCGCGTACATTGGCCGGGTCCATCTGGTGTGTACTGCGGTCGCCGAATTTAGGCGCGCCTTCGGCTGCATCGCGGAAAGGGCCATAGAAGGCAGACGCGTACTTGACGGCGTAGGACATGATAGGTATGTGCGAGAATCCGTCGCCATCCAGACGGCGGCGAATGGCGGCTACCATCCCATCCATCATGCCGCTGGGCGCCACGATGTCGACGCCGGCTTCGGCGTGCGCAAGGGCCACGCGACCCAGAATGGGGAGAGTCTCGTCGTTGAGGACGTAGCCTTCCTCCTGGTGCGGCGAAGGGCGCTCGCCGTTGCCCTGGTTCAAAAGGCCGCAATGACCATGATCGGTATATTCACAGAGACAGACGTCGGTAACCACCAGCAGCTCGGGCACGCTATCTTTTATGGCGCGTATGGCACGGGGGATGATGCCCTGGGGATTGAAGTTCTCCAGACCGACGGGATCTTTGTGCTCGGGGATGCCAAAGAGAATGACCGCCGGTATGCCCTGTCTGGCAATGGCTTCTACCTCTTGCGGTAACTGATCCACGGAAAACTGGTGAATCCCGGGCATCGAATCGATCGGATTACGCACATCGCTGCCGTGCGTCACGAACAGAGGATAAATGAAATCGTCCGGGCTGAGGCTAGTTTCGCGCACCATGCGGCGCATGGCGGGAGTCGCGCGCAGCCGCCGCGGACGTACAACAGGAAAGCCACGGTCTGTGGTCTTCGCGCCGGTGCGTTCTTTGCTCTCATCTAACATGGTGACAGAGCTTCCTTTACGTTCTAAGAGTGATTGTCTTTTGTGCACAGGAGCCGAGGACGGAGCCAGGCGATGGGCTGGTCCGCATCGCACGACGCTGCTACTGAGCCGTTAGCCGTTCTCGTAGTAGTCGCGGATGGCATCGACCAGACCTTCCATCGTGTACGTCTCGGCTACAATGTCCGCCGGCATCTCCAACTCGGCCGCTGTGCCCGCCGTGATTGGTCCGATACAGGCGATGTGTGCGTCGCCGATGCGGCGGCGGATTTCTTTCGGACCGCCCACCAGATCCACGAAATTACGCACGGTGGAGGAGCTGGTAAACGTGATCAGGTCTACGTCTTCCAGTTGCGACAGTTCCTCTTCGCCGATAATCGCCGGCAGCGTACGGTAGGTGGCGATTTCTTGCACGCGTGCGCCTTGTTCGGCCAACATATCTGCCAGAGTGGCACGGGCTAATTCGGCGCGCGGCAAGAGAATGGACAGGCCGCTGACATCACCCAACCCTTCGGCGATGCGCTCGGCGACAAACTCGTCAGGAACGAAATCGGGTTCAATTCCTGCCTCAGCCAGCGCCTGGCCCGTCGCAGGGCCAATGGCGGCGACGCCAACGCCCTCAAAGGCCTGCTCATCCTTCCCCAGCGCCTCAATCCGTTCCCAGAATATGGACACGCCGTTGACGCTGGTGAAGATCACCCAGTCAAAGTTGGACAGTGCGCGGATGGCCTCGTCTAACTCCGTGGTGTCAGCCACCGGGGCGATCCTGATCGTGGGAAAGAGCACGGGGTCGGCGCCCAGTGCGCTCAGGCGCCGGGCAAGGTCGGGCGCCTGTGCTCGCGCGCGGGTGACCACCACCCGTACGTCTTGCAAGGGCCGCGGTTGCAGCGACATGCTGGTCTTCGCCGTGATCTCGTCGAGGATTGCCTGGGCCCCCTGCTGCATCGCCTTCTGGGCCAGCGATTCACCCAGGTGCCGGGCGTCATTCCCCTCGCCCTGCACGCGAATCAGCTGACCTCCATCGGGCGCAGCGATAAGCGCCATCATTTCCAGGCTGCCGTCGCCGTTCGGACGGGCGAAGGCGGCAATTGGCGCGGAGCACCCGCCGCCCAATGCCTGCAAAAAGCGACGCTCGGCCGTGGTTGCGGCGCGCGTGTCCGGATCTTCGATTGCCTGCAGCAAACGCAACGTTTCCTCATCGTCGGCGCGACATTGAACGGCGAGCGCACCCTGTCCAGGGGCCGGCAACATGACGTCCAGCGAAAGCCAGGCTGATGCTACGTCTTCCATCTCCAGACGCTGTAGCCCGGCGGCGGCAAGCACCGCGGCATCGTAATCTTCTTCCAGCGCCTTGCGCACGCGCGTACCCACGTTGCCTCGAATCGACCTGACGCATAGATCGGGGCGCACAGCCAGTATTTGTGCCTGGCGACGCAGGCTGCTTGTGCCCACGACCGATCCCGGTGGCAATGTCTCCAGCGTGTGCCCGTCGCGGGCGACCAGGCCATCCTGAACGCTGGCGCGCTGCGGGATGGCGCCGATAGTCAGATCGGGGGCATTCTCCACCGGAAGATCTTTCAGAGAGTGCACGGCGAGGTCGATCTGACCCTCGCGCAGCGCCTCTTCCAACTCGGCGGTAAACAGGCCCTTGCCGCCGATCTCCGGCAATGGTTTGTCGATAACGCGGTCGCCACGAGTCACGATGGGTACAATTTCGCAGGATAAATTGGGCCAGGCCTGTTCTAACTGTCTTACAACGTATGCGGTTTGCCAGCGTGCCAGACGCGAAGTGCGAGTACCAAAAATTAGCGTGCGGGTTGTCATATCATGCATCATGCTCATCTTGAGCGCTGTCGTTGAGATTGAACAGATCCCTGACGGTTGACGCGTACTCTTCCGCATCGTCTGCCGTCGCCCTTTCACGCAGCCGCGACGTTGGTTCGTGCAGCAATTTATTGACAAGCGAACGAGAGAGGTGCTGCACGTGCTTCAACGTTTCAGGATCAATATCCTCGCCCAGATAGCGCATCGTTCGCTGTAGCTCGCGCTGTCTGATTACTTCCGCCTTTTGCCGCAGGGTGCTGATCACCGGCTTGATGGTGAACTCGCGGTACTCGCGATCCAACGACTCAAGCTCTTCCTCAATGATAGCTTCTACTTTGGGGATTTCCTTTTTGCGCGCGGCAAGGGATCGGTCCAGCGTATCCTGGAGGTCGTCCATGTTGAAGAGGTGTATCCCGTCTACGTGGCGTACCTCCGGCTCGACGTCCCGCGGCACGGCGATGTCGATGATGACCAGGGGGCGTGTTTGCCGTTCCTGTGCCACTTTCTCTGCCAATTGGCGGTCGATGAGGATATGCGGCGCTGCGGTCGCGCTGATCACAACGTCGGCGCTGACCAGGGCCTGTGGCAGCTGTTCCAGGGTGTAAACTTTTGTTTGCCCATCGCCGTTCAACCGCTCGGCGCGTTGTGGCGTGCGGTTTGCTACGGCAATCCGTGAAACCTTGCGCTTGCGCAGGGCGCTTAACGCCAGCTGGCCCATCTGTCCCAGACCGATCACCAGGACATCGTGCTCCTGCAAATTACCGACGATCTGTTCGGCAAGGGTAATGGAAACCGAGCTGATGCTGGCAGGATTGCTACTGATGGCTGTCTCAGTGCGCGCGCGCTTACCGGTGCGGATAGCGCAACGGAACAGAACGGAGAGAACGTCGCCAATGGCGCCTGACTCAACGCCCTGTACGTACGCATCGGTAACCTGGCCCAGAATCTGTGGCTCGCCCAGAACCAGGGAATCAAGGCCGGCGGCGACGCGCGCCAGGTGTTCGACTGCGGCGCGCCCCGTATAAAAGTAAAGATGGTCGCGGAGGGGGCCGAGGTCAACGCTGTGGTTGGCTTCGAGATAGTGGCGTAGGATGTCCCGAGCGGCGGCAGCGTCGGCGTCTACGCGAGCATAGAGTTCGATCCGGTTGCAGGTGGTTAACAGGGAAAGCTCCGAGATGCCCTCTACTGATTCCGCTGCTGTGGCAAAGGAACGGTGTGCTTCTTCGGAGAGGAGACAGCTTATCCTCTCGCGCAAGGCTACCGGCGTCGTGTGGTGGCTAAGTCCGAGGCAGGCGATCTGTGTAATAGGCATCGTATACCTCGGCAATGGCCAGTTGGACAACATTCAAAAGCCGGTTGATGCGGCGCAAGAGGCGCAGGCTGGCTTCGGGGCGCACGTGGGTATCTTCGGGTAGATGTAGCGCCGTTTCAACCAGCGTATCCCGGAAAAACATGGCTGCCTCTACTGCCTCTGTCAGGGGCATCGACGCATCCAGCGCAATTTGCGCATACTCGTCTCCGATCTGACGCGCTTCCTGGAGCAACGGCTCGCCGTCATCTTCGGAGAGGTAACGCAAGGTAAGACCCATCAGGCGCTGTCCAAGCTGGCGATGGCGGGATCTGACATCCTCGTCGAAGGTTGCCAGCCAATGTTCGTCCTGATGTGTGGTGATCTCCTGTCTCGTCTGGGTCAGGGCAGCGTTGGCCCACATTTGCTCCAGGTCGTTGACATGGCGCAGACCATGCCGCTCGTTGGCAAATGTGACCAGATCTGAGGCTGCAAAACGCCGGTGTCCACCGGGGGTGAGCATGACGGGGATGTCGCCGTTATCGGCCCACCGGCGGAGGGTGGTGGGGTGCACGTTGAGTTGCTGTGCCGCTTTGCTCAATGGCAGCCACTCTTCCGTTGTTGTTCGCGGTTCTTCTGTCATACAGAAATGTGTGTAAAACCTACAAAACCTAACTAAATCTATGCAGTTGTGAAAATTATACCGTGCCAGCAGGGTGTGTCAAGGCAACGTTCTTGTTCTGGAGCAACGTCTGGATCGTCTGCTCGGCCTGGTGAATGCAGTCAGGAACGCCAATGCCGCGATACGGGCTGCCTGTGACGTAGACGTGGTCCGGCATCGCTGCTTCAATCGCCGCCACACGGCTGAGGTGCCCCACGTCATATTGTGGATTAGCGCGCTGCCAGCGGTAGATGCGATGAAACAGCGGCGCCGCCTGGACGTTCAATAACTGTTTTAGCTCGCTGCGCACGACTGCGATCAGGCTGGCATCCTCCAGATCCATCATTTGGGGGCTGCGCGACCCACCGAAGAACGCTCGCAAGAGAACGTGGTCCTGTGGCGCGCGCTCATCGAATTTGGTCGTGGTAACGGTAACTGCATTGATGGACCGTTTTTCACTACCGGGAATGACCAGCCCGAAACCGTCTATGAGATCTGGCACCTCCTGCGCCTGGAAGGCCAGAGAAATGGTACCTGTGCTCACATACCGAATTCTATCTAGTTCCGCGGCTGCGGTTGGGGAGAGAGAGCGCAGCAGGTGTGCCGCGACGTAAGCGGGTACGGCTAACACAACGGCGTCTGCCTGCAACTCCCGACCGCTGCTCAGCGTGAGCGTATAAGCGTCGTCGCTGCGCTCAATCCGTTGGACGGTGGTGCTCAGGCGACAGTCACCGCGCAGGCGGTTCTCCAGCTCCTCCACCAATTCGATCATGCCGCGCCGAAACGAAACGAAAATAGATGGTGGTTCGTCGCCGCTCGGTGTCTGTCCGATGCGGGCACGCCGCGCGGCGAGCATACCGCGGATGAGGCTGCCGTGGCGCTTCTCGATTGCTCGAAAGCGCGGAAAGGTTGCCATCAGGCTCTGTCTGTCTGCCTCAGCGTTGTAAATGCCCGACATCAATGGCTCTGCGATCTTATCCAGCGCTTCACTGCCCAGGCGACGGGTGACGAACTCTGCGAGCGTTTCGTCTCCATCGTCCTGGCGGGCAGGGATGAACAGATCCATCGCCATACGCAATTTGCCCAACGGAGAGATTAAGGGTGATAGTGCGAACGGCGTGAAGCGTGTCGGTACGATGAGCATGACGCCGTCTGGTAGAGGCACGGGTCGCCCATTGTTGAGGACAAACACCCGGCGGCGGTCGTCGTTGGTAGGCAGCAAGCGCTCTTCCATGCCCAGTTCTTTTGCCAGTTGATAGGCCCACGGCTTCTGGGTAATAAACGAATCAGGGCCGCCTTCGATGACAAAGGGTTGTTCTTCCTGTGAGGCGACTTCGTCTGTGATGATCTTTCCTCCCCACCGCTCTCTTCTTTCCAGAAGTGTGACTCCTATGTCCAGCGACTGTTGGCGGGACATTTCTTCTAGAAAATAGGCCGCGCTGAGACCGGTGATGCCGCCGCCTACGATGGCAACACGAAGGCGCTCGCCTGACCGCGGATCAATCATATGCCCGCAGCCTCGTCGCGCATGGTTCGGGGCTCGTAAGTGCAGAACGGTTCTTCGCCAAGGTAGTTGCCCGTCATGCCGTAGGCTCTGGCGCGGCAGCCGCTGCAGACGCGCTTAAATTCGCACACGCCACATTTTCCCTGGAGTCGTTCCGGATCGCGGAGATCGGCGAAGAGGGGCGACTCCTGCCAGATAGTCTCGAACGGTTGGCGGCGTAGATGACCGGCTTCCACCGGTAAGTAGCCGCAGGGAAAGACTTCGCCGCGATGGCTGACAAAAACGACGCCTGTCCCGGCGAGACACCCTTTGGTCATGCTGTTCATTGCCGGCGGGCCACCGGGATGCGCGTGACTCCGCCCTTTTTCCCGTTGCCGGCGCATACTCTGTGGGCCCTGGCGAACCACACCATTACGCCGTTCTTCAGCCTGGCGCTGGCGTACAATTCTGAAGTAGTGGGGCGCGCAGGTGGCCTTCAATTCAATGCCCCCTTCCATTTCGGCATCATACATCCAGTTGAGCACGCCCTCGTACTCTTCTGGCGTGATTTGCTGGTCGTCGGCGATTTCAACGCCGCAGCCGACGGGAACCAGCAGGAACAGGTGGAGGGCAGAGGCGCCGATGGCGCGCGCAAAAGCCAACGTCTCGGGCATCTGGTGCACGTTGTGGCGAGCCACGGTGGTATTGATCTGGAATGGTACGCCCGCAGTACGCAGGTGATCGATGCCGTCCAGGGCGCGATCGTAGCTGCCTGCGCCACGGAACAGATCGTGCGTGGCTGCGTCAGCGCCATCGAAGCTGATGCTCACACGCCGGATGCCGTGCGCCTTAATCTGTGTTGCTGTCTCTGCTGTAATCAGCGTCCCGTTTGTGGCCAGGGCTACAATCAGCCCGGCGCCTGTAGCATGCCCGGCAATCTCGAAGATGTCCGGGCGAAAGAGTGGTTCGCCGCCGGAGAGGACGAGGATCGACCGCCCCATCGCCGCTATCTGATCGACAAGGTCCAGCGCTTCCTGCGTCGACAGATCTTGCGGCATTAACTGGTCGGCGACGGTCATACGCCGGCAGTGAATGCAGTTGAGATTGCAGCCGGCGGTAGTTTCCCAGAATACCAGACGTGGAGGAGGGTAAGGCGTGGCAGAGGACATGCGTAATATTCCTATAGTATTAGCAGGTTTTGGCGGAAATCATCCACAATTATGGCTAAAGCTATGTAAACCTGAGAAAAGCTCACTTAGAAATTCACTATACACATGATACGACTCACGACAATGTGACAAATGCCACGGGTTTAAGAAACAGATGTCACACAGTGTGCTCGAACTCTGCCGGGCTATCGCCCTCGGCGGGACGATTCGAAAGCAGGCGAGCAGCGAGTATACCACTCAACAGGCCCAGCAGGTGCGCTTCCCAGGAGATGCCGGGGCGTTGCGGCAGGACGCCGAGTAGGAGACCGCCATAGAAGACGCCGACGAGTCCCGAGATCAGCAGCGACTGTGCGCTACGCTCGAAGTAGCCGCGCAGCAACAGGAAGCCGAAGTAGCCAAAGATGAGACCGCTGGCGCCGATGTAGATGACGCGTGGCGAGCCCAGGAGCCACAGGCCGGCGCCGGTCATTATCATGGTGAGCACCGTAACCCACACAAAATCTATGGTGCGTCGTAACAACACCAGCCAGCCCAGAATGAGAAAGGGCAGGGTATTGGCAGCAAGATGCGCCAGGCCACCGTGGAGAAAGGGCATGAAGAAGATGCCCCAGACGCCTGAGGGCTGGCGTGGTATGACGCCAAACTGATTCAGGGCCTGGCGCAGAAAGAGGACGTCGATAATTTCCAGGATCCAGGCAATGGCGATGATAGCGCCAAGGATTGTAACCTGTTCTCTAAATCTATACGCAGCCTTTTCAATCACACCCGCTCGCTTATAAACACCCTCTGCCTGATTGCGTATTGGGCCCGCCCATCGCCGGCCGACCGTAGGCTCTACTATAAGCGGCGTTGTACAAAGAGGCAATTTCTGACCGACGTGCGACGCGCTGTGTCCGATGCCGCACGCTACTGCGTTGAGTATTGTGATGAACGCTGCTAGAATTGCCCCGTTACACCACGTCCGGCGCAGGCACTGGAACGGGCGTTCAGGACAGCATCGAGCGAAAGAGGAAGGACGATGAACTTTGAGTTATCAGAGGAGCAAGAGCAGTTTCGACAACTGGTGCACAAGTTTGTAGCTAACGAGGTGAAGCCCAGGGCACGGGAAGTCGACGAGAACGCAGAGTTCAACTGGGACGCCGTGCGCAAGATGGGACCGCTGGGTCTGTTGGGTCTGGAGGTGCCAATGGAGTACGGCGGGGCGGAGGTTGATGCTATCAGCGCAGCCATTGCCATCGAAGAGCTCGGTTGGGGCTGCGGTTCGACGGCGCTGGCGATTTCTGCCCACAATGGATTGGCGCTGGGCCCGATCGTGAAATATGGAACTGACGATCAGAAGCAGCGCTGGCTACCGCCCCTTGCCAGTGGCGAAGGACGGTTGGGTTGCCTTGGCCTTACCGAGCCGGGCGCCGGTTCTGACTTGCAGGGTGGCGTGCGCACACAGGCAGTACGCGACGGCGATGAGTGGGTGATCGACGGCAACAAAATGTGGATGACCAATGCTTCCATCGCGGACATTATGGTTGTGCTATGCCGTACCGATCCGGATGGAGGGAGCCGCAGCCTGAGCCAGATAGTGGTGCCTACAGACACGCCGGGGATTACGATCGGGCCGGCGGAGAAAAAAATGGGCTTGAAGGGCTCGCCGACGCATGCTGTGAACTTCAAGGACGTGCGCGTGCCGCTGGAGAACCTCTTGGGTCAGGAGGGGCGCGGCCTGCACCAGACGCTGGCTATTCTGGACAATGGTCGCATCGGTATCGGCGCGCTGGCGACCGGACTGGCACAGGCGGCGTTTGAGGAAGCGGTGCGCTATGCTGAGGAGCGGGAGGCATTTGGAAAATCTATTGGCAACTTCCAGGCGATACAGTGGATGGTGGCCGATGCGGCGACGGAGATTGAGGCCGCGCGCCTGATGGTCTACCAGGCCGCGTGGCGTAAAGAGAAGGGCCTTCCGTACACAAAGGCGGCGGCGATGGCCAAGCTGTTTGCCACCGAGGTGAGCGAACGCGTTTGCCGCAACGCGATTCAGGTTCATGGCGGGTACGGCTACAGCCGCGAGTTTCCTGTGGAGCGCATCTATCGCGACACGCGGCTGATGACCATCGGAGAAGGGACCAGTGAAATTCAGAGGCTGGTCATCGCCCGTCACATACTGAGCTTATGAGCAGAACCAGGGATGCCCAGCCGGAGGCGCGACCACGATGATGCCGGTCGGACTGGTAGAGCTGTTGATTATACTGGGCCTGCTGCTGGCAATGTTTCTGCTGGCTCTTCTGTTTCGCCTCTGGCGCAAGCTGTGGAAATGATGGTCCGAAGCGGATGGTCTACCTTCCGCAGAATGGGCGCCGAACGCTCGCACTGCAATCTCTGTTACGAAACGCTAATGGCGCGTTGCCGGCGAGATGTTATACTATTAACCTGTAATTTCGGGTAGTAATAACGTACGAAGGAAATTGTGAGCGGTTGCGGCCCGTCCGCGACCGCTCTTGCTGTGTGAAGGAATGCGCATGTTGCAGGAAAAGACGAAAAGCGAGGAAACTGCGAAAAACGGTTCTGTCAATCCGGCGCTGAGCGAGGCGATTGGCAAACGGCGCACGTTTGCCATCATCTCGCACCCTGACGCGGGTAAGACGACGCTTACAGAGAAGCTGTTACTGTACGGAAACGCCATTCACCTGGCCGGAAGTGTACGCGCGCGCCGCAACCAGCGCAGCGCGACGTCTGACTGGATGGAGATGGAGCGGGAGCGTGGTATTTCGGTCACCTCCACCGTGCTGCAGTTTCCCTATATGGGGCACGTGGTGAATCTGCTGGATACGCCCGGCCATCAGGATTTCTCGGAGGATACCTATCGTACGTTGATGGCTGTGGATAGCGCCGTGATGATCCTGGACGCGGCGAAGGGCGTGGAACCGCAGACGCGGAAGCTGTTCGACGTCTGTCGCCAGCGCAACATTCCTATCTTCACCTTCATCAACAAACTGGACCGGCCCGCTCGCGATCCGTTGGCGCTCTTGGATGAGATTGAGACGGTTCTGGAGATGGAACCGGTGCCCATGAACTGGCCGATTGGCGACGGGAACAACTTCCTCGGCGTTTACGATCGCCAGCAGGAGCAGGTGTATCTCTACGATCGCACGGTGCACAATCAGACGATCTCGCCGGAGTCGATCACGACGATGGACGATCCGCGTATTGAAGATGGGTTGAGCAGCATGCAGTACGAGGATCTGATCGTCAACATTGGCCTGCTGGATGAGTTGCGCGCCTTTGACGAAGACGCTTTTCTGGCTGCGCAGCAGACGCCGGTTTATTTCGGCAGCGCGCTGACGAATTTTGGCGTGCAGCTGTTCCTCGACGACTTCGTGGAGTATGCTCCGGCGCCGGGCGCCTACGAGAGCGACGCGGGTCCCATCGAGCCGGAGACAACGCCGTTCTCGGGGTTTGTGTTCAAGATCCAGGCCAACATGGATCCGCGCCACCGGGACAGCGTTGCCTTCATCCGCGTCTGTAGCGGGCAGTTTGAGCGCAACATGACGGTGCAACAGACGCGCACGGGCAATACGATTCGGCTTTCGCGACCCTATCGATTTTTTGCCGATGAGCGCAAGGTAATCGACGAAGCCTACGCCGGTGACATCATCGGTGTGCCCGGTAACCGGCGCGACTTTACGATTGGCGATACCGTGACTGCAGATGGTGACTTTCAGTACAAGCGGATCCCCCGTTTCGCCCCGGAGCATTTCGCGAGGCTAATCAACGAGGACATCAGCAAGTATAAGCAGTTCCGCAAAGGGTTGAAGCAGCTGGAGACGGAAGGCGCGATGCAGGTGTTGCACGAGACAGACGCGGCGCGACGCGATCCGATTCTTGCCGTGGTCGGTGTCTTGCAGTTCGACGTGGTGCGGGCGCGGCTGGAAGGGGAGTATGGTGTGCCTACACGCCTGGATCCGCTGCCGCATCAGGAAGCGCGATTGGTAGAGGGGCCCGCAGATAAGGTGGAGGCCTTGCCCTGGGAGTACGGCCTGTTGCGCACTGAGGATAGCGACGGGCGGTTAGTGGCTCTTTTCCGTTCCGAATTCGAGGTGGGCTACTACGCCGAGCGGCACCCAGACGTGACCTTTCGCCGTATCAGTTAGGACAGCGTCTCTTGTAAGAAGGTTTCCACATCGGCCGCGCTCACTTTTTGCAAAGCCGCCGCGGCGATTTCACGAGCCTGCTCACGCTCCAGGCTGCGAATCACTTTCTTGACAGCGGGGATCGCCGGGGCATTCATGCTCAGCTCGTCCAGTCCCAGGCCGATAAGCAGCGGCGTCGCCAGTGCATTGCCGGCGAGTTCGCCGCACATCCCCACCCAGATACCGGCACCGTGCGCTGCCTGAACGGTCTGCTGGACCATTCGCAGTACAGCCGGGTGGAGAGCGTGCGCCAGATCGGCCACCTGCGCGTTACCGCGATCGGCCGCCATCACATACTGGGTGAGGTCGTTGGTGCCGATGCTGAAAAAGTCTACTTCCTGTGCCAGTTGATCGCCGATGGCCACAGCCGCGGGTACTTCGATCATGATTCCAACCGCCATTTCGGCGTCGAAGGGGAGATCTTCTTCACGAAGCTGAGCCTTGGCATCGTCCAGCAGTGAGCGGGCGGCTCTCACTTCCTGGACGGTACTGACCATGGGAAACATCAGTTTAACGTTGTGCCCGTGGCCCGCGCGCAAGATTGCGCGAAGTTGCGGCACGAAGATGTCAGGTCGGTCCAGGCAGAAGCGGATACCACGCCAGCCCAGGAAGGGGTTATCCTCTTCGCCGGTGGGAAAGTAGGGCAAGGGTTTGTCGCCGCCGACGTCCAGGGTGCGGATGATGATTGGACGCTGGCCCATGGTGGCGGCGACGCTGCGATAGACCTCAAGCTGTTCTTCTTCAGACGGCGCTTCTTCCCTATCCAGAAAGAGAAACTCGGTGCGGAACAGGCCCACGCCCTCGGCGCCGTACTCCAACGCCACATCTGCGTCGCGTCGCCCCCCTATGTTGGCTGCTACTTCGATGCGTTGCCCATCACGGGTGACGGCCGGCGCCTGGCTCTCGGCCCGCGCTTCTTCTTCGCGCGCTTCCCACTCTTCACGTTTTTCCTGCAGGTCGCCAAGCGTCTCGGCGTCAGGATCAACCCATACGGTGCCCTTCTGCCCGTCCAGGGCCAGCGTCTGGTCCTCTAACACTGTTTGTAGCGCCTGGCCGATGCCCACCACGGCAGGGATGCCGTAGGCGCGGGCCAGGATCGCGCTGTGAGAGGTGGCGCCGCCGTGTTCCGTGCAGATGCCTTTGACCAGCTGAGGATCGAATTGTGCGGTATCGGAGGGCGTGAGGTCGGCGGCGAGGATGATGGCCGGTTCGTCCAGTTCTAGCGTACTGGGGCCTGCGTCAAGGAGGTGGCGCAGGACCCGCCGGCCGGCGTCAAGTACGTCGTCGGCGCGCGCCCGCATGTAGTCATCTTCGATGGCCCGGTACTCCGTGGCAACCGCCTCAATTTCCTGCTGCCAGACTGCCGCCGCGTTCATCTTCTCTTCAAAGATGCGCTCGCGAACGGCGTCGATCAGAGCCGGGTCTTTGAGGATAAGCGCGTGGGCGCTGAAGATATCTGCTTCGGCTCTATCGCCGAGTTCGGTTACTCGCTTCTGCAAAGCCTGTAGTTCGCTCTGCGCTTCTTCGATAGCTGCAAGAAGCGCTTCCCATTCCGCCGAGGCGTCGTCCACCTGTCGCGCGTGAACCTCCGGCAGTTGCTGGCGGTAGTGCACAGCCGGACCGATGGCGATGCCCGGCGAGGCAGGAATGCCTGTAAGAACACCGGCCTCGGCAACGACGGGCGCCGCGGGCTCCGCTTGCGGTTCCGGCTGGCGTGCTTCAAGCTCCTGTTCTTCTTCGCCAAAATTGTCTTCTACCAGCGCCTCCAGCTGGGCCACAGCGTCGGCTGCGTCAGGTCCCGATGCGGAGACGATGATTTCGTCTCCCTGCCGGGCGCCCAGCGTGGCTATCTGATTGATGCTCTTGGCGTTGGCCGAGCGCTGCCCCTTACGTACGGTGATAGTGGCGTCGAAGCGGTTGGCGGTGGCGACGAAGCGGGCTGCCGGGCGCGCGTGGAGTCCCAGCCGATTGCGGATGGTAAGGCGCGCCTCGGATTCAGCGGCCGCCGTCTGGTCGTCCTCAGACGTCTCCGTAGCCGGCTCAGGCATCTGTTGCTGCTTGGCGCTCATGGCGCCCATTGCTTCGGCGCAGACCTGGTCAAGCGTGGCGCCTACCGATGCCTGTACGACGGCGGCGACTGCGCCTTCGACCAGAGGCGCGGGACAAAGCTTCACGTTTGCCTGTTGCTCTTCAGAGAGGAACTCTAGCGCCGTTTCGGCGCTGAGCAGGGCGCTTCCCAGATCCATCAGGATGAGGACGCCGTCTTCGCTATATACTTCCTCAATTGCCTGGTGAACTTTGAGTGCATCCGTGCCGATTGGATTTTCGGGATCGTCAACGCCCCCGGCTACGGCGATGCGCACGTCACTTTCGTGGGCCATCTGACTCGCCAGCTCCCGCACCCCTTCCGCCAGGCCGCTGCTGTGGGACACTATAACTATACTGACCAAGATCGCCTCACGTTGATACGAAGATTAGTTGGATTGCAAAGAGGTCATCGTGGCTGCGCACGGGATATGTGGTCTGCTTCTGTGCGCCGCCTAGAGATTGACAATGGTTACTTCAAGCCAGATGCCGTAGCCGATAGCGGCAAGGCTGACCATGACCAGGATCCAGTCGACCATGCGCTGTGTCCCCTGACTGAGGTTGAGATCCATGATGATGGCGCGCAAACCGAGCATGGCGTGAACGGTAACCACGACAAGGAAAATGATCGTAATAACGAAAATGGCCGGGTTTGAGACGTACTCGATCACCTGCTGGAAATTGCGCAACCCACCCTCCACGACAAAGTGGTGTGCCACCATGTGCAAGAGAAGGAGCAGAACGAGAAGCACTCCACTGAAGGCCTGGATAAGCCAAAGAGCGCCGGCCGGGCTGCGTCTGGTCATTTGCGCCTGCCTGTCTGCCATCCTTTGTTCCATCTTCCGGCTCCTATATGGTAAAGACCAGCCAGGCACTGATTAGCAAGAGCACCAGTCCGATGGCTGACAAAATCCAGAATAACGTGCGGTGTTGCCGGGCGCCGACGCCCATCCCCACCAGCGCCACCCGTAGTCCATTTAAACCGTGGAACAGAATGCCGAAAATGAGGATGACGTCAAGCGTCAGATAAAGTGGGGAGCGGGCCAGCTCCAGAAAAGCGTCCCAACTTTCCTCGCCACGAGCCAGAAGGCTGAGGACTGCCAGATGGATGAACAGGTAGAGGGTCAGTCCCAGCGCAGTCAGCCGGTTGAGCGCAAAGGCCCAGGAACCAAGCCGGTCGCGGCGTACGTCAAACCAGGCCTGGAGAGGGCGCCTTGGTCGAACTCTCTTCGCCTGTTCTGTATTCTGTACGTCTTGCACGAAAAACTCTCCTTGGGGAATCAACCCGGGCGGCTTACCCGCGTCCAAAAGAAAACAGTCGTCGGAACTTCTGTTTGGTCAGTTCGCGGCGCAGGAACATGATCTTCCCACCCGGGTCAACACCGGTTGGGCATACCTCCGTACACTCATAGGCCACGTGGCACCGCCAGCAGCCCTTTTCGTTGTCGACCCATTGCAGGGCGGCCTGAGGATCTTGGCCGCGGGGGTCCTCAACCACGCGCCACGCAGCGGCAAGCGCCGCCGGTCCGTAGTAGTCGTGGTCTGTGCCCATGATCGGGCAGGCCGATACACAGGCGCCACACTCAATACAATTCTCGTAGCGCGTGTAGACCTCGATGCCTTCGGGCGTTTCCGCCTCTGTTAGATACTCGCTCCGGCGCACGTAGGGACGTCCGGCGGGGTTGAGCCGATCATAAAAGTCATTCATATCCACGACCAGATCGCTGATCAGGGGGATATTGCGCAAAGGCTCCACCACGACGGTGTCCGTACCCAGGTCCAGCACTTTCACCACACAGGCCAACTGTTCGCGACCGTTGATCATCATGGCACAGGTGCCGCATGAGGCGTGGTGACAGGAATGTCGCACTGTCAGCGTGCTGTCCTGGTCGCGACGAATATCCTGGAGGGCTATCAGGACGGTGGTGTCCTCGTCAACGGTGACTGAAAATGTATCATAATGTCCGGATTCATCGCCCTGTTTGTAACGAAATACTCGAAATTTGATCTCTTTCTGAGCCATCAGCGCTTTCTCTCAGGCATAGTACGCTTCAAAGGGAAGAAGAACGACTTCCCGCGTGCGGCAGGGGGCGTCGATTCCCAACTTATCGACGACGACGTTGACCGTGGACTCGGCCATTCCGCGCAGCGTCGTAGCCTTGCCGCCGGTGATGGTCACAAACCCTTCAACGCCTTCGTCGGCGTGATCGAAACATTTGAAGGTGCGGCTCAGCTCGCGCCCACTATCGGCGTCCGCCTTGCGTGTCCCGATTAGCGGGCGCGCCGCAGACCAGGCGGCGCGAAACGGGGCATGATTGACCAGGGGGATCATCTTCGATCCTTCTTCGTACATGAGCCGCACGTGGTCCTTGGGAAGCCCCAGATCGTCAGGGTCATCGACCACCCAGGAACTGGTGCCGACGACCGAGAGTCCGCGCTGGGGCACGATGATGTCTCCGTCGCCGGAGGGCGTCATACGGTTGATGACCATATTGCAGAGGCGCCCTTCAAGCGCCAGCATTACCCCGGGGGAGGGCCGGATGGGGACTTCGACGCCGGCCATGTCTGCGATCTGTCCGCACCAGGGGCCGGCGGCGTTGATGATGATGTCCGCTCCTATCTCATAGGAGCGACCGCTGGTATGGTCGATGGCGTGCACGCCGGTAGCCACGCCCTGTCGGATGATGATGTCCTGCACTTCGTGATACGCTTTGATGACCGCGCCATTCTGTTTTGCCGTGGCGAAGAAGCGCAGAGGCATGCGCATGGCGTCCATGGTGGCGTCGGGGATGCGTATTGCCATCTTCGTTTCAGGGCTCAGGTTCGGTTCCAATTCCCGCGCTGCTTTTCCGGTGAGCCGCTCTGTGGGGATGCCACACTCGCCGCACCCTTCCAACAGCTGGTGCCCATACTCGACATCTTCGTCGGTGAGGGCTACGAAGAGACCATCGTTTTCTTCAAACGAGCCAGGGGCGATACGGCGCAGGATCTCATTTTCCTCGATACACTCAATCGCCGACTCCTGATCCTTCACCGCGTACCGTGCGCCGCTGTGTAACAGTCCATGGTGGCGTCCTGTGGTTCCGGACGTCACTTCGCCGCGCTCGAGCAACGTCACCTGCAAGCCGCGCAGCGCCAGATCATGGGCCACGGCTGCGCCGGTGCCGCCTCCTCCGATTATCAATGCGTGAAACTTTTCCATTGGTGGCTACCCAGAGTTTGAAGGTAGGATCCGTTGC
>JBMCFH010000005.1:0-58386 GCA_048620455.1 Chloroflexota bacterium | reverse complement strand
CCGCCCGACCATTACTTCCACTCCGAACCAGACGGGTCGAATCCGCGCTCGATGAAGGCATAGACGCCCAGTAGACAACAAAAAAACCCCGACCATAAGGCCGAGGCTTTTCCTCCTAAGTAGCGGGGGTTGGATTCGAACCAACGACCTCCGGGTTATGAGCCCGACGAGCTGCCTCTGCTCTACCCCGCATCGACAGGGCCTGATTATAGCAGACGGGCTGAGATTGTCAAATTCGTTTACATAATTTTTATGAGAAACGATCTAACCCGCCGTAACGACCGTGGATCCTCACGGTTCCGTTGCCCAGCATCCTCGCCTTCTCCTGTAGCCGTTTAACCAGAGCTTCGTCGGGCTCTCCGTAAATATCGACCGTCTGTATTTGCACAAACTCGGCGAATTTTGGGAACAGGTGTCCGGCTACCTCCATGTGGAACGCCAGTGACTCGGAGTCAAAGTGGATGTGGACGACGGTCATTCGCGTCTGATCCTCGCTGAAGTAGACGTCGTAAGCAATTAACCGGGGCTCATTTGCGTCAATGAATTCGATCAGCTCGTCCATCGCCTCTTTGAGAGCTTCAAACTTGCCCTCGCGAACGTTCGACTGATCCACGTAGATGATCGGCTTGGACATAAACGCCCTCCTTTCGCTCTTCAATGCGTTGAATCATAGCCGGCGACGCTGATCTTTCTTGACGCCACAGATCGGCTCTGCTACACTCGCGCTATATCTTAACAACCGAACGAAAAATGCTCAAGGTGTCCTGTGCCCCGGATGGTCGGACACAATGGCGAAACTGGTGGTCAGCGCCTGGTGTTGCAAACGCACCCGGTAGCTGAGAGTCCAGTACTGTCCCCGCAACTGTGATGGGGAAGGGCCTAACCCCCTTTCCTCTAAGTCAGGTCGCCCGCCGTGAGCAGGTTTCGGCCCGCGTGGGAAAGGGTCGGGAACTCTGACAAAGATGATTCTCGACCCGATGCGAACAGCATCGGGTTTTTTGTTGCCAGGGCCTCGCTCCTCGCACAAGACGTGCCCTATTCCTCTCGTGGACGGCCCGTCGTCGGGTCTACGGATAAAAAGTGCGCAATGAGGAGAACTCTGTTGCGCAGTAATGTAGGAGGAGTTGGCATCGTGAGAAGTCTAAGAATTGCAGCGGCGGGGATCACCGCGTTTGTGGCGCTTTTGACGCTACTTTTCTCTCTTGGTCAGGCGTCTGAGGTGCAGGCGCAAACCGATGAGGCGGGGCAGATTACAGCTGTAAGCAGCGCGGCGGAGTGGTTGGTGGTCACCCACCAAAATGAGGATGGCGGCTATACGGCCTTCAGTACGGGAGCAGAGAATGCCCCGTCGGACGTGGGCGGCACTGTAGACGCGGTATTGGCCCTGGGTAGCAGTGGTCATAGTGTGGCAGCGCCATTTCCCGGCCATGAGAACACGCCGATTACGTACCTGAGTGAGAACCCCGACGCCTTAGCAGCTTACGCGGCGCAAGGGGGAGGCCAGGCGGGCAAGCTGGCGCTGGCGCTGGTAGCTGCCGGTCAAAATCCGCGGACGTTCGCCGGGCATAACTTCGTCATTAGCCTGACCCAGCATCTTTCACCGACCGGTGAGTACAACGCGGCGAGCCCCTTTGAGCATTCTCTGGCGATGCTGGCGCAGGCAGCCGTATCGGGCACCGTGCCGGTGAGTGCCACAGAGTGGCTCGTGGCGCAGCAGGCGACGGAGGGCGATCTCGCGGGCTCCTGGGACGACGGCTTTGGCACCGACGGAAATGTAGATGGCACAGCCATGGCCCTGATGGCTCTGCTCGCTGCAGGAGAAGGGGCGGATAGCGCTGCTGTGTCCCAGGCGCGCGAATTCCTGACCGCTTCTCAATTGGAGAGCGGCGGCTGGGGCTATGCGCCGGAAGAACCGGAAAGCGCGAATAGCACGGCGCTGGCTGTGCAGGCGTTGAGTGCGCTGGGTGAGGACTTCTACAGCGAGGCGTCGCCCCTGGCGCAAGATGGTGTGTCGCCGCTGGCAGCGCTCCTGAACTGGCAGAGCGAGAGTGGCGCGTTTCAGGCGGACTTTGGCGACGGGCCTTTTGATGATTTCTTTACCACTGTGCAGGCATTGCCTGCAGCGGCGGGCCGGGCGTTTCCGCCGCCTGCGCGGCATGAAGCTGCGCGGCAGGCGATCGCCTGTCTGGCTGCCTTGCAGGATGATGGCAGCGGCGGCTGGGCGGAATTTGCCGGTACCGAACCGAACGCGGGCGGCACGGCGCGCGCCATTCAGGCGCTGGCGGCGGTAGGTGAAGACGTCACCGCTGCACCGTGGCAACAAGATGGAAGCGGGCCGGTGGAGGCGCTAATAGACCTGACGCCGGCCTATCTGGCGCAGGGACGTGGCGGCCGCGTGGGCATCGTCATGCAGGGGCTGGCTGCAGCGCCGGCGGCCGATGTCCAGGCTGATGATGTGGGCGGGCTCAACCTGGTCATCAGTATGACTGAGTACCTCTCACCCACCGGCGAGTACGCCGATACATCCTTTGGGCCTTTCGGCCACGCGGAGGCGATGTTAGGGTTGGCCAGCATTGGAGAGCCCGTTGATTCCACGGCCGTGGAGTGGCTGCTGGCGGCCCACGAGGACGGAGACTGGGGCGGCCCTGATGCCACGGGTATCAGCCTGCAGGCTCTGGCGGCATCTGGCGAACTCCCTGACGATGTGCGGGAGATGGCCCTGGAACAATTGCAGGAGCAGCAGCTGGCGGATGGCGGCTGGGGCATGGAAGCGCCCTCCAGTCCTAATTCCACCTCTGAAGTGGCGCAGGGGCTGGCGGCTGCCGGTCAGAATCCTTTTGATCCTGCCTGGAGCCGTGTGATGAGCGGGACGCTGCAAAACGCGGCGGACGTGGTTCTGGCGCAGCAGGCAGACAACGGTTGCTGGCCGAATCTATTCGGCCCGGGTGACGATCCATATGGCACTACCGACGCAATGTTACTCCTTATGCTGACGCCGGAATGGGGTGCGGTCGCACCGCAAGCGGACGACGCCCAGCAGGAAGCAACGGCGACGGCGACGCTGACGGCGGAAGCCACGGCAACGGAGGAACCGGCGGCGGCCGACGAACCGGCGGCGACGGACGAACCTACCGAGACCGCGCTGCCGCCAACGGAGACAGTGGCAGAGCCGACCGCAGAGGCCACGGCAACGCCACCGTCGCCGGCCGAAGGCAGTGATGATGCAGATGTGGAGGCGCCGCCTGCGCAAGAGACGGGCGGCGTTAACTGGGTGTTGATCGCCGTAATCGCCGTTGTGCTGGTCGCGGGCGCTGTGTTATTCATCAGGCGACAAGGATAGATGAGGGAGCGCCGGGATCCGGCGCTCCCCTTATGTATGAGACGAATTCAAAGCTACTACCTACTCATCCTCGTAATGGCATTGAGCGCCGGCCTGCTGCCGGCGACAGCGATGCACGCTCAGGAGCCGGACCAGAATCGCGCGGCGCTGGTGGTGCGCTATGACGAGGAAAACGTGGGTACCCACTGTGTGGCATTTGAAGAGCCGGAGATCACGGGCCTGGAACTGCTGCGGCGGTCCGGCGTTGCCCTGGAGATTGAGGATGTGGGCCTGGGCGTCACAATCTGTCGTGTTGGTGAGACAGGCTGCTCGGCCGACAACTGTTTCTGCGAGTGTCAGGGGGGTGAATGCCGCTACTGGTCTTACTGGTACCAGAACGACGGCGAATGGCGTTATGCGGCATTGGGCGCGCACGCCCGCATGGTGGGTGACGGCGCGGTTGAAGGGTGGTCCTGGGGACCCGGTTCGGTCACCGAGGCAATCTCGCCGCCGTCTGTGACTTTTGATGAGGTTTGTTCGGCAACAGGGGAATCGTCTGAAGAGATAACCAGTCCTGGCGCTACGGCGACGCCAGGGGAGACGGAAGTGGCAGCCGTGACCACCGAGATGCCTGCGGCGGCGGCGACCGCAAACCCATCACCGCCTGCTACAGGCGAGGCGGATAATCAGGACGGTATCGGCTCTTATGTGGTGTTTGGCGTAATTGCTATGCTGTTGCTGGGGCTTTTGTTTGCCGGCCGGCTGGCGAGGCGCAGCAAATGAACCGCCTCTTCTCTGGTCTCATCTACGCGTTAGGCATCGCCATTGGGATTCTAGCCTTCGCTTATCCTTTCCTGCAGGGCGAGTTGGTTCAGGGAACGCAGGCGGAAGCAACGGCGGCCTTCCCTGTCTCCACGCCGTTATTGACCATGGTCCTGCTGGGGACGTGTTTAATGGCGCTCCTGATAGAGATGCAGGGCGAGGCCGCCAGTGCCAAAGTGGCTGCAGCGCTGGGGATGATGGTGGCTGTGGCCTCGGTGCTGCGCTTCATAGAAACGGCTATCCCTGGGCCCGGTGGATTCACGCCGATCTTCGTGCCCGTGATATTGGCCGGCTACGTCTTCGGGGCCCGCTTCGGCTTTCTCATGGGCGTGTTTACGCTGTTAGTCTCGGCGCTGATTACGGGTGGGGTGGGGCCGTGGTTGCCATACCAGATGTTCGTAGCGGCCTGGATCGGTTTCAGCGCCGGCTGGTTGCCGCACCCCGAGGGATCGCGGGCGGAGCTGCTCGTGTTGCTGCTCTTTGCGGTGCTATGGGGATTTCTGTATGGCTTTCTCACCAACCTCTACTTCTGGCCCTTTTTCAGCGGCGAGGGCCAGATGACCTGGGAACCCGGCGCCGGCTTTCTGAGCGGATTCCGGCGTTACCTGGCCTTCTATATCGCGACCTCGTTGGTATGGGACGTGATCCGCGCCGCGGGGAATGCGGCGCTGGTGCTGGCGCTAGGGCTGCCGACCGTACGCGCCCTGTTACGCTTTCGCAATCGCTTCCAGTTCCAGCTGTATCCTGCGGGTGGAGAAGGGCGGGCGCCATGAAAGAGCGCCCCTACTTCGACGCACGCGCCTGGACCGTGTGGTTGCTGTCGGCAGCGACGGTGACGATGCTCACGCGCAACCCCTTATACACGCTACTTCTGTTGCTTGCCTCGCGCGTGGTTGACGATAGTTGCGCCGATGAGGACAGCGAATTGCAATTGCCGCTGGGCCGCCTGGCGATTGTTATTCTCCTCTTTTCCGCTGCCTTTAATGCCCTGTTCGTCCATCAGGGCGAAACGGTTATTGCCCGCCTGCCTGCCGGTTGGCCGCTGGTTGGCGGACCGATCACCCTTGAGGCAGTGGTGTATGGTCTGGAGACTGGACTCATGCTACTGGCGCTACTTTCCTTCTTCCTGGCCTTTAATCGTATTGTCCCCGTGAATGCGCTGGCGCGCCTCGCGCCTCGTGCGTTTCAGGACCTGGGCGTGGTGTTGCTCATTGCTTTGACCTACGTGCCGGAGACGGCGCGGAATGTGCGGCGCATTCGCGAGGCGCAGGCCGTGCGCGGGCATCGTTTGAAAAGCGTGTGGGATTGGCAACCGCTGATGGTGCCGCTGCTGGTGGGTAGCCTGGAACGGGCCATGATGCTGGCGGAGGCCATGGTGGCCCGTGGATTTGGCGCCACGCGCCGGCGGCAGCAGAGTGCGCGGGCATTGGCCGGGTTAGCCGTGGGCCTGGGGCTGATTCTGGTCGGGTGGGTGCTGGCCCTGTGGTGGGGCACGATTGGCTGGGCCATTGCGCTGGGCGGCGTGGCGTTGCTCGTCTTCCAGGTGTGGCGCAGCGGGCGGTTGGTGGAAGCCACACGACACCGGGCCGAACCCTGGACGCGGTGGGACACGCTGCTTGTCATCTCATCTTTAATCCCACTGGCGGCGCTCGTATTATTGCCGTTGCTCGGCGGGCAGCCGGTTGGCAGCTATTCACCCTACCCGCGGCTGCAACTGCCGCCGTTTCATCCCCTGCTGGGGAGTTCATTCCTTCTGTTTGTGACACCGGCGATCGTCGTTTCCATCCTGATTGCATCGCCGTCTAAAGAGAGCGCACATGATTACCGTTGAGAACCTGACTTACATCTATCCCGAGGTGGAGCGTCCCGTGCTTCGGGATGTCTCTTTGACTATTCCGGCCGGAGAGTTCGTATTGTTGACCGGTCCGTCCGGGGCGGGCAAATCGACTCTGTTACGCACGTTCTCAGGCCTCGTGCCCCACTTCAGCGGCGGCACCATTGCCGGACGCATCCGCGTCGCGGGCAAGGATCCGGTTGCCGACGGGCCACAGCAGATGAGCCGCACCGTGGGCATGGTCTTTCAGAATCCGGAAGCGCAGTCGGTGGTCGACCGCGTGGAGGCCGACGTGGCCTTTGCTCTGGAGAATGCCGCGGTGCCGCCGGGGGAAATGCGCATTCGCGTAGAGGAGGCGCTGAATCTGCTGGAGCTCACGCCCCTGCGCGACCGCGCTCTGCACACGTTGTCGGGTGGCGAAAGGCAGCGGGCGGCCATTGCCGCTGCGCTGGCTCTGCGCCCGCGGGTACTCGTGTTGGACGAGCCGACCAGCCAGCTGGATCCGCAGGCTGCTGCCGACGTGCTGGGCGCGTTGGCGCGCCTGAATGAAGATTTGGGGCTGACCATTGTGCTGTGCGAACATCGCCTGGAACGCGTGGTCCGATACGCCGAGCGTGTTGTGGCCCTGGAACAAGGCGTTGTCGTCGCCGATGGGCCGGTTCCCGATATTCTGGAGCGCCTGCCCCAGCTGCCTCCGCTGAGCCGGTTGGGACGTGAGCTGGGCTGGGACCCGCTGCCATTGACCGTGAAACAGGGGCAGAAGCATGCGCGACGGGCGCCGCTGCCGCCGAATGGCAACGGCGCTTCCATGCGCACGGTGACTGAGGCGCCGCGCGGCGCCGGCGACCGGCCCTTATTGCAAGCGTCCGACGTGCATTTTGGCTACAACCGGCAGCCAGTGTTACGAGGAGTTGATTTGACGGTACACGAGGGCGAAGCGGTGGCGCTGATGGGGCGCAATGGCTCTGGCAAATCAACGCTTCTTAAGTGCCTGGTTGGTTTGTTAGAAGTACAGCAGGGCGAGGTACGGATCGAGGGGGAACCGATTGCCGGGCGCAGTGTGGCCGATATCTGTCGCCGCGTGGCGTATCTGCCTCAGGCGCCGGATGACCTGTTGTTTGCGGAGACGGTGCGCGACGAGCTGGAGACGACGTTGCGCAATCACCGTCTGCAAAATGGGGCGGGACGGATCGATTCTTTGTTGCAGCGATTAGGTTTGATGCAGCACGCCGGCTCCTATCCCCGCGATCTGTCGGTAGGCGAACGGCAGCGCGTGGCGTTGGGCGCCGTGACAATTACCGGGCCTTCGTTGCTGTTGCTGGATGAGCCAACGCGCGGCCTGGACTACGCGGCGAAAGAGCAGTTGGTGGCGCTGTGGCGCGGCTGGCAGAGTGATGGGCTTGGGTTGCTGTTGGTGACGCACGACGTAGAATTGGCAGCGCAGGTGGCCCAGAGAGTGGTTGTTTTGGGCGACGGCGAGATCATTGCCGATGGGCCGGCGGGCCAGGTCCTGGGCTCCTCGCCGCTCTTTGCGCCGCAAATTGCGCGCCTCTTTCCCGGCCAAAACTGGTTGACGGTAGAAGACGCGCTGGGAGCGCTGGCGCCGGAGAAGGTGTTGTGAGTTGTCTATACGGACGGAAAGGATAAGGAGACGGTATGCCGCGATTGACCAGAATCTATACGGGAAAGGGCGACGACGGATCGACCGCCCTTAGTGGCGGGCAGCGCGTGGGCAAGGACACCCTGCGTGTGAGGGCCTATGGCGACGTGGATGAACTGAATGCAGCCATCGGCGTGGCCCTGGCGCACGGTCTCGGCGACCGCGTGGCAGAACTCTTAGGCAATATTCAGAACGAGCTGTTTCATCTGGGGTCGGACCTCTCGTTCCGCGAAGAGGACAAGGCCCAACACGACGTGCCGCAAATTGCTGCGAAGCATGTTCAGCGCCTGGAGAGCGTTATGGATGAGATGCTGGCGGTGGTGGGACCGCTGGAGAACTTCATCCTTCCCGGTGGCTCGCTGGAGGCGGCGCAGCTACACGTGGCGCGCACGGTGTGCCGCCGGGCTGAGCGCAGCGTTGTCGCTCTGGCCCGCGAGGAAGCGATTGGCGAGCATGTGCTGGCGTATCTCAACCGCCTTTCTGATGCTCTTTTCATCATGGCCCGGTATGAGAATCACCGCCAGGGTGTGGCGGAGCCAACCTGGGACTCTCGGGCCTGACCGGGTTGTGACGATCGTGGGAATTCGGGTAAACTCGGGTGGTGCTGGCTCACTTTGGATGAAAGGAGAACTGAACGGCGGTGCTCGATAACCTGAATTTATTGGCCATTCTCATTATTGCTCTTTGGGCGGCGGCGATTGCCTATTACTTCTACACCTCGCGACAGCAGAATGAGATCCGCAAGGATCTGGAGCAGTTGCGCGCCATGTTGGACGAGGAAAACGAGGATCCCAGTTAGCAGCCTATGATACGGTTTCGACAGTGGACAGGGATCGGTGTGCTGCTTCTCCTTGTGTTACTTGTGAGCGGGTGTCAGGATAGCGGTCCGGATCCCTGCAACGAGGAAGGAACACTCTTTACCGACGATTTCAGCCCCGACAGGGAATGCGGCTGGGCGCTGTATAATCGTAGCGGCGCTGTGGCTGAGATAGAAGAAGGTGCGTTGCGCATGTCCACCAGCCAGCCGGGTCAGATCTGGTGGACGAACCCCGGCAGGAGTTTCGACGACGTGGTCATTACCGCCAACGCGACGCTTGTGAGCGGTCCGCAGGACAATGCCATGGGACTCATTTGTCGCTATCAGAGCAGCGAGAATTTCTATGTCTTTCTCATCAGCAGCGACGGTTATTACGCCATCGGCAAGTATCAGAGCGGAAACAACCAGATAACGTACCTTACGGGTGACGGGCAGTATGCACCGTCGGAGGCCATCAACCAGGGGCAGGCCAGTAACACGATACGGGCCACCTGCATCGGCGACGAACTGACGCTGACTGTGAATGGCCAGATGGTGGATTCGGCGAACGATCCGACATTCGTCACCGGTGACATCGGCGTGGGCGTCAGCACCTTTCAGCCGGGTTCGCTGGAAGTGGCGTTCGACGACGTGCGCGTGTTGGCGCCATAAGGCACGATGGCCGGCCGCGCGCGTTATTTGTACGGGTTCGCCTTCCTGGCCTTCCTTTTTGCCCTCTTATTCCTGGGCGCCTGTCGTACCCAGCCGGCAAGCGAGGGCATCCCTTTGGGCTCCGAAGTGATTTTCGCCGATGAATTCAACGAGGGAGAGAGCGGCCCCTGGCACCTGGAAGCGGATGAGACGAGCCAGGCGACCATCGCCGACGGGCAGCTGTTGGTGGCGGTCAATGCGCCATCTAATGTGCACTACGTCACGCTGACTGAGCCCTCGTTTTCCGACTTTGTCCTCCAGGTAGACGCGACACAGTTGGCCGGTAGCCCGGCGTCCAGCTACGGTATTCTTGCTCGCATGGCGGGCGAGCAACAATTTTACCGGTTCGAGGTTACAGGCAATGGGGAGTATCTGGTGGAGCGCCACGATGGACCGGAGAGTTACGAACGGCTGACCGATGGCTGGGAATCGTCATCTGCGTTGCAGACGGACGTCGGAACCACCAACCGGCTGGTGGTGGTTGCCGCCGGCAACTCGCTTTCCTTCTATGCCAACGAAGAGTTGCTGACCCAGGTCAGTGACGGCAACTATCAGGCGGGGACTATTGCTCTTGATGCGGGGACGTTTGGGCAGGGTGACTTACAGGTCGCGTTTGACAACGTGCGTATCAGCCAACCCTGAAGCAAAAAAGAGCCTGCGGAGGCGCTGTTTTGAGCGCGACCCGCAAGGCTCTTTTCCGTTGCAAAGGTGGTTAATCTATCAGGCGACCACTTCTTCTTCCTCGTCGGCGTCGTCCTCAGATTCTGCTGACGCAGCCGGCGTTTCGTCAGACACTGTCTCATCGTCATCGTCTGCCTCAGTATCGCTCACCACCGCTTCGGCTTCGGAAGATTCCTCCGCCTCGTCGGTCTGTGCGCGACTCTCATCAACCTGAGTCTCTTCGACAACTGATGCTTCTAGCTGGTCCTCGGTCGCAGCAGCTTCCTCGGCCTCCGCTTCAGTTTCTGCTTCTGTAGCAGCTTCCTCGGCTTCGACCTCAGCTTCCACTTCTGCCGGAGCTTCTGCTTCTGCCGTGGCCTCTTCCGCCTCGACTTCAGCTTCTGCTTCTGCCGCAGCTTCTTCCGCTTCCTCCTGACGACGCATCCATTCGATCTGTTCTTCAGAGGTCACACGTCGCAGACTGAGGCTAAGGCGTTCCTCGTAAGGATCGATGTCGATAATGCGCACCAGGACTTCATCGCCGGTCCGGATGATGTCGTGGATGGAGGCCGGGCCAAAAATATCGATTTCACTGACGTGGACGAGACCCACCACACCGCTCTGCACCTCTACGAAAGCGCCAAAGTCTTCCACGTTGGTCACTTCACCGGCAATGAGATCGCCGATGTTGTAACGTTCTTCGATGGTGTCCCAGGGGTTGGGGAGTACAGCTTTGCGGCTAAGGCTGACACGCTCGCGCTCGACGTCCACATCCTGGATTTCGACTTCCAGTTCTTCGCCGACTTCCAAAACCTTGGAGGGATGCTCGACACGGTGCCAGGCCAACTCGGAAACGTGCAACAGTCCGCTGACGCCGCCGCCGAGGTCGACGAAGGCACCATAGTTAACGATGTTAGCCACGCGGCCTTCGATGACCGACCCAATTTCCAGGTCGCGCAGACGGCGCTTGCGCTGTTCCTTGTGCGCAGCCTTGGCGGAGAAGATGAGCCGCCGCCGCTGCTGGCTCACTTCCAGAACCTTCACGAGCAGCGTTTCGCCGACCTGCCGGGCCTTACGCGATTCGACTTCGGACTGGTTGCCACCGTAGCGCAAATCAGGCACATGAGAGTTGGGCACGAATCCCTGTAGTTGTCCAAACTTGACCAGGAGACCGCCCTTGTTGTAACCGACGACGTCCAGTTCAAGCGTTTCGTCCTTGTCGATGAGGCGTTCTGCACGGTCCCAATCTTTCTGCTCAAGGCCTTTGTTGATTGATACTAGCAACTCTTCGTCGCCCACGGGGGTCTTCAGTACGTAGACCGGGATTTCCGCGCCTCTCTTAAGGCTCTGCACCAGATCTTCCTCGAGTCGATCGAGGTCTGTGTGGGGGACGATGGCATCGCGCTTTGCGCCGACGTCCATGAAGATGGCGTCGTCCTCGACGCGCAGAATCTCGCCCTGAAGGATCTGCCCGCGCTGGGGCAGGGTGTAATCGTATTGATCCAACAGATCCTCAAACGAGACTGCGACGTCTGTCGTCTCCCGATTGTCTCCATTCTGTTCAGTAATACTTGTAGTCATAAATCTCCTTTCTCTACTCTACATTCACTCGTTGATAAAAAGGTCGTGGATAATGTCCGAATCGATGATCCGGCGCTGAACTTATCCGGCGACCTTGGCTGTACTCTTCTGGAGGATTGCCTGCATACGCTGGCGGGCCTCCTCTTCGTCCAGCCCTTTACATACGGACCATTCCCGCAAGAGGCGGTCTGTGAAGCGGCGCAAGGCGCGCTCTTCGGTATTGTTCAGGCGACCGCTTTTCGTTCGTCGGCCCCATAGGTCCCGAATCAGACGCGCCATTTCTTGAAGCGAGCCGCCAGATTTGACGCTATTGATGCGCTTCTTACGCGTGTTGTGGTTGGAATGCATTTCCTCAGGCGGCCTCTGAAGAATGTCGATGATCTCATCGAATTCCTCGTCGGAGGCCAGCGGCCGGAACCAGCGATTTTCTGCTTTGTCCAGCGGCACCCACAACGTTTTGTTTTTCGTGACCACTTTATAGTATGTCGTGCTGTCGCCGCCTAGCTCTTTTTCTTCAATACATTCGATTTCACCAACGCCATGATGGAGGTGGACGACCCAGTCTCCGGGGCGATAGGTCAAATTTACATTCTCGGCCATTGGCGTCTCCTTTTGAACTCTAGCAACAGTCTACCGACTTACCTGACTCACTCGCGATTTGCCTGGCAATTCACGCAGAGAGTGGCGTGCGGAAGGATTTCGAGCCTCTCAGGACTTATGCTTTCGCCGCAGGACATGCACTGTCCATAGGTGCCATCGTCTAACCGTTGCAACGCACTTTGCACCTGCTCCAGGCGCTCGCGTTCGATCGCCAGCAGCGCGGTGCTGCGTTCGCGGGTAGCGTAGGCCTGGGCGAGATCACTACGATCGGGATTGCGTCCCTCGTTGTTCCCATTCAGTTTCTGGGTAATGCTTTCCTGCAACTTCTCTGCCTCATCCTCTAACTGTTGTCGAATGGATTCGGTATCGAGGACGTTGTCCATGGATGCTTTACCTCCCACAACGCCTGCTTAGCCGGTCGCCCTGGTAAGGGCTTACAGTCACAATGCCAATAAGAGCTTACCAGCGCTGACGGGCAAGTGAACGGACATCCGGTTACCGTCTGCGGTTACGCCGTCTGGCGCGCCGGATCGCCTTCTTCATCTTAATCCGCTTCAATTCACTCTTCGGAATGTGCCACCGTTTGCGGCGAGCGGAGCTCAAAACCTGGCTCTTTACTACCTTCTTGCGAAAACGACGTAGCAACTGCTCCTGGCTCTCGCCTGGTCTCAGTTCAACTTTCGGCAAATGCTTCACCTCCTTCCAGTTACGTTCTATGCTGCAAATGCACGCCGGACGTGCAGCAGCGAGTCTGCAAATCTAGCAAGCGCCGCATCGTCATTGTGATGCGGACGCATTACCATCCTGTGGTCTTCTGCTCAGTCTGGACCGGGCCAACGCGACGCGCGTTCCTGCAAGAACCACGCCTTGCGAGAGCCCTGGGTCGTTCCTTTTCCCGATTTGTTGCGTGTAAGAGGGTACAGAGATGGTAATCGAAGCAAGGCCCAATGTTGTAATAGGAGCCTACTCCCACTGCCGGTGTGCTCGATTACGATTGCTCGTTTGCGTACGGATGCTCGACTGCGGAATCATTCCGCCTGGCCGGTTCCTCGCGCACGCAGCTAACAGGCAACACATCAAGCCCAGGAGTCTCCGCTGACTCTACCGGGCTTACTAGGTTTTACTCAATTTTCGATATTGCGAAGAAGCAATCAGCTTGTCCGTCACCTGCCTTATTTAGGATTTTGCGCCACCATGCTACCCGTTTGCATAAGCCGCGGTCCCCTGCTATGAATGGGACACCGGCACACCAATACGATCAAAGCGTACATTGGTGGCACGGTCCCATGATATCATAAACGGGTGATTTTGTCGAATATTCGAACGCCCATTCATTCTTTACGAGGTATTTTTGGTGACTGCTGGAGAGAGGCGTCCGTTAACATGGCGTCAGAGGATTGAAGAAGCGCTGGATACAGCCGTGGACAGCGTTGAGCCGCTAGGTGGTGGTTGCATTGGGCAAGTCTTTCACCTCGAGTTGGCCGACGGAGAGGAGCGTGTAGCGAAAGTCGACGAAGGACCAGAGCCCAGACTGGATGTCGAGGGCTATATGCTACAGTACCTGCAACAACACAGCAACCTCCCGGTTCCGCAGGTCTATTTGGCCGAACCCGACTTGTTGGTCATGGAGTTTCTGCCTGGCGACAGTCGTTTTTCGGCAGGCGCTCAGGAGCATGCTGCCGAGTTACTGGCTGCACTCCACGATGTGTCGTCGGACCGCTTTGGGCTGGAGCGCAGCACCCTGATCGGCGGATTGCACCAGCCGAATCCCTGGTATGACACGTGGATAACTTTCTTTGTCGAAAAGCGTCTGCTTTATATGGCGCGAGAGGCAGAAATGTCCGGGCGTTTGCCGGCAGCGGTGAGGCGGCGCGTGGAACGGCTCGTTGTTAACCTGCACCGCTGGCTGCACGAGCCGGAGGCGCCGTCCCTTATTCACGGCGACGTGTGGACGACCAACGTGCTGGCACAGGGTGGGTGTATTACCGGCTTTCTCGATCCGGCCATTTACTATGCCCATCCGGAGATAGAGCTCGCGTTTATCACCCTGTTTAACACGTTTGGCGAGCCATTCTTCCGGCGCTACCGGCAGTTGCGCCCAATTGAAGCCGGCTTCTTCGAGGAGCGACGTGATCTCTACAATCTCTACCCTTTGCTGGTGCACGTGCGTCTGTTCGGAGGTAGTTACGTGCAGTCGGTAAAGGGTATTCTGGGAAAATTCGGGTTCTGATCATGGTGCGACGACTCGTCGAGCTTTACGGTCCCGGCGATCCGGTTGAGATATTTCTTGAAGGGGGCCCAGACAAGGGGTGGACGCCTGGGCGCGTTACCGAGCGCGCCTTCCCAGGTGTGTGGGTGCAAACAGACTCGGGACAGCGCTGGTTTGTTACCAATCGTCGCCGCATACGACCGCAGCGCCATCTGCCCGGGGCCGACCGGCGCTAATGGGATGCAAACTCGGCGTTGCTATACTCTGAAGCGCTACCAGAGTTAATGACGGCGCGACGTTTCATCTGCGCCGCCTTGCAAAGGAGTGAAAGGTAATGGATGAACTTGATTTTACGATTGAGTTTGACAGTGAGCTTACTGACAAGGAATTGGAAAAAGCGCTGCTGACTGAGGCAGAGTCAGAGCTGCGACAGCTGGCGGCCGGTCATAGCGACATCACAGGTGCAGCCGTCACCCTGCGCCAACCGGCGAAAAAGGAAACGCCGCCGCTGCATGAGGCGACTGTGGTCGTCTACGTCAGGCCGGATACCGTCGTGGGCAAAGAGAAGCAGGAGACGCCGTCCGGTGCACTCAAAGGCGCTCTGGATGCCGTGGAGAAGCAGATTCGAAAGAACCGCGAGAAGCTGCGTGAGCGCTGGGAGCAGCCACAGAGGGATCCGATCACGAAAGAAGTATTGGAGGTGGTTGCAGCCGAGGAGGAAGTCTCTGAGGAGATCGCCGAGCGAGATGACGCGGCCGGCGGCGACGGTGAAGCGTAGTCTGCCCCAAAAAAATCATCCCTGGTCGATCCTTCAGATGAGGGGAAGCAGTTGGTAGTGAGAAGCGACGTCGTTGCGCGGCTACGGGAAATCAACGAGAGTTTTTATGAGGGATTGGCCAGGCCGTTCGCCCAAACACGGTTGCACCCCCAGCCTGGCTTCGAGCGCTTACTGGATTACACACCGGACAGAGTGGCGCGCTTGCTGGACCTCGGTTGTGGCGAGGGGCGTTTCGGTCGCTTCTTTCTGGCGCACCACCGTGGGGTAGATTACGTGGGGCTGGACGGCAGCGCGTCCCTGTTGGCGCGGGCGCGCCAGGCGTTGCCAGGCCGGTTCTACCAGCGCGATCTGATGGATGAAGATGCGCTCGATGGGTTAGGGCGCTTTGACGTCGTGAGCCTGCTGGCTGTGCTGCAACATATCCCGGGGCGCAGCAACCGCATGCGCCTGTTGCGGACTATTGCCGGTCACCTCCGGCAGCAGGGCCGGCTTTTTGTCTCCACGTGGCAGTTCATGGAAAGCGCGCGGCAGCGCCGAAAGCTGGTCGATTGGTCTGAGGTCGCGCTAACGGCTGACGATGTGGAGGATGGTGATCATCTTTTGACGTGGCGTTCTGGTGGTTTTGGCATAAGATATGTAGCGTATATCGATCGGCAAGAAATGTGCGAACTGGCGTCGGCTGCCGGTTACACCGTCGTGGGCCAGTTTCGCAGTGATGGAAGAGAGGGCGATCTAAATCTATACACGGTACTCGAGCCGTCGAGAGATGAGCCGGCCTGATGTGGGCATGCTCGGGTGTCCTGAGTTGACATAGTTTTCAGCCCAATGCTACAATTTTGACGCGGAGTTAATCGGGAATGGCACTGAAAGAGAAATTACAGGATGATGTAGAGCAAGCGATGCGCTCCGGCGATCGGGAGCGTCGCGATGTGTTGCGGCTGATGTTGGCCGCCATCAAACAGGAAGAAGTCGACGAGGGGCACGGCCTCAGTGAAGACGAGGTGCGGGCTGTTTTGGCCAAACAGGCCAAACAACGGCGCGAGACGATCGCCGATGCGCAGCGCGCGGGCCGTCGTGAAATGGCAGCATCGGAACAGGCGGAATTGGCCATCATCGAAGATTACCTGCCAGAGCAGATGGAGCGCGACGAGATACGGGCGCTGGCCAAAGAGGAGATAGAAGCGGTCGGCGCAACAGGCATGAAGGATATGGGCCAGGTGATGGGCCGACTGATGCCACGGGTCAAAGGTCGCGCTGATGGCAGCGTGGTCAGCGACGTGGTGCGCGAGTTGCTGGCCTGAGAGCCAGGCATCGCGTGCTTAGATGGTTAAAAATCATATGACAGAGGCAGAAACGAGAACCGATACGGGCAGGCGTCTGCAGCAGATAACGCAGGGGTCGTTACTCTGGCTGTGGGCCGCGGCGCTTACAGTGGGCCTGACCCTGGTTCTTTCCTTCAATCTGGTATCCCGAACCCAGGTCTCTGTGACGGTGGGCGAGCCGGCCAATCAGGATATTGTTGCCCCGCAATCAATTTCCTACCTCAGTGACGTCTTGACCGACCAGGCGCGGGAGCAGGCCGTTGCGTCGGTGGAGAATGTGTACACGACGCCCGATCTGACAATTGCCAGGGCGCAGGTCAACCAGGCGCGCGCGATTTTCAATTTCATCGACGTGGTGCGCTCCGACTCTGTGGCAAGCGAGGAGATGAAACTCCGCTATCTTGGCGCCATAGAGGGCGTGACTATCGACGCCGAAATTGGCCGGTTGTTGCTGTCAATGAGCGGTTCTGACTACGACGCGGTCAAGGCCGACGTGGTTGCCATTATCGAAGAGGTCATGCGCAGCGAGATACGCGATGACTCCGCGGCGATCAATGAAGCGCGTCGCGCGGCGCGCAACCAGTTCAGCTTTAACCTGACGCAGTCTCAAGAACGGGTCGTCACCAGCCTTGTCCCCCAGTTTATCGTGCCCAACTCCTTTTTCAACGAGGAGGCGACCGCCGAGCGACGTGATGAAGCTGCAGGGGCCGTGGAACAGCAACGGCAGAGCGTGTTGCAGGGGCAGTATATTGTGCGAGTGGGTGAAGAAGTAACCCCGGCGCACATGGAGATGTTGGAGAGACTGGGCTTGCTACAGCCTGAGATTAGCTGGTGGCGTGTGGGCAGTATTTTTATGGCTACCGTACTGGTCGTCAGCCTCCTGACCCTTTACTGGTATCGATTCCACAGTTCGTTGCAGGAGTCACCTCGCTATTTGCTGCTTTTTGGCGGGATCATTTTGCTCTTCGTTTTAGGAGCCAAGCTGCTGGTTCCTGGACAGGGCATGATCGCGTATCTATTCCCGGCGGCGGCGATGTCCATGCTAATGGCGGTCATCTACGACGAGCGCCTGGCGATGTTTGCCAGCATTACTGTTGCCGTGCTGCTTGGCCTGGTGGCGCAAGAGTCGCTGGAATTGACCTTCTACATGGCCATCGGCCCGCTCTTTGCGGCTCTCACCCTGCGCGATGCGCAGCGTATCAATGCTTTTTTCCGTGCAGGCCTCGTTGCTGCTCTGGCGAATATGCTGGTCATCCTCGTGTTCCGCATGTCGCAGGACGTAGCGCCGGTGGAGATACTGCAGTTGCTGGCTTTTAGCATTGGCAATGGGCTCATCTCTGCGAGTATTACCCTTGCCGGCTTCTTCGTGATCGGCGGTCTCTTCGGTATGATGACCACGTTGCAGCTCCAGGAGCTGTCACGCCTGGATCATCCGCTGTTAAAAGATTTGCTGCGCCGTGCGCCGGGCAGTTATCATCACAGCATCATGGTGGCTAACCTGGCGGAGCAGGCTGCCGAGCGGGTGAATGCAAATAGCGCCCTGGTGCGAGTAGGCGCTTTTTATCATGACATCGGCAAGATGAACCGGCCCCCATTCTTCACGGAAAACCAGGAAGGCATCGATCCCCATGACACACTTGATCCTTACAGTAGTGCGCGCATCATCATCAGCCACGTCCAGGATGGCCTGCAGTTGGCGCGCAAGCACCACCTTCCGGATCGTATACAGGACTTCATCGCCGAGCATCACGGCAACCGGTTGGTGATGGTCTTTTTCAAGAAGGCGCAAGAGCAGGCTGAGGATCCTGCCAAAGTAGACGAATCTCGCTTCCGCTACAACGGTCCGCCGCCACGGTCGCGGGAATCGGGCATCGTGCTTCTGGCTGACTCGGTCGAGGCTGCATCATCTGCGGTGCGTCCGAACAACGGGGAGTCCATTGAGAAACTGGTTAATAAGATCGTTGAAGATCACATCAAAGATGGACAGCTCGACAATTCGGGTCTGACGTTGGGAGACATTCGCGAGATCCGCGAGTCATTCATCGAGACGTTGAAAGGACGTTTCCACGTGCGAGTGAAGTATCCGGGCAATGAGGAACTGGCGTCAGCGCCGGAATCCCCGATCGTGGCGGGGCCGCAGGCGGATCCGGAGCAGGCGTTGCCGCGTCCTCTGTCTCGTCCCGCCTTGACGCAAGCCGGTCGGGGCGATTCCTGATGGGCCCTCCCCAGTACCACGTAGATGTGCAGCTGGTTGCCGAAATGGACGATGCCAGCGCCGATGGTGTGCGCGAGGCAGTCATTGCAGTGCTGAGACATCAAAAGGTCAAGACGCCGGCCGAGCTATCAATCCTGCTCACCGACAGTGAGAGTGTGCGACAGTTAAATCGCACTTATCGCGAGCGGGACGAAGCCACGGATGTGTTGAGCTTTCCCAGTGGAGAGGCGATGCCGGGTACAGAACATTACCTGGGCGATGTGGCTATTGCCATTCCGGTGGCTCGGGCCCAGGCTGCACGGTCCGGGCATCCGTTACAGGCGGAGCTGGCGTTGCTCGCGATCCATGGCACCTTGCATCTACTGGGGTACGATCATGCAGTTCCTGAGGAGAAGGAACGCATGTGGCAGGTGCAAAATGAACTGCTGGCACAACTCGGCCTGCACGCATTTCCCAGCGAAGAATAGACCTCTGGCACACGATGAGCCTCCAACCAAAAGAAGAAATTCACGGCCGGCTAAAAAGCTTTCAATATGCGTTTGAGGGCTGGTGGTACGTACTGCGAACGCAACGAAACGCCTGGATTCACGCCTTGATTTCCACCGTGGTGGTAGGGGTCGCGCTGTGGCTCGGGCTCAGCGCCGGCGATTGGGCGCTGCTGATCCTGACAATGATGATGGTGTGGATGGCCGAGTTTACGAACACAGCGATTGAAGCGATCGTAGATATGACCATGCCCCGGCCACATCCATTAGCCAAGGTGGCCAAAGACGTTGCGGCGGCTACGGTTCTGGTCGGCGCAATCGGCGCGGTGTTAGTTGGCTTGCTGGTGCTGGGCCCGCCGTTGTGGGAGCGGCTGGTAGGTTGAGCGCTGCTTCTACCCAGACAACCGGTAGCGGGGACGGTCGCTTTCCGCAATTTGCGCCAGTCTTGGGTTTGCCGCATCCCGCTGCGAAAGTGAGGGATTATCCACACCCCAGGCCAGGTCGATTTCTGGGTCATCCCAGGCGATGCCATATTCGTCGCTGCTGTCGTAGTAGTTATCGACAACGTAGGTGAGCGTGACGTCAGAGAGGGCGGCGAAGCCATGGGCGACGCCGATGGGTATGAAGAGCCCCAGATTATCGTTCGCGTCCATCTCCACGAGCTGCGTGCCGCCGCAGGTGGGTGAATCAGGCCGGATGTCCACGAGGCCGGCCCGTATGCGCCCGCGCATGACATACCAGTAGTCTACCTGGTTGAAGTGATAGTGTAGGCCGCGCAAGACCCCGGCGCGGGAATCGGAGCGATTTGTCTGTATTGACGTCCAATTACGTTGTGGAAACCACTCCTTGCGAAAGGTCTCCAGAAAGCGCCCTCTCTCATCCTCGAAGGCGGTCAGGTGGGCCAGATAGAGACCTGCGATCTGTTCCGATTCGACAATCTTTACCATGCGCTAGTATTCCCTCAATTACGTGGCCAAAGGATTGTAACGGATTTTGTGAGTGGTACCAGTAGGGCCAATGTCTGCAAGCCTCTTCACGCTGCCCGGAAGTTGGCTATAATCAACCTTGTAGTCAGGTAATCACTTCGTACTCAAATGGCGCAAGTATCTCGATTCTAATAAGGATGGCACAGCTGAAAGGTGAACCAAACGAACTGAATAATGAGCTGGAATCGAGCGAAGCGCCGATCATCGAACGGTCGCCGCCCTGGAGTCGCACGACGAAGACGATCGTTTTTGTCGTTGCGCTATTGCTGGTCGCCGTGGTCGCCTGGCGCTTTCAGCAGCTTATTGGGCACGTTGTCACCGCCGCGGTGTTGGCTTATGTGCTCAATCCGGTCATCAGATTTCTCGACGAAAATACGCCTCTGCCGCGCGGCACCCTGACGCTGATTATCTACTTTGCGCTCATCTTCGTCATTATGGGCGCCTTCACCGCCCTCGGCGTGGCGGCGTATGGACAGATTCTGAATCTTCTCGACCGGCTGCCAGAGTTCGTCGTCGATCTGGTAGCGATTGTGCGCGACCTCACGGAACAAGAGCTGGTCATTCTTGGGCGTTTCGAGATAAGCATGACGACCCTGGACTGGTCGTCAATCCGCAATCAATTGTTGGGCTATCTGGAGCCGTTTCTCAGCCGCGGCGGACAGTATGCAGGCCAATTGGCGACGACGACGGTTCGCCTTCTGGGGACGTTCCTCTTCATCTGGATCATCTCTATTTACCTGGCCCTGGAAATTCCGCGGATGGGTGACTACGTGGGACGGCCCACACAACAGATGGGATATCGCCAGGATGCCGAGCGATTGATGACCGAATTCGGGGATATCTGGAGCGCTTACCTGCGCGGTCAGATCTTATTGGGCCTGATCATCGGCGTGGTTGTGGGTCTGAGCCTGGGACTGCTGGGCGTGCAGAACGCCCTGGCGCTGGGCATTCTGTCCGGTTTCCTGGAGTTTGTGCCTGTTCTGGGACCAATTATTGGCACTGGTGCAGCGGTGGTGGTTGCCTTTTTCCAGCCGGTCAATTACCTGGGACTAACCTCTCTGCAATTTGCGCTGCTGGTGTTGGCCGTGATGTTCATCATCCAACAACTGGAAAACAACGTGCTGGTGCCACGCATCGTCGGAGATGCGCTCGATTTGCACCCCCTTTTGGTGATCATCGGCGTGTTTATGGGGGCTTCGATTGCCGGCGTGTTAGGAGCTATTCTTGCCGCACCGATTCTGGCGAGCTTGAAGCTGTTAGGTATTTATGCCTGGCGCAAAATGTTTGATCTGCCGCCGTTTCCTGAGGAGGAGGTGGATGCCGATGAGCGCTCCCTGTTTTCCTGGCGAGATCGCCTGATTTTGCTCTTGCGTGAATCGCGAACTCCGGACGAACCAACGGAAGCTAAACGCTAAATTGAGTCACTCCTGGGACGTTACGCCTGCGGAAGCGGTAGAAATCCAGCGCCGGCTGGCCGATGCTGTGGTGCGCCACGATGATCTTGGCGAGGTGCACTTTGTAGCCGGGGTGGATGTGGGGTTTGAGCAGAAAAATCGTGTCACGCGGGCGGCTGTGGCGATTTTGCGATTCCCTGAACTGACAGTGTACGAGCAGGCGGTAGCGCGACTGCCGACTTCATTTCCCTATATCCCCGGCCTCCTTAGCTTTCGCGAGGGCCCGGCGATTCTACGGGCTTTGGACAGGCTGCAGCAGCGACCGGATTTACTGTTGTTCGATGGGCAGGGCCTGGCGCATCCCAGGCGGCTGGGAATTGCCAGTCATATCGGCGTTCTGGTTGATATTCCCTCAATCGGTGTCGCCAAGTCGCGCTTAAGCGGGCGCCCACGCACGCCGCTGGATGAAGAAAAGGGCGCCTGGGAACCGCTGTGGGATAGGGGCGAGGTCGTGGGAGCCCTGGTGCGCACGCGCAGCCATGTGAAGCCTGTCTACGTGTCCATCGGTCATCGCGTAAGCCTGGATACAGCTATTCAATACGTTTTGGACTGTACCACGTGTTACAAATTGCCCGAAACCACGCGCCGGGCGCACCGCCTGGCGTCTGGTTAAGAGGCGAATACGGTACTTACGTCTACTAATTGGCTTTGACTTCTTCCCAGGACACGGCATTGTTGCGCGCGTCGACGGTACCGAGTTTGTCGGGCAACCGGCCGGTCAGGGCCTTCATGATACGCGCCACGTGATCGTGGCTCGTGGAAATGAAGTACTCAAACTTGTCCTGGGTGCCGCCCGCAGCCGTGCCGGCTACGTACAGCCCGGGTACGTTCGTCTCCATCGTTCTCGAATTGTAGAATGGCGCCTGCTCGGGCCCGCGCAGTTCGACACCCGCTTTGCGGAAAAGCTCCATGTTGGCTTGAAACCCGGTCGCCAGTAGCACGAAGTCCGTCTCGTGGCGGAACGTCTGGTCCGTTGGCTGCAGTTCGTCATCGGTATGCGCCAGAATGACGTGCGCTGGCGTGATTTCCACCGGAAGCGTGCACGGGAGAAAATCGATTTCTCCCTTTTCCAGCCGCGTGGAGATGTCGTCGGCCAGGTGTGGCTTGACGATGTCATAATCGAACTGCGGGCGCCGGTAACTCAGGGTGACTTGAGACCCGCCGCGCCAACAACGCAGCGCCGCTTCCAGCGCCGAATTCTTGCCGCCTACAACCAGGAGACGGCGGCGAAAGTAGGGATGTGGGCCGGGAAAGTAGTGATTTACGTGGGGTAGATCTTCGCCGGGAATGCCCAACAGGCGCGGCCCGGCCATGCCGCCAGTAGCGAGAATGACGGTGCGACAGTGGTAGGTGAATTCGCCGCGCTGTGTCCTGGTCAAGAGGAGAAACCCATCATCCTGGCGCTGAATGTCGTCCACCGCTTCGTAATTGTGAAGGTTCAGGTCGAACTGTTCGACCAGGGTTCGTAGATAAGCCAGGTATTGCTCGCCCGTAATCGGTTGCTGATCCAGATTGTGCACCGGAATTCCCGCCAGGGCGACGTGTTCCGGTGTGCTGTAGAAATGGGTGTGTGGCGGCCATTTGGAAATCGTGTGTCCGATCTGATTCGCTTCGAACAAGATGTAATCCAGGCCGGCGCGCTGCAGGGCGATGGCCATTTCGATGCCAATCGGCCCGCCGCCAATGACGGCGACGCCGATCTCCTGCGCTTTCTGAAAGGCATTGTCGCTCATTGAGGGCCTCATTCTGCTGATCTCGTCCGCGTATGATGGTCAATATGACGGTCATAATCTTACCAGTCAGCCATTAATGATGAAATAGAATGTCGTTAGAGCGCTTGGCGTAACTTGCGTGACAAACTCGTGTCTCAAGGGCTTGCAACTGGGCGAACATATGTGCTACACTGTGTTCAGACCTGGTCCGAATGTGTGAAGGAGGTTACGCATGTCCCATCCAATCGTTCACGTTGAGTTGGCTTCTGAGAGTCCCAGTGAGTTGGCGCAATTTTACCAGCAGATTTTCAACTGGAAGCTGCAAGAATATCCGGAGATGAATTACACCACCTTCAGCCCCGGAGATGGCAGTCTGGGGGGCGGAATTAATGAGGTACGGGATGAAATCCCAAAGGGCACTGTTGTGTTTTACATCCAGACGGATGACATAGGGGCATCCCTGGAGCAGATTCAGCAATCGGGCGGTGAAGTCGTCTGGCAGCCGATGGAGATTCCTGGCGTAGGTAAGATTGCCCAATTCCGTGATCCCAGCGGCAATCGCGTAGGGCTTCTGCAGCCGGCAGAAGGCACCATGTAGGCTCTGCCGACCGGCTGCCCGGCAACCTGTGTCTGTGACGGATCTTAATTATCGGCTGGCGCGTCTGGCGGCGATTCAATGGCGTCGATGCGCCAGCCGATTGCGTCGTCAAACAGGAGGTGGACTTCGCGCGCAACGGTGCTGTCGTCCACCAGCGTCAGGGTGCCATCGAGAATAACCTGCTCTTCTGACTCACTCTGCCACTCCAGGTTGAAGGTGTGGAACCGTTGTGTCAGGCCCAGCAGGCGCAGGGGATCGCCATCGCTGGCGAGGTCTTCCTGCAGCTCGGCGGTGAGGTAGGGGAGCGCTTCCTCGCCGGTCGGATCGCGCAATATGGCCCGGAAGAAGTCGATGGCAGCCTCGACGGGATCTTCCAGATACAGCAGCCGATCTTGAATTGTGACTGAATCGACCACGTGGTCCAGAGTCGGCTGCGCGGCGTCCACCGTTTCCTGAAGTGGCCCTTCCACATAAAAATCGTAGACGCGCAGTCCAACCTGTACAACCTGGTGACGTTGGACCGAGTCATCCGCGCGCGCAGTGACGCTGATGCCGCTACCCCAGCTAAGAGTCAGGGGATCGCTCGCTTCAATTTCAAGTTGGTCGTCGAGCACATCTTCAGGATCCGCCTGCGGAGCGACCTGCTGCCACTGAAAGTGGAGGGAGATTGGCGAATCTGTGCCCGGCTCCCACCTGTTTTCTTGCTCCGCGGACCAGTCAGCCGGTGTCTCGAACGTTATGCCCGCCTCTTCGACGACCACTTCCTGCCACTGCCGCACGGGTTCGACCGTGACCTGCGGAAGCGCCGTTGGCTCAGCCGTCGCTGTGGTCGTTGGTGTGGCGGTCGACGCTTCCACGATCTCCTCGTCAAAGGCGAAGGTAGCGACAATATCCTCACGTGTAGCGAAGGTGTCGGGATCGTGGATGGAGAAGTATACCAGATAGTCGCCGTGCGATAGGAAGTACCACTCCAGTGGCGGTGCGGTGCCCAAAACGGCCCGTAACGCCGACGCCGCACCCACCGTCGTTTCTTCCAGGGCGATTTCTTCGTCACAGCCATTGGCACAGGCCAAACTCTCCGCCGCTTCTTGAGCCGTCCGTTCGCCCGCGTCGGCCACAAATAGCATGCTGGTGGCGGGACCGGGCCCTAACGGCTCAGGTCCCAGGGCGTACTGCACGCCAAGCGCCGTCTGCCCCCGTTCTTCAACGTGCCAATCTGCGGGTAGGTCGATGCTGAATAGCCCCTGCGGACTCTGAAATGTCTGCCAGCTGGGTTCGGGTGTGTCAGTTGGTTGGGGCGCCGTCGTCGCCTCCGCCGTTTCGCCCGTAGTCGTGGCAAAGGGGGTAGGTGTGGCCCGACCGCAGGCCACGAGCCCCAGGGACAGTACGAGCAGGATTCCCACCATTGGGAATCGCTTGCCCAATGCTTCGCCTTTCATATTGTGCACAAACCTCCATACACATCTCATCGTCCTTACTATGATACGCATAATGCGGGAACGGGCTATTATGACGATTATGCGTCTCCGCGCCCACCGGGCATCAAAAATGTATCGGATTTATAACTTACACATCGTCGTTGCGTGTTAAAGTTGAACTGGTTGCCGTCCTCCTATGCGGCGGCAGTACCTGTTGCTATTCAAAGCAACGTCATCCTGAATGGTGTGAGCGAGAAGGAGCCGCAATCTATGATTAACCGCAAAGTTGACCAACTGTTGGCGCAATTGCCCTATCTGGAAAAAGGGGGCGAGCAGGTATCCGCAATGATCCATGACGCTGTGCTGCAGGGTGGTGAGCAGACGAGAACTGTCGCCGACGTATTACATGGCATCTGGCTGGGACACCCCCTACACCCGCTGCTGACTGATGTCACCATTGGGGCCTGGACGTTGGGATCGCTGGCCGATCTGCTTTCGCTGACCGGCGCGTCCGAGCACATGGAAAAATCAGCCGACGTCCTGACCGCTGTGGGAACAGCGTCGGCCATTCCAACGGCTGTTTCTGGACTGACCGATTTCTCCACCATTCCCAGGCCGGCGACGCGCGCGGGCGCGGCGCACGGGCTGCTTAACACAGTTGCGCTAATCTTCTACACATTGTCTCTAGTCGCACGCAAGCGTCAGAGCCGCGGAAGCGCACGATTCTTTTCCTTCATGGGCCTGCTTGCGGCGACTGCCTCCGCCTACCTGGGCGGTCATCTGGTGTATGACAAGAATGTGGGCGTGAAGCACGGTGGCAAAGTTTCGGAGCCGACCTCCTGGAAACGTGTGATGGCGGAATCGGAGCTGCCGCAGGGGGAGCCGACGCGAGTAGAGGTTGCCGATAATCCGGTGCTGCTTTACCGGAATAACGGCCGAATACTGGCCGTTGGTGCTGTCTGTCCGCACGCCGGCGGACCGCTCGAGGAAGGTGAGTTTCGTGGCCAGAAAGTGCAATGTCCCTGGCACGATTCAGTCTTTGACCTGACCGACGGCTGCGTGGTGCACGGACCTTCTGCCTACGCCTTACCGCATTACGAGGCGCGCGTGCGTGAAGGGCAGTTGGAAGTGCGACTCACGAATCCAGCCTGAGCGACCGCTCCTAAGATGGCGCACAGCTCTGGCCCCAGCCTTCGAGGATCCAACAAGCCAGATTTTGGTCGCGCCAGGCAGCGGCATCAACCCAGGTACGGGCCACAAGTAGATCCCAATGGAGGTGGTTGCCGCTGGAGAGGCCCTTGGTTCCTACCTCGCCGACCAATGTACCGGCCTGGACGACCTGGCCCGGCTGCGCGTGAACGGCAGACATATGATAGTAGCCGCTAAACACGCCCAGGCCGTGATCAATGATCACCGCGCCGCCACGCACATAGAGCATTTCGGCTAGCACTACTGTGCCGTCGCCGCTGGCGTACACAGGTGTGCCGGCGTACGCGCTGAAATCAACCCCTTCGTGGTACGTACTGTAGGGACCGCCGTTGTAGGAGCGGCGCGCGCCATAGGTGGAGCTAACAGCCAGATAATCGTCGATCGGCGTCTGAAAAGGTCCCTGCCATTGTGGCTCGGGCGTCGTTCTGGACCAGATCTGGAACAGCCGCTCGCGCTCGGCGGCAATCGCTTCCTGGTCGATCTCCGCGGCAGCGCCGGTCAGGGTGACTTGATCGTACTCCCAGACGCCCGGAACGATGCGCCATGGCTGTGACCATAGCGGCGCGCCGGGTGTGCCAATAGTCAACTCTGGCGCGCCCGGTGTGAAGAACGCGCCGGTGGCGCCAAGGCTCACCAAGCGCTGTTCTTTAATGAACGTATCAAATTGTGCGGAGCCCAACGTTACCGTTGCCTGTTCTGGGCCGTCGACCTGTCCGCGAATCGCCAGTGCCTGACCGGGTTGGGCCGGAACGCGAGACAGCTCTAGCTGTTGGAAGCCAGGCGGTAATTGACGCGGTGCCCCCTCACCACCAGGTACGAAGAGCGGGCGCTGGAAAAGCGGCCGGAAGGGATTAGGCAGGCCGTTGGTGTGCGCCAGGTACCAGGGGTTGAGCTGATGGCGGGCGGCGCTTTGCAGCACACCACCTTCGTGACCGGCGACGATCATTCCGCTGCGCGGTGGACCGGCTTCGGCGGGAAGGTCGATAGTGTCGCCGATCACCGGCTGCCGACGAGGGTTGGGATGGGGATTGACAGCCTGTAGTTGCTCGATGCTCAGCCCGTAGCGGTAAGCCAGCGCCTGCCACGTATCGCCGGGCTCCACAACGTGCGCCGGCGGAGGCGTTTGCCCGTTGTCCTGACCGAACAGATCGGCCGGCAGAGCCAGATAGGTGAATAATATCAGGACGGCAACCACGGCAGGCGATAAGGCTCTGCGTGTTGCCGGCTGCGGCCACATACCCTGCATCTTTGCGCTGCTCATTGTTGCCTATTTTGCAGACGCCTGGCGTTCGGGGCAAGTCATGGCGTCGTTGGCGAGTTGACACAGTTTGAAATCAGCCCACAATAAAGGTGACTTTGCTGTTTATGAGCATTAGCCGGTAACCGACCGTAGAGGAAATCTGGATGCGAAACGTTCTGACTGCAACTACTCTGACAATGGTGACAGTTCTCTTTGTTGCCTGTAGCGGGGAAGGACCGCCACAGGAAACACAGGCGCCGCCCGCTGTGCCCAGCGATACGCCGGTGGCGCAGGCGACGGATGATAGTATCGAGGCGTCGCCCACTGCGACGGCTGAGGCCGTCCCTACCGAGGAAAGTGAGCCGGGGGATCCGACGAGTGAGGCTGACGGCGAGGCCACGGCGACGTTGTCGCCGATCCGTGCTACCCAGCAGGCGTTGGCTGACTCTGTCACGTTGCCCACAGCCGCCGCGACACGCCCGCCCATCGCGCCGGATGATTATCCGGCGTTAGTGGCGCAGGCCTGCCAGATCGTACAGGAAAACTACGTTCGCGATGATTTCAACGGAGTGGATTGGCAGGCGACGTGCGATGAGTACGAGGAGAGGGCGGCTGAAATCGACGATCAGGAGGCGTACTGGAACATGATGGACGCCTTTATTGCCGAGCTAAATGATGACCATAGCCGCTACGTCCGTCCAGGGCGATTCGCCGCCGAATTTCGTCTTCCCAGCGAGGGCGGCGGGCAGCCCTGGCCCGGACTAACGCTGTTTTCGCCGTCTGAAGATGAGCGCCTTCTCATATGGCATGTGTGTGAGGTTGGCCCTGCGGCCCGCGCCGGCTTGCAGCGGGGAGACCTGGTGTTGGCCATCGACGGCGATCCGGTTCCGGCCAATCTGGAGCGCGATGGGATATTTGAAGCGCTCTACGCCGAGGGCAAAGATCGGGTAACGCTTACCGTACAACAGGGACCAGATGCACAGCCGCAGGATTTCGAGCTTGCCTATGGCGGCGCGTCCGGTTGTGACGGCTGGCAGGTTGGCGTCTTGAGCGAGGCTCCCTACATTGGCTATATTCGGGTTCCTTCCTTCGGCGGCGATTCCGACGCCAATATACTCACGGCTATCGAGATGCTGGAGGAGGAGCGAGCGCTGGAGGGTCTGGTGGTTGACGTTCGCCATAACCCGGGAGGAAATTCGGATCGGGATATCGCCATTTTTGCGGAAGGTGACTTCGGGCTGACGGGCCCATTGCGCGCCGATGCCACGCAGAGTATCTATCGTATCCGCGGCCCGGTGAAGTGGAATGAGACGACGCCTGTGGCGGTGCTGATTGACGGCGCCAGTGCAAGCGCGTCGGAGTATTTTGCGACCGCGATGCAACAGTCAGGGCGCGCGACGCTTGTGGGTATGCCCACCGCGGGCAACACGGAAGGGATTTCGGGCTTTAACCTGGCTGATGGGTCGCTGATACGTCTGGCGGTGATGACGTTGCAGCTACCCGATGGCAGCACGCTGGAGGGCGTCGGGGTGCAACCGGACGTGCGCGTGCCGCTCGGCGAGTGGGGCCTGCGGCAGCAGCCCGACGTGCAGCTGCAGACGGCGATTGAGGTCCTGCAAGAGGCTATACAGTAGGTACCAGGAAGGGTTCTGAGGTGGCTTGACACCTCTCACGGGCCATGCTATATTGCCTTTATAACGCAGTGCGTTATAAGTTGCTGAAGTAATGATTTGAACCCGAGCGGGAGGTCGAGATGAGCGACGTAGAGGTAGAAGTAGTCGAAGAGAAAGTCGAGTCCAGGGAGCGCAATCCGTTTATCGAAAGCGCGCGGAAAGTGTTGCTGGCAGGTGTGGGCGCGATGGCTCTGGCCCAGGATGAGGCGGAAGAGTTTGTCAACCGGCTGGTGGAACGCGGCGAAATTGCGGAGAAGGATGGGCGCAAGCTGGCAAAAGAGATGATGGAGCGGCGGCGCGAGAAGCGGGGCAAGATGCGCGAGGACGTGGAAGAGAAATTGGACCGGCGCATTGAAGAGGTTCTGCACCGCATGAACGTGCCCACCAAGAGCGACATCGACGCCCTCAGCCGAAAGATTACGACTCTGACGAAGAAGGTGGACGAATTAAAGAAGGCACAGGACGCGGGGCCCGACGCGTGAGAACGGGCCACTGACCATATTCCTTAGCAGCATGGACGTAGCGTGGCAGAAAAAGTATATCTTGGTCTGGGTACCAATCTGGGGGATCGGGCAGCCAACTTGCGAGGCGCGGTACACGCGTTAGAGAAGGTTCACGATGTTGAGATAGTTGAGCTTTCACCTGTTTACGAAACAGCGCCATGGGGGATCGAAGATCAGCCTGAATTCCTCAATATGGTGCTTGTGGTGCGCAGCGAACTGAGCGCCGTTGCGTTGCTAGACACCATCAAACAGGTGGAAAAAGAGTTGGGCCGGGAGAAGCGCGTGCGCTGGGGGCCGCGACTGATAGACATCGATATCTTGTTTTTTGGCGACCAGCTTGTCGAAGAGGATAAGCTGGTCGTTCCGCATCCTTATATAGGAGAACGAGTATTCGTGCTGGCTCCTTTAGCCGACGTTGCGCCCCGGCTGGTGCATCCGCATACGGGTCAAACGGTGGCGCAAATGCTGTCGCAAGTCGATCGCTCTCAAGTGCAACGCCTGCCTCTGCCTCTGGAGTGGGGCTGGCACACATACGTGATGGGCATCGTGAACGTGACGCCGGACAGTTTTTCCGGTGATGGCATTCTGGAGCGCGACGACTGGCTGGCGGCTGCGATCAGACAGGCCCGGGCATTTGTGGCTGATGGCGCTGACATACTGGACGTCGGTGGGGAGAGTACGCGACCGGGCAGCGTCCCGGTGTCTCCAGAGGAGGAGCTATCGCGTGTTATCCCGGTGATTGAAGCGCTGCGCGAGGAGGTTGACGTGCCGATCTCGGTTGACACCTATCGCGCAGCAGTTGCCGAGGCGGCGCTGGCGGCAGGCGCCGCCTGGGTCAATGACGTGTGGGGTCTGCGGATGGATCCTGATCTGGGCCCCTTGATCGCCAGGGCCGGTTGTCCCGTTGTCCTCATGCACAACCGCAGCCGTCCCAAGAACGTGGAGCAGGAGGAGCGACTGGGCGGGCGTTATGTTGGCATTCGTTATGAAAACTTGATAGAGGACGTTCGGCGTGAGTTGCAGGAGAGCATTGACCTGGCGCAGCAGTACGGCATCGCCAGAGAGCACATCATCGTCGACCCTGGCATCGGATTTGGCAAAACGGTTTCGCAGAATGTGCAATTGCTGGACGAACTGGATCGCTTACGTGATCTGGGCTATCCCATTCTCCTTGGGACTTCGCGCAAGTCTTTTATTGGCTACACGCTGGATTTGCCTCCTGAAGAGAGAGTGGAAGGCACGGCGGCGACCGTCGCTATCGGCATCGATCGAGGCGCTGACATTGTCCGAGTACACGACGTGAAAGCAATGAAGCGCGTGGCTCGTATGACAGATCGTATTGTGCGGCGCAAGCGGCGGGTGGGTTAATGTCTGAGGATAGCGGGCCGTTGGCTGTGGGAATTAGAAACGTGAGCCGGGGAGCCACAGGAGAACCGATGAGAATAAGCGAGGTTTCGCAGAGGGAGTTTGAACATGCTTGATTTTACGTTGGACCAGGACCAGGAGATGTTGGAGCGTACGGTGCGCCGCTTCGCCGAAGAGCGCATGCGCAAGGTCTATCGTGACGCCGAAGAGAGCGGTGAAACGCCAACGGACGTGGTGCAGGCAGGATGGGAGATTGGATTGCTGCCCACAGGCCTGCCTGAAGCGTATGGGGGGTTTGGGGAGTATGCGGCGGTGACAGGGGCCGTGGCAGTAGAGGCGTTTGCCTGGGGCGATCTGGCCATTGCCCTGCAGATTCTGGCGCCGAATCTGGTGGCCATCCCCATCATGTTGGAGGGGAGTGAGGCCCAGCAGGAAAAGTACCTGCCCCAATTCGCAGAGATGGAGGCGCCGCGCGTCAGCGCTGCCCTGATCGAATCGAGCATCCGCTTTGATCCGCGCGACTTGAAAACCCGTGCAGTACGCGACGGCGATCATTACGTCCTCAACGGGGCGAAGACGATGGTGCCGCTGGCTGCAGATAGCGACCTCTTGCTCGTTTACGCCAACGAGGAGGGGCAGACGCAGGGGTTTCTGACGCCAACAGATAGCGATGGCCTGACTGTCGGCGACCGCTCGGGCGTAATGGGACTCAACGCCTTCCCGTTGCACCAGGTGAGCCTGGACGACGTCTGCGTGCCCGCAGAGAACCGCCTGGGGGGCGACGATGGGATTAATTTTGGACGCCTGTTGAATCACAGCCGGGTGGCGCTTGGCGCTGCCGCCGTGGGCGTGTCCAGCGCAGCATACGAGTATGCGCGAGAGTATGCCAAAGAACGCGTGCAGTTCGACGAGCCGATTGCCCACCGGCAGTCCATTGCCTTTATGCTGGCAGAGATGGCCATTGACGTAGAAGCGATGCGCTTGTTGGTGTGGGAGGTGGCCTGGAAGCTGGACAAAGGAGAGGACGCCACACGCGAGGCAACCGTGATGAAGCAGTACGTCGATGAGGTCGCGGTGCAGACGGCTGACCGCGCCGTGCAGATACTGGGCGGTTACGGTTACATTCGTGAGTATCCGGTGGAACTGTGGTTGCGCAACGCCCGCGGTTTTGCCCATTTTGACGGTTTGGCCATCATCTGAGAATTTGCCATCAGGCCTGCTTTTGGGGAGACGGTCTGAACAAGAGGTACGGATCCATGATTGATTTTGAGTTACCAGAGCGAATTGAGAACGAGTTGCAGCTGGCGCAAATGGTGGCGCAACAGGTGATGCGTCCCAACTCCCGACGCTATGATGAATTGGAGCACGAACGCCCCGTCGAGTATATAAACATGATGTGGCAGGTGCTGCGCGAGCAGAACAAGAAACGTTTTGAGAAGCTGCTGGCTGAAGAGGACGGCGAGGTCGAGGAGCGCGAGGGCCCAAACTGGGGCATCGTGCGCCTGATAGCCATGGTCGAGATGTTGAGCTGGGGCGACGCCGGCATGTACCTGTGCACCCCTGACCCACTACTCGGCGGCGCGGCAATCGAAGCGGTTGGCACCAAAGAACAGAAGATCCGTTTCCTGAAACGGTATGGTGAGGGCGAGCCCAAGTGGGGGGCGATGGCCATTACCGAACCCGGCGCCGGCTCTGACAACAGCGCCATCCGCACCACGGCCCGCCTGGATGAAGAGACGAACGAATGGGTGTTGAATGGGGAGAAGATTTTCATTACCAACGGCAAACTGGCCCTGGAAGAATCGGACGGGATCTGCGTGGTATGGGCTACCGTCGATCCAGACGCAGGGCGCGCGGGCATCAAATCTTTCGTCGTAGAGGCGTCTACGCCGGGCGTGACGGTTGCCAAGCAAGAGCATAAGCTGGGCATCCGCGTCAGCGATACCGTTTCTCTTGCCTTCAATAACGCCCGCATCCCATACGACAATATCCTGGGCAGTCCCGAGGTGCGCGTTGAGAAAAGCACGAAGGGCTTTAAGGGCGCCATGAAGACCTTTGACGCCAGCCGACCGGCGGTCGCCGCCAGCGCCATGGGTGTGGCGCGCGCGGCTCTGGAGCTGGCGCAGGAGAAATTGGCCGAAGAAGGGCTGGAGGTCGATTATGAGAAGCCGCGTCACGAGCAGAAAGGGTATGAGCGCGACCTGATGGAGATGGAGGCGCGCCTGAAGGCGGGCTGGTTGCTGACGCTGAAGGCAACGGTGAAGATGGCCCACGGGCAGCCAAACCGGTTGGATGCCAGTATGGCAAAAGCGCGAGCCGGGGAGACGGCAACCTACGTGACGCAAAAGGCGGTGGAACTGCTGGGACCGCCCGGGTACTCAAAGGAACTCCTCGCGGAGAAGTGGATGCGTGATGCCAAGATTAACGACATTTATGAGGGCACCAAGCAGATTAACACCCTGATAGTGGCCCGCAGCATCCTCGGCTACTCCCGTCGAGAGTTGAAGTGATACGGCCGTCCGCGGCGTTGCGGAAGCGGCTGTTTTATGTTATACGTGGAGAGGTTTGTGATAGCTGTCACAAAGGCCACATTATCGTGCTGATTGTGGCCCTTCGTATAACGTCCTAATTCAGAAACAAGAGGGAAGAGCGACGATGAAAAGAGAGTTGAAGAACTATCGGATTGTATCGGACAGCGGTGAGGCCGTGGTTATATCGCGCGAGCGCTTTCGGTGCCTGTTACAGACATTGGATGCGTTGGCCAAGAGCGACCATGCTAACCGCGTGACTTCGGCAAGGAAGCAGACGGCGACAACGGGTGACTAACAACCGGGTGCAATGCACGGCGTAAATCGGCCTGAATGAGGCGGTCCACATACCAGGAGCGATGTTATGACATTTAAGATTGAGAAGGTGGGAGTCATCGGTGCAGGCACGATGGGCGGCGGCATTGCGGCACATCTGGCGAACATCGGAATCTCCGTCTTGTTGCTGGACATCGTTCCACCCGACCTGGACGAGGATGAGCGCCAGGATGCCGAAGCCAGGAACCGGATCGTGCGCCAGGGCTATGAGCGCATGTTGAAGGCGCGACCTGCTAACCTGGCTCGCGAGGATCGCGCGCGCTACATTGAGTTGGGCAACACCGAAGATGACTTTGCACGGCTGGCAGAATGCGACTGGATTGTGGAAGTCATCGTCGAGCGACTGGAGCCCAAACGGTCGCTGATGGCCCGCATCGAAGAGGTGCGCCAAGCACACTGCATCGTCAGCAGCAACACATCGGGAATTCCAATTCACGAGATTGCAGTAGGGCGTTCCGACGATTTCAGGGCGCACTTTCTGGGAACACACTTTTTCAATCCTCCACGCTATCTGAAGCTGCTAGAGATCATACCGACTGAAGACACGCTGCCGACTGTCGTCGATTTTATGGCTGATTTTGGGCGCGACGTATTGGGTAAGGGTGTCGTCGTTGCCAGGGATACGCCCAATTTCATCGCCAATCGTTTCTTTGCCATCGTCAGTGCCTTCGGCATTGAGTATGCGTTGGAGCATGGGTATTCCATTGAGCAAGTAGATGCTCTGACCGGACCACTGCTGGGCAGGCCGAAGACGGCCACGTTCCGCTTGCTGGATCTGGTGGGTCTGGACGTGATGGCCCACGTCAACGAGAATCTCTACGAAGCGATCGACCATGATCGATATCGCGAGATCCTGCACGGCGACCACGCGCCGGAGATGATGAAACACATGCTGGCGGAGGGCTGGTTGGGCAACAAGAGCGATCAAGGCTTCTACAAGAAGACGTTCGTCGACGGCGAGCGCCAATTCTGGACGCTTGATCCTCAGACGATGGACTATACGCCGCAGGAAAAGGTTCGCTTTGATTCGGTGGGCCAGGTGCGCAAGATAGAAGATCTTGGCGAGCGCCTGAACGCCTTGCTGGATCATGACGACCGCGCTGCAGAGTATGTGCGGCATCTTCTTTATTACAGCCTCTCCTATGCGTCTTACGTTACGCCGGAAATCGCCTACAGCATCAAGGACGTCGACGATGCCATGCGTTGGGGATTCAGTCACGAGGCCGGTCCTTTCGAAATGTGGGATATGCTCGGCGTAGCGGAAACAGTAGCGAAGATGGAGGCGCTGGGTTACGACGTGGCCGATTGGGTGCACGAGATGCTGGAATCGGGTCGCGACCGTTTCTATCAGGATGGCCAGCATTACGATTTTGAGAACGACGAGTACGCGCCTGTCGAGAAGGATCCCAGGGTTGTTATTATCGACGATCTGCGGGATGCCGGTAAGGAAGTAGCGCGAAACACAAGCGCCAGCCTGCTCGATATGGGCGATGGGGTTGCGCTGCTGGAGTTCCATGCCAAGATGAACGCCATCGACCAGGACATTGTGGAGATGGCTAACGAAGCGTTGGCGCGCCTGGATTCTGACTTCGACGCGCTGGTGATCGGCAATCAGGGCCAGCACTTCTGCGTGGGGGCCAATATTGCCGTAATAGGCGTGGCGGCAGCGCAAGGGATGTGGGAACAGATCGACCAGACGGTGCGAGAGGTGCAACGTGTGGCACATAATCTGCGGCATGCACCGAAGCCGGTGGTGACCGCGCCGCACCAGCGTGTATTGGGCGGTGGCGTGGAGATGGCCATGGCCGGCTGGGCCAGCGTCGCCGATCACGAGACGTATATGGGGCTGGTGGAAGTTGGCGTGGGCTTAATTCCCGCGGGCGGCGGCTGCATGGAGTCGCTGCGACGCAAAGTGAACCCGGTGATGCGCACCGATAACGCCGATGTTCTTCCTGTCCTTCAGGAACTGTTCGAGCAGATTGCACTGGCTAAAGTTGGCGAGAGCGCCTGGCAGGACAAAGCGATGGGGTATTTGCGGCCCGAAGATCGCATCGTGATGAATGGCGACCACCGCCTGTATCTGGCGAAGGAAGCAGCGTTGCATCTGCTTGAGACCGGCGCGCGCCCACCGCAGGATGAGCCGGTCTATGCTGCGGGTCGCGACGCGCTCTCGGCTCTACAGCTGGGGGTCGAATCGTTTGGCTGGGGTAATTACGCGTCGAAACACGACATGCTTATCGGCAAAAAGCTGGCCCACGTGCTTTGTGGCGGCGATTTGAGCGCGCCGCAGTGGGTAGAGCCGCAGTACATTCTGGATCTGGAGCGTGAGGCGTTCCTGTCTTTGGCCGGCGAACAGAAGACGCAAGAGCGGATCATGCACATGCTGCAGAAGGGTAGGCCGCTACGTAATTAACAGGAAGGAGTGCAGACCGATGACACGTGAAGCTGTAATTGTAGCCGGCGCACGCACTGCGGTCGGCCGGGCCAAGAAAGGGACGACGCGTAATACGCGCTCTGACGAAATGGCCGCGGCGGTAATCAAGGAGTTGCTCGCCCGCGTGGATGGCGCCCTGGATCCGGTCGAAATTGAGGACGTGATCATGGGCTGCGCCATGCCCGAGGGTGTGCAGGGATTGAACGTGGCGCGCAATATCGCCCTGCGCGCCGGTCTGCCTGATTCCGTAGCGGCCGTGACGTTAAATCGCTTTTGCTCCAGCGGCCTGCAGACGATAGCGATGGCGGCCGAGCGGATTCTGGCGAATGGCGCGGACGTGATTGTCGCCGGCGGCGCGGAGACCATGAGCCTGGTGCCCATGACCGGTTTTCGCGTCAGTCCCAACCCCTGGCTCGTGGAGCATAAGCCAGAGACTTACATGGGCATGGGGTTGACCGCGGAGCGAGTGGCCGAGGCGTATGAAGTGTCGCGACAGGCGCAGGATGAGTTTGCCCTGCACAGTCACGAGAAAGCTGCGCGCGCGCAGGATGAGGGCCGTTTTCAGGAACAGATTGTGCCCTTTGAGATTGAAGAAGTCACGCCCGGCGAGGATGGACCGCAGCGCACGACGTTTACGTTTGAACGCGACGAACACGTGCGCCGGGATACCAGCCTGGAGAAGCTGGCCAATCTGAGGCCTGTGTTCCAGCAAGGTGGTACGGTAACCGCCGGAAACTCATCACCGCTCAGTGACGGCGCGGCGGCGGTGCTGGTCATGGAGCGCAGCAAGGCAGAGGCTCTGGGCCTTAAGCCGCTGGTGCGCTTCGTAGGCTTTGCCGTTGCCGGTGTGCCGCCCGAGATTATGGGCATTGGCCCGGTAGAGGCAGTGCCCCGCGTGATGAAGCGCACGGGTATGAGCCTTGAAGATATGGACCTGGTAGAGTTGAATGAGGCGTTCGCGGCGCAGGCCATCGCCGTCGTGCGCGAGCTGGGCCTCGACGAGGAACGGCTCAATATAGACGGTGGTGCCATCGCCCTGGGACACCCTCTGGGCGCTACGGGGGCCAAGCTCACGGTGCAGATGATCTCACAACTGCGGCGCAATGACGCTCAGTTTGGCCTGGTCACGATGTGCGTAGGCGGTGGTATGGGCGCTGCCGGAATATTTGAGAATATCGCTTGATCGCCTCTCGGAGAGGCATTCAGCTGTAGAAGCGCCTGGTCAATCGACCAAAGGCGCTTTTTTTTGTGACGCGCTGCCGTCGCAGCCGCTTTCTTTCAGACTATGCAATCAACGTCCCTTCTTAATCGACTATCGTCTGGCACCGTATTCATTGCTGCCAGCCACCTTTCGCTGGAGCTGACCAACAATTTCCTGCCGGTGGCGTACCCCCTGTTTATCCGCGAGATGGGACTCAGTTACTCGCAGATCGGTACCATTGCGCTGGTTTCGATCGTGGCGGCGACGTTGCTACAACCCCTCTTCGGATACCTCTCCGATCGTTTTGACTCGCGCCTGATTCTGTTGGCGAGCATTGCCTGGATCGGAACAATTATGGGGCTTACGGGCCTGGTGCGCTCCTACTGGCTCCTCGTCGTCGTCGTGGGCCTGGGCGGGTTGGGGTCGGCAGCGTTTCATCCGGCAGCGGCTGCCCTGGCCTCGGCCGTGGCAGGGCGACGGCGGGGGGCATCGATGTCTTTGTTTTCAGTTGGCGGTAATCTCGGCGCGGCGCTCAGCCCGCTGTTGATCGGAGCAGCCCTTCTGCGCGCCGGCCTGCCGGGAACCCTGTTCCTCATTCCCCTGGTCTGGATTTTCAGTCTGGTGCTCTACCTGCGCCTGGGCCAATTGCCGGCGGACCACCGGTTGGCGCCGCGCGAGAAGACGGCAGGGCGCAGGGAACGCGCGCGTGGTGATGGTGTGGAGATCGGATCGTGGCTTGCTCTGATCCTGGTCGTGTTGATCACAGCCACGCGCTCCTGGTTTCAAGGTGCGCTCAACACCTATTTGCCGGAGTGGTTACAGGGTCAGGGGTGGTCGCCTGAACACGCGAATACGATGCTGTCAGTTCTGCTGGCGTCCGTCGCAGTGGGCAGCCTGACCGGGGGAACCGTGTCAGACCGGGTGGGCCGGGTGACGGTAGTATTTGTCAGCTTCACGTTGCTGGCGCCTGCGCTCTGGCTTGTGCTCAACAGTAGTGGTCTTATCCAGGTGCTTGGGGTGGCGCTTGTGGGCGTCAACATTGGCGCCACTTTTCCCGTGACACTGCTGATGGCGCAAGAGGCGTGGCCCAAGGCGGTGGGTCTGGCTTCCTCGTTGGCCATTGGATTCGGGTGGCTGCCAGCAGGGTTGGGTGCCTGGGTCGTCGGCGCTGTGGCAGACCGCAGTTCGCTCACGCTGGGCCTGACGACGCTTTTGCTGGTTCCGCTTCTGGGGCTGGCTGGCGCAGTCGTGTTCGCGACTCGCTTCCGGCACAGCAGCACGGTGGTCTAATCGGCCGTCATCCGGAGAGTTTTGGCGGCGTGAAGCGTCTTCTCTAGCGTGGGGCGAACTGTAGAAGAACGAAACTGAAGTGCACCTCTGATACACCGGACTCTTCCGACCTTCCCTGAGCGGCATCGTTCTGATGCCAGTAGTTGGGCGTCATGGAGATCAGGTCGGACAGGGCGTTGGCGTCAAGCCGGCGTTCGAAGCATAACTCCTGTCGGGTTACCAGGCGGAACGTATTGTCAAAAGCCTCGCGCAGCCTGTCCTCCTTATCCGCTTCAATTTCAAGGAGAGAGTAGGCTTCACGAATTCCCTGTAAATGGTCGGGTCCGGGAATGACGGTGAACAGCCGCCCTTGCCGACCCAATACGCGCCTGAATTCAGATTGATTGCGTGGCGCAAACAGGTTGATGAGCACGTCGACCGTCCCATCGGCAAAGAGCAGGCGCTCGTTAACGTCGGCGACAAAGAATTGCGCCTGCTTGTAGCGACCGGCAGCCAGACGCGCCGCGTCTTTGGATAGATCCATCCCGTAGAAGCAGTATGCGCCTTCTGTATCGCTCTGTGCCAGAAAGCGGGCCAATGCTCCCAGATAGTATCCTTCACCACAGCCTGCATCCAGGATCGCGAGCGTTTCCCTTTTAAGCGGAAGCGAAGACAGACTCTGGAGAATGGCGTGATTCAGCGCAGCAGAGAGGGGGGCGTAGTAACCCGCCTCCAGAAAACGACGCCGGGCTTCCAGCATCTGGCGTTCATCGCCGGCGAGACGGCGCTTTCCCCTTCCGGAGAGCCAGAGATTGACGTATCCCTGCCGCGCCACGTCGAAATGATGTCCAGACGGACAATGGTAGACGCGCTCCTCTCGTCGTAGCGCCCGGTGGCAGACGGGACATCGCAGGAGTTCGGGGCAGTGAGCGTGGTTGCTATGAGGCACTAATCTGGATTGAGGTATCTATTGGTCTGCTTCCTGACCACGCATGACGAGCACAGGTCGCTGGGCATCACGAATCACCTGGTGGGCAATGTCGTCCAACAAGAGCCGCTGCCAGCCATAGGCCCGGCGGGCGCCGATAACAATGAGGTCGTAATCATCACATTGTGATTCAGCCAGAATCTCGTCAACGACGCGGCCGTGTCGCACCTTTGGTTCCGAATGGGCCGGTGACTTTTCCAACAGCTCCAGATCGTGCTCCAGCCGCTCTCCTTCGGGGGTGTGTGCGTCCATCAATGATTCAGCATCGGCGCGCAGCTGCCAACCGCGGACGCCTGGAGCGGCCCCGATCTGGGACATAACGTGCAAGACGGTGACGTCCGTTTGCGGTGTGAGCAATTGAGAGAACTGTGCTGTAAAGCGTTCCAACAGCGACTGACCGTTGGCCCCGCTGTCGCAGATGAGGATGCGATTGAAATCCTCGGTAACGGCCTTAGCCACAAGAACCGGGCAGCGCGCCTGGGCAATGACGCGCTCCGAGGTTGGGCTCAGCAGGCGCGTAAGCAGGCGATGCTGGTTGCGCTCGCCAAGGACGATCAACTGGTAATTGCCCGCTTTCGCCTGACCAAGGATTTCTGCCGCAGCATCGCCGAGGCGGATCTGGGTATCAGCATCTTGGACGGATGCTGGAAGCAGCTGCACAGCGCGGTCCAGACGCCGACGGGCTTCGGCGGTGTCCGCCTGACTCTTGACCACGGTGAGCACGGTGGGAATCGTGCCTACCACGCTGGCGACAATCCCGCCGAGGCGAACTGCTTTATCTGAATGGGGGGAGCCTCCGGTTGCGATCAAGATACGCATATGAAAACTTCTTCTCCTTCCACTTCGCGCGTTCTGGCAAGACACGCGCACTGCGTCCGCAGACCTAGAATAACATCAGGATGATAGGCGCGGCAATGATGATCACGACAAATAACGTCAGATTACGCCTGTCTGTCGTGGCCCAACGCACAAAAGCCAGCGATGCGCGCTCATATCTCCGATAAGCGGTGCCCAGCACGATGGCAGAGACAATGGTAATGCTGACCATATTCACCAGGATTACGGTAAAGGCTTCTGGATTGTTGAGAAATACGGCTGCCAGCACCGTATCAATAAACGTCGTCACATTGGCGCCCATAATATATGGTACGACATTTTCGCGCCGCACAAAACCGCGGGCGCTCAAGGGAACAAGAATGCTCAGTGAGACACTGACCGACATTGACAGGGTGGTGATTCCAGCGCCCAGTAGAAACATGACCCACGGCTGGTAGACGAGGCGTGACATTTTACCGACCTGGCTCTCTTTCAGCGTCATCTCCGGGATAGCACGGTCGAAGAGGCTGAAGCTGACCATCATGATGCCGAATCCTACGACAAAGAGTAGCCATTCTGGCATGTGGAGCATGGCGAAGCTGACAAGTGGGTCAAATATGGCGTTCGTCAGGGAGGTCAGGACGGCGCCACTATCCAACTGCACATCGGCAAGCAGGCCTGCGTTCAGGATGTAGAGGCCAAGGGGGAGCGCTAACAGGTGGATGCTGCCGGTGACCACGAGCGAAAGCAATCCCATGCCCAGACTCGTCGCGCGATCGCGACCACGCAAGATATAGATCACGCCGATAAAGAGCACGATAAGGCTGGCGCCGAGCCGGCTACCGGTGACCATCGTGTATGCGTCGAGCATACCGATAATGCCTGCGTCGAAGAAGGTGAGTGCGGCTGCGGCGACGGGCGAACCGCTCATGATCACGTAAGCGAAGAGCCAGCCAAAACCGAGGCTGTTGGCCGGGTTGTCGATGCTAAAGTGGTCGCGGATCAGTGGCGCCAGAACCCTCGCACCTTCCTTCATCAGCGAGAGCGCCAGGACAAAGAGAAACAGGCTAATTGCGAAGAGCCCAACTTTGTACCAGTGCGCCCGGCGCCACCAGGCACGCGGCATCACTCGTTCCTCAGCCAGGGCGTAGGCAGACGCCTGCTTCGTCTCTGCGGTCGCCAGCGGTTTCGCCAGGTCGGTTTTTGTTGAATCAGGCACCGCTCTGTCCCCCGCCCGCCTCGCGGGCGACAGGGTGGTCAACGTAGGTAAGGCGAGCAAGACGGGGAGGGGCGCCAGAACACCGGGAGCGATCTTTGTGGGTAGGGTTGAATACCGAGTGCCGGTCTGACCACTTCATACGATGGACCTCCCTGCCGGCGCGGTGGGCGCGCCGTAACCTGACTCCATTACCATAAGTGCGCCGGGATGATCCCACGCTGCTGCGCTCATTTTACCTGGATCGTGACCGGGTGACGAGATGCCGGGCGCGGGCTGGCAGGGCATTCACATACTATACATAGGTGAGGAATGGGTTCAATTTGAGCGCCGGCCGGGCATCGATTACACTCTGTAGGCTATGCAGAAAGTCAAACGTCTTACGCTACAATGGCTACCGCTGGTTCTGTGGATGGCCATTATTTTTGTTGTGTCGCACCAGCCCTCTGATGCGATTCCCCGATATGGGACCTGGGATGTGCTGCTTAAGAAAGGAGGGCACCTGGTCGCATACGCCATCCTCGCCGTTCTGGCCAGACATGCCGGTTTGTCAGGCCGAGCTGCCCTGATCCTGGCCCTGATCTACGCGATTAGCGACGAGTTGCACCAGCGGTTCATACCGGGCCGTAGTGGTCGCCCGTTGGACGTCATGATCGACTTCGTGGGCGCCCTTATGGGGTTGGCGGTGTATCGTCTGACCGGTCGTTGGCGGCGCGAATTTCGATCGGACCGAACAGGCGTTGTTGCCGGACAGTCACCTCGCGACGCTTGATTAACTCCAGCATCGCCAGAAGCGTCACGGCTACCTCTATACGGTCGACGTCAGGGGAGAGTAATTCTTTAAAAGTGACCTGTTCTTTGACAGAGATCGCCGTGAGCAGTCGCTGCACCTGGCCCTCGATTGTAACCCGCCGCGGTTGAATGACTTCAACCCGCTCTTCGTCCTCCTCTACGCGAGTCAGAACGTCCCACAGAGTCTGATAGAGAGTGTCAGCGTTGATTCCGCTGATGTCCAGCTTCCCCTCCAACCGCGGTGGGGGCGCAACGCGCAAGTGAGTGCGGAGGCCGCGCTGTTCGCGCTCCTGGAGCCACGCGGCGGCGCGCTTGAACCGCTTGTATTGCTTCAGTTGCCGGATAAGCGCTTCGGCCGGATCTTCGACTTCTTCGTCAGGGGGAAGGCCTGGCGGCTGCGGCAATAAAGCGCGGCTTTTGATCAGGACAAGACGTGCTCCAATGACCAGGAAGTCAATCATGTGGTCAATCTTGTCATTCTTCAGCTGTTCGACCTGCTCCAGATACTGCTCGGTGACGCGGGTCAAAGAGATGACGGTGACGTCTAACTCCTCGCGTTCGATGAGGTGCAGCAACAGGTCAAGCGGGCCGCTGAATACGGGGAGCTCGATGCGATAGGCGGGGAGTGTGCGTGCAGGTTGTGGCATGCTCAGCCGAGCAGGGTGATGGCAGCGTAGATAATCATCATCAACACGAAGAAGGCGATGGCGGAAAAGGCCAGCAGCAGCAACCTCTTCTCTTCACGGCGTTGTCGGGCCAGCCGCGTCTTAAGCTCTGCCTGCCTTTGTTCCTCCAAGGCCTGGAATTGGGCTGCGCGCTTCTCAGCATGCAGTGCTTCTTCCGCCCGAATTTGCCTGATCTGTTCCTGCCGCTGCTCAACCAGTTCACGCCGCGCATTCGTGTGATGGTGGACCAACAGGTCAAAAATGTCCATGGGCCGCCCACATTGCGTGCAATATTCGTCTCCGGCCCAGTTAGACGTGCTGCACTTGCGGCACACACGCGTGAGGGCGTTGCCACAGTCGCGGCAGAACAATTCTTCTTCGGCGTGGTAGGTGCTGCAATAGGGGCACAGCCTGCCATGCAAAATGAAACGGCTGAGGCACGCGTCGCACGTGATGTGGCGACCGTGCTCGCGAACATCGATGGGGTTCTGACAATTGGGACAGGCAACCTCTTGCAGCAATTCGTTGGTCATTGTTGTGAATTGAATGATGTTGCTTCCGACTGGCGTGGCTTCATTATACAGTAAACAAAGCCATTCATGGTAACCAGGTCCGTCGTTTCATAGCGTTGGCCGATCGCGTCCAGGACGGGCGGCGGATAGAATTGTGCGCGCAGGATAACGGTGTCGAACGCGACCTGATCGAGCATACGAACCATCTCGGTCAGGTCGGCCTGTCCGTTCTGATACAGGTTGAGCAATTGGGTGGGGTTTGTAACGACGTCCCGACCCGCGTACAGATTAAAGCCAGCTTCCTCACTGAATGCGGCTGTTTCGCCCTCCAGTATATGCGTTACGATTGCCATGCCCGCAGCGGTGTCCTGGGCTGTCGGCGGGCGGCCCAGAAGCCCCACGCCGGCGGCGTCAACGTAGGGGATGGGCTCCGGCGGACGCGGAGCAGAACAGGACGTCTGAGGCGCAATGTGACTTTCTGTGGGCCGGCCGAGCGTGGCAGCGATGGAGCGAAGCAATGGTGTATCGGTGGGCATGTGAAAGACGCTGTTGGCTTGCCAGAGGAACAGGATCGGGACAATCATGGTGGTTGCCAGGCGCAACGCGCCGCCACGCTCCTCGGTCCACTGAAGGGTGCGACCCAGAGCGAGGCCGGTCAGGATGCAGCTGGCGGCAATGGTCGTGACAAAATAGGATTCACCGGCGCCCCATTTGCCGGCGGTGACGCTATTGAGGAGCGTTATCACGAACCAGACCGTATAGGCTGAGAGCCGTTCGAAATAAAGTTGATAGAGGGCGTACAGGAGGGCAGCCACGGTGATCATGGTGTGTAGCGTGAACCACTGGCGGAAAAGGCCAAGCGCCTGATCGGGAATGAAGGGGTTTATGTTAGCCGTGACGGTGTTGGTCAACCAGTGCCCGTCTGTAGCCAGGTTGATGGCGGCGAAGATGATGCCGGTGACGGCGGCAAAGGGCACTGCCCAGAGCACTGCGCGCTTTGGCTGCCGGAGGAAAAGGAAGAGGAAAACGGCAGCGACGGTGGCGTAGGCCAGCTGCTTCGTGTAGCCAGCAGCGAGCAATAGGACCATCACCAGCAAAAGGCCTTTGTTGTGGCGTTTACCATCGTGTTCCTCACGTTGAATAACTATGGTCAAGATCACGATAGCCAACGTCTCCAACATGACCATAAAGAGGTGCTGGCGGAATAGGGGACCAACGTGGTAGACGTAGTTGGAGGCGAGAAAGGTCAGGCCGCAGAGAGTGCTTAGCCACCAGCGGCGCGTGGCGCGCTGAACGGCGTAGCCAATAGTCGTTGCTGTGACCAGTGTACCCAGGTAGGCGACGAGACGTCCGGTCCAATATTGTGGACCGAACAACCAGACCAGGGGAGCCACGACCAGGTGGTACAGAGGAGGATAATTAGAGGAGTAGAAAGGATAGCTATTAATGTCGCGGTAGGGCCATTGCCCCTTGCTGAACATCAGAGTATCCACCAGCTCGAATCCTTCGCCCTGGTCATAATCGAAGGGAAACTGGAACAAGTGAACGGCGTAATTGGTGTAGACGACGAAATAGCCGATGAAAGCAAGCAGGGCCAACCCAACAAGACCGGTCGAGAGGAGAAGGATGCCCCTTTCGAGTTGCGAGGAAGGGGTCGTCTGTTTCTCTTGCTGGGCTGCGGACGTCTGTGTCACCGGTGATGGTTGAGGGAGGGTCATAGTCGTGAGAGGGGCGCGAGCCTTTTTTGTGGAGTCACGCGGGCCGGTCGCCCAGGGGGAGCAGCGTGCAGCCGACAAGAATGACCAGGGCAGCACCCGCCAGAGCCACTCTCTGTAACGGACCGATGCCGTCGAAGCGCCCCGCACCCACCAAATCAACCAGCAGAAGGCCCAGCCCGGCAGCAAAGCCAATGGCAATGAAGAGAATGCCCAGTTGTTTCTTAGTCATGTTGCATTAATCGTGAGCAAAGGTCATAATAGTCAAATCATACTGGCTGACTATTTTGCCATCTCTGGCAGATTGCGCAACCGTGGACATTTAAGCACCTTTAATTTCGTGGGGGAAGTGGGGATAGTTTAGAAATTTGTACTTGCCCTTTACATAGTTGATAAATTTGTTATAATCGCAGGCCAAAATATTATGGCTACCGCTGACGCCAGCGGTTTTTTTTGTTTTTCATCGGTCGCGCCTTGCGATAACTTGCCAGGCGGTCCGCATACAATATCTCTTTTAAGGTAGGTTGCAGTATGGCGACGAGACAAAAATCACATTTGATTACGCCTGAAGGTCTGGAGCGTCTGAAGAAGGAGCTGAACCAGCTGCGCACGGAAGGGCGCCAGCGTATCGCCGAGCGATTGGAGAGCGCTTTTGCCGACGGTCAGGATGACGAGTTTGTGGACAATGCCGAGCTTGAAGCAGCACGGAATGAACAATCGTTCCTGGAGGGTCGTATACAGGAACTCGAGGAGATACTGGGGAACTACCAGTTAATCGAAGAGAACGGACCGCACGATTCAGTCAGCGTCGGTAATCACGTTACGGTGCTTGAGGAAGATTCCGAAGAGGAAGAGCGCTACCATCTGGTGGGAGCAGCCGAGGCCGACCCGGTAGAAGGGCGCATTTCCAATGAAAGCCCACTGGGGAAGGCGTTGCTTGGCGCCAAAGTGGGTGATACCGTGAAGGTGAACGCGCCGAATGGCCTGATCCGTTTCCGCATTTTAGAGATCGAGTAGTCGCGCGGCACCCTGCTAGTTACACACTTACGAGCCCGTGGCGATCACGGGCTCTTTTTTGATCCGGTTGAACAATCAGCAGGGATTGGTACAGTAGGGAGCGGGTTTGGGAGCCCTGATTATTGAATCCTGGATACACATTACTATCTGCCTGGAGTAATGAATGACTGAAACGAGTAACAATGTCGATACTACTTATCGTTGGGAGCCGACTCGCCTGGAGGAACAACGCCTGGAAAAGCTGGAGCGCCTGCGTGAGGCGGGCATCAATCCCTATCCCGCGCGCGCCGAGCGCACGCATACCGTTGTGGAGGCGCTGAGCTCCTTTGAACAGGCGGAGGCGGCTGCCGGGGACCAACAGGAACCAGAACAGATCGACGTGACCGTGACTGGCCGGCTGGTGAGCATTCGTGATATGGGCAAGACGGTGTTCGCCGACATCGAGGATGGCACCGAGCGCATCCAGTTGTTTCTGAGACGAAACGAGGTCGGCGAGGACGACCATTACCGTTTTCGCAAACTGCTCGATCTGGGCGATTTTTTGCAGGTCAGCGGCTATCTCTTCCGCACACGTATGGGGGAGATCAGTATTCGGGCGCAGAGTTGGAAGCTGCTGAGTAAGAGCCTGAGCCCACTCCCGGTCGTTAAAGAACAGGAGGTAGATGGTGAGGTTGTGCGCTACAGTGCGTTTGCCGACGTCGAGGAGCGCTATCGCCAGCGCTATGCTGATCTTGCGGTCAACCCCGAGGTCCGCGAAATCTTTCGCACCCGCGCTCGCCTGATTTCTGCCTTACGCCGCTTTCTGGACGACAACGACTTCCTGGAGGTGGAAACACCGGTGATGCAGCCGCTCTATGGCGGCGCGGCGGCGCGGCCCTTTACGACACATCACAATCAGTTGAAGCAAGATCTCTACTTGCGCATTTCTTTCGAGCTGTATCTTAAACGGCTGCTGGTCGGCGGCCTGGAGCGCGTCTATGAGATAGGGCGCGATTTCCGCAACGAGGGCGTGGACGCCACGCACAACCCGGAGTTTACGCAGCTAGAGTTCTATGCAGCGTATTGGGATTATCATGACGTGATGGCCTTCACGGAAAAAATGATCGCCGACGCCGCGGAGGCTCTGACGGGGAAAACCACCATTACCTATCAGGGCCAGACGATTAATCTGGCAGCTCCCTGGCAGCGCATTACGTTGCGGGACGCTATTAAGAAATATGCAGAGCTCGACTACATGGAGTATCGGACGGCGAAAGAACTGGCAGAGGCAATCCGTGAGGTCGGTGGCAAAGTGCGCTCGGATGCCGGCTGGGGGCAGCTGATTGACGGCCTTCTGGCTGAATTTGTGGAGCCGCGGCTCATCCAGCCCACCTTCGTGATGGCGTATCCTCGCGAAATTTCGCCGCTGGCCAAACGCATCCCGGGCGACGAAATACACGTAGAGCGCTTTGAGTATTTTATTGCCGGTATGGAGATGGGGAATGCGTTTAGCGAGCTGAACGATCCCCTGGACCAGCAGGCCCGTTTTGAGGAGATGCAGCGCATTTATCGCGCCGGTGATGAAGACGCTCACCCAATCGACGAGGATTATCTGCGGGCTATGCGCTATGGTATGCCGCCGAACGGGGGATTTGGTACCGGGGTCGATCGCCTGACGATGCTGTTTACAGATAAGACGTCCATTCGCGAGGTGCTTCTATTTCCGCATCTGCGCGAACGGGATCAAGAGTAGAAAGAGGCCCCATCTGGGACCTTCTTTTCAATCCAGCTCGACCGGTGCGACGGTCGTTTCGTCAGGGGGCGTGACTGGTTGCGCACGCGCCTCCGGCGTTTTTCGCCGTAACTGTACCAGCAGAATGCCAATGGCGGCGAGAGCAAGGCCGGCAATTTGCACCATCACCAGCCGTTCGCCGAGGAATATCCAGGCCAGTATGGCGATTTGTATGAGCATGGTGTTGTTGATGATGCTGGATTCCATTGCCGAAAGCGTGCGCAACGTGTGGTTCCACAGCGTGAAGGCAAACGCGGTGTTGACCAGGGCCAGGACGCCGATGATGAGCCAGCTGCGAGCGGAGAGCGCGGGTAGCCCCTGTAGGGCGGTGCCTGAGACCAACAAGATGAGTGAGCCAATGCCCATGCTGACTACGGTAACCGTCAAAGGGCTCAGACGCTGGCCGCGATTAACGCCGCGTCCAATGACCGCCGAGGCAGCGTTCGCCAGGACGCAGATGCCGGCAACAACCAGCCCCAGCAGCGCTCCCGGTGTGGAGGCCAACATCCCGGTGCTCAGGTCGCGGGAGAAATAGAGCACGACGCCAAACAGAAAAATGACCGTGCCCAGCCATTGGCGACCTGTGGGCCATTCCGCCAGCAGGACAATGCCCATCAGGGCCACGATGACGCTCGTAAAGTTGAGCATGAGGCTGATCGTGACCGCCGGCAGCAGGTCCAGCGCCACGAATTGCGCCCCCTGCGTGACAGCGTAGTAGATGAGGCCGAGTAAGCTTAAATTCAGCCAGTCACGAGGCGTCAGCTGTCGTAACAGGCCTAGCTCCTGACGCCGGATAGCAAATGGCAGAAGCAGGGCGAAGGCCAGGCTATAGCGGAGCCCGGCAAAGGTCAGCGACGGGATGTCCTCGAGCCCGATCTTGATCAGCACCCACGACGTGGACCACAGAAAAGTGACGAATAACGCCTGCAGTACGGCTCGATAATGTGAGGATTGATGCCCCTGGTTCATCCAGCTTTTTTAACCGTGATGTGCGCCCGTTGCAAACGGGGCGGGCCTAGTCGTGATCCAGCTGGATTTCGGCTTTGATCAGATCCTCTTCTCGACTGAGTTCGAAACCAAGGCGCTGCACGATTTGCTTCATGCCGCGATTCTCCGGCAGCATGTACGCTTCAACTTTGTGCACGTCCTCAGCTTCGGCAACCTGTAACAGCCGGCGCAGCAACTCTGTTCCCAAGCCCTGACGCTGGAAACGGTCGCTGATAAGGAGGGCAAATTCGGCCTCATCGCCGCTATATGCTTTGCTCAGGCGACCCACGCCGATAATCTCCCGGTCTCCACTATCCGGATGGCGACGGACGGCGACCAGTGCCATTTCCCGATCATAGTCGATGAAGCAAATCCGTGTAAGCCGTTCGTGTGCCGTCCGTTGGTCCAGATTCAGGGCGCGGAAATAGCGCATATAGACGCTTTGTTCGGACAATGGCTCATGGAACTCGACCATGAGCGGTTCGTCCTCCGGCCGAATGGGTCTGATGCGCACCTCGGCGCCATCCTTCGTTGTCCAGTCCCAGATGTACTGGTTAGGATAGGGCCGGATGGCGAGCTTGGGCAACTCGTCCTCAGTTACTTCAGGTTCGTATAGGACCACGCGGGCGTCCAATGCCACCAGTCCTTCGGCGGATGCGAGGAGAGGGTTGATGTCGATTTCGCTGATCCAGCGCTGTTCGGCGACGAGGAAACTGAAGCGCACAAGCAATTTTTCGAGCGCATCCATGTCTACTGGATCCCGACCGCGCACACCTTTCAACGCTTCATAGATGCGCGTCCGTTGCATCATCCGTCGCGCCAGCGTGGTGTTCAGGGGAGGCAGAGCCAGCGCGCGGTCACGGAATACCTCCACCAGCGAGCCACCGGTACCAAACAGGAGAACAGGCCCAAATTGGGGATCTGGGCTGGCGCCGACAATTATTTCATAGGCTTCGCTGAGGTCTACCATGGGCTGCACGGTAACGCCTTCGAAGTGCTCTTCTCCGGCGTGTTCGCGCACGGCGTCTGCGATGTCCTGGAACGCCTGGCGCACCTGCTCCTCACTCTTGAGATTCAGGCGTACGCCGCCGACATCGGTCTTGTGGGTGACCGTTTTCGAGTTGAGCTTGAGGACGACGGGATAGCCAATTTCGTCTGCCTGTGCAACGGCATCGTCAGCGCTGTCTGCGAGGCGTGTTTCGACGACGGGGATATCGTAAGCGGACAGGATTTGTTTTGACTCGTACTCTGTAAGGATCGTTCGCTTATCGTTACGCGCCTGTTCGATGAGCTTTTGGGCGCGAGCATGGGCCAACAGTTCTTCTTCCGTTTCGGTGGGCGATTGTGGCGTCTCATACAGGCCCCGCAGGTTGCGGTCGTAACGCCACATGTAGTTGAACATGCGCGCGGCAGTGTCCGGATAAGAAAAGGTGGGAATATTAGCCTGATTGAGAATTGATAGGCCCGCAGCTACGTCCGCGCCGCCCATCCAGCTGGCAAGCAGTGGCTTGCCGCGAAGCCTGGCGTACGGACGGAGGCGCTCGGCCGTCTGTGTGGGATCGGTCATGGCCTGCGGCGTCAAAATGATCAAATATCCGTCGCTGGTCTCGTCGTTGGCGACGATCTCCAGGGTATTGGCGTAGCGCTCAGGATCGGCGTCTCCCAGAATATCGACGGGGTTATTGTGGCTCCAGTGTGGGGGTAGTAGCTCGTTCAGTCCTTCCATTGTGTCGATGGTCAGCGGCGCCAGTTTGCCACCATCGGTGATGAGGGCATCGGTTGCCAGCACACCAGGGCCGCCGGCGTTGGTGATAATGGTCAGCTTGCGCCCTTGAGGACGAGGCTGTTTGGCAAGAATTTCAGCCATGTTAAAGAGGTCGTCGATGTGCCCGACGCGCAGCACGCCGCTGCGCCGGAATGCAGCTTCCAGAACTTCGTCGCTGCCGGTTAACGAGCCGGTATGCGAGGCGGCAGCCTTGGCGGCTGCCTCGGTACGTCCCGGTTTAATGACGATGATCGGCTTGGTCAAGGCCACTTCGCGCGCGGCGGACATGAAGGAGCGAGCATCACCGATGGTCTCCATGTAGATGACGATGCTTTCGGTGCGCGAATCGTCGCCCAGATAGTAGATGAGGTCGCCCCAATCGACGTCAAGCATGGAGCCGATAGAAACGAAGTGGCTGAAGCCCACGTTTTCATGGAAGCTCCAGTCGAGTACTGCCGTGCATAATGCACCGCTCTGGCTAATAAAGCCCACGCTGCCGGGACGGGCCATGGTGCTGGCAAAGGTGGCGTTCAGTCCGGTCACAGGACTCATAACGCCCAGGCAGTTGGGTCCGATGATGCGCATACCACCTTCTCGGGCCGTTTCCAGGATTTCTTGCTCCAACGCGGCGCCTTCCGGTCCTCGCTCCTTGAACCCGGCGGAAATGATGATTGCGCCTTTGACGCCGACCTCCACGCACTCGCCAATGATTCCGGGCACCGTTTGCGCCGGCGTGGCAATGACGGCGAGATCAACCGGTTCGGGTACGTCAGAAATGGAGGGATAGGCTTTGATGCCGAGGACACTGGAGCGTTTTATGTTGACGGGGAAAACGGTTCCGCCGAAGGAGTTCGTGATCAGATTCCAGAGGAGCGTGCGCCCCACGCTGCCTGGTGTTTCGCTCGCTCCAATTACGGCTACGGTTTCCGGCCGGAAAATCGCATCGAGAGGTTGGTGCTCGTAGCGCAGAAAATCATGCGCTGATTCGGTGCTCACCTGCTTCGTTCTAAAGACCATCGTGTTCTCCTTCCCTAATTGTAGTGACCGCTCCACGCCATGATAGGTGCCAGGAGACAGTGGCGTCTAACGTGATACTGGCCCCCGTATCTGTGTGTTGCCACACCACAGCGAGCGGTGGAATGTTCATGTTCGCCGTCTGATTACGTCCTTGGCTAAGTATATCACGCCATGTGTGCCTTGCATGGTCATCCGTCGTTCAATTCCGGTATAATTGTCACGAGTTGTAAGAGCTCCGGCGGACGCCTGGCGGCGCCGGCACATCGAAGTGAAGGAGAGTATGACCAAATTACGCCCTACGGGTATTACGGCAGACCGCAAAGAGAGAGTTGTGACGATTACCTGGAGTGACGGACATGAGAGTCGTTACTCGTTTGATGGTTTGAGGGCCGTGTGCCCCTGTGTTGAGTGCAAAGGGGGACACGCGCACATGGGCGGGCCACCGGATCCTCGCGCCGTACGTGATGCGCCGAAGACGGACCTGGAGCTCGAGCGAGTGGAACAGGTGGGAGGATACGCGCTGCAATTTTTCTGGAGTGATGGCCACTCTACGGGCATTTACACCTGGCAGATGTTACGCGACGCCTGCCCCTGTCCCATCTGCCTACCAGAGTAAATTAGCCTTCGCTATCCTCTGCGGTTGAGGCTATTTCTTCGGTCTGGGGAGTGCGCTCGGACTGCGTAACTGCCGGCTGCTGGGCCAGGACAGCCTGGCGTTCCATGTTGGAGACGGCGCGGGCCACGTTTTCGATGGCCACGCGCTGTTTGCGATACAGATCTGATTCGCTCATGGCCAGGCGGCGGGCTACGTCTCGCACACGCTGTCCCTGGATAAACTTTAATTCCAAAATATTGTAGAGGATCCACTCTGCAGTGGTCATGCTGCGCTCGCCCTCAGGTTTCTGCTGTTCGATGGCCCGCTCCAATATGGAGCGCAGGGCTTTGGTGGAATTCCCCCGATATTCTTGTAGCGCTTCCTGAACGATCCGCAGACGCATCAGCGGGCTCTGCGTCAGCTTGGGACCGCCCCAGTAATGGGTAAGCGCATCCTTGACCATGCCGGAGAATTCGGGATCGTTGATCAGCGCTTCCTGTTCCTCGATGGAAGCGGTCAGCAGCGTTGAACTGCCGTAGCGAGCCGCGCTGCGTTGGGCCTGAAGCGCCGTAATTTCAGGAAGCAGACCTTCTACCGCGGCAAAGACCTCTTGCTGCAGGATGCGGTCTTCGAGCGCCTTCGCCGCTCGTTCTGAGAGCCGCTCAAAGAGGGTACTCTCTTCTGTCGTGAGGTCAGGCACGTCTGAGCGTGCCCTGATGCCCAGAATGCCCACCAGAGCATCCTCATGGCGTGTGTACAGAGTGCGGATCCAGTAGTCGTTCCAGAGCACAAAATCATCTACCGTCTCTAGCTCTTCACCGGATCCATTCTGGCCCGCCGGCTGCGTCAGCTCGCGCCAGTTTTCACCCTGAATATCGTCCAGCTCCTTGAAGGGATCGACGACCACCTCTAGCTTGGGACCATCGGGCGTGAAGGCGGCGACAAAGGCCGTGGGGATACGTAGCGACTCGCAGACGGTGACCAGAATGCTTTCCAGATACTGGTGCAGGTCGCGTGTGGTGAGCAGCCGCTCGCTCAATTCCTGTATGCGACGCACGTCAGGGTCGTTGTTCAGGTGGAACAGGCGCTCCAGCGGGCGTTTAAACGCGTGTATGGCCCACTCCACCAGCATCACCGTGGCCACAACGGCAATGGCCTGCGCGGTCTCCACTGGCAGGCCCAAGAGCGAGCTAGTGCGTCCCACAAGAATATAGACGAGCAAGACGATGGTGCCCGTCAGGGGCACGCGGGCCATGAACTTGAACAGGCGCACCCGTACCACGCGGTCGGGCGACATGGCGCCAAAATAGGCCAGATAATAAGTCAAGAAGGCGAACATCACGCCGACGGTTACGTTGCCAAGGATAAGGATTGACCAGAAAAGCGGTGAGAGATTGACGTTGGTGTTGCTGCTGAGGAGAAGGTAGGGAAAAACGCCGAGGGGCGCAGCAAGGAAGGCAGCCAGGATAATGCGGATGCGCGAGCGCGTCGTCGTCGTTACCGATAGCTGCAACGCGCGCCAGACGTTATAAATACTCACGCCGGTGACCAACCAGAAGTATAGCGTGAAAACAGGAAACAGCGGGCCGGACAGCAAGTGGGGCGCCAGTTCTTGCTCCACCACTCCGCCAACGATCAGATCGGACAGGCCGACTAGAACGATGAAAGCCAGCCCGGTGAGATAGAAGACACGCACAAACAGGCGACGACGTCGGGAGATGTGACCGGTTGTTGTCAGGAGGGCGTCAGACAGATGATACTGGGCGGCAGGAACCATGGCGATGCCCACCCATTCCAATCGCAGCCACGGTTCGGCCGATACGGTGATGTTCGTGCGGCTGGCCATTAGCTCGGTGAGATATACGACGACGACAAAGAATACGAGGTTTGTAAAGGAACGCGTAACTCGATCTCGTACGAAGTGGCGCAGGTTGTACAGAGCAACCGCCGAGCCAAAGATCACAATGGCGGCCTGCAAAACATCGTTTATCAGCGCCATTATCTGATTAAGTGCATCCATAATGTCGACGTCGCGATATAAAAAGAGGGATGTCAGGATTACGAGTTAAAGCGACGGCGCAGCCTATCACAAGACGCGTTCCATTGCCACTGTGCGGACTGACACCGCCGCCGGCAAGCGTACTGTCGCTAGGCGGGTGAAGGAGCCGGGGGCAGATCGAGATTGGGTGGCTTCCACTCCCTGCGTCCGCTTTCACTTTCACCGGTGCCTACCTCTGAGGCTTTGGGAGGCGGCGAGCTGGTTGGTGGGGCTGTTTGGGGATCCTGACCTTCCATGAGGGCCACAAAATCTTCCGCTTCCAACGTTTCCACTTCCAACAACTGTTGGGCAATGAGGTTCAACTTATCACGGTGTTCTTCCAGGATAGTGTGAGCACGCTGGTATTGCGCATCGATAATCTGACGCACTTCGCGGTCGATCTCCTCGGCAATGGCGTCAGAGTAATCGCGCTGTTCGCTGATTTCACGACCCAGGAAAACCATCTCCTGCTTTTCGCCGTAGACCCGGGCTCCAAGGGCACTGCTCATGCCGTACTGCGTAACCATGGAGCGCGCCATCTTTGTGACCTGGCGCAGGTCGTTGCTCGCCCCGGTTGTAATCTCGCCAAAGGTTAATTCTTCGGCTATGCGACCACCAAGGGCACTGGCAATCAAATCGCAGAACTGCGACTCGCTGAAGAAGTAATTGTCTTCTTCCAGATACCAGGTGACGCCGCCAGCCATACCTCGTGGAATAATCGTTACCTTGCGCACAGCGCGGGCGTGGGGCAGCATGTGGCTTACCACAGCGTGGCCCGCCTCGTGGTAAGCTGTAATTTCCCGTTCTTCTGGCGACATGATACGGCTGCGGCGCTCGGGGCCCAGTTGCACGCGTTCAATCGCTTCCTGGAACTCGCTCATGCCAATACTTCTTCTGTTGCGGCGAGCAGCGAGGAGCGCTGCTTCGTTCACGGTGTTCTCGATGTCGGCGCCCACGAAGCCGGGCGTGGCTTTGGCCAACACCTCAACCTTGACGTCCGAGGCCAGCGGCTTGCCGCGCATGTGGACCTTGAAGATTGCTTCGCGACCGCGGACATCGGGACGGTCGATAACGACGCGCCGGTCAAAGCGTCCGGGGCGCATCAACGCCGGGTCCAGGATATCGGGCCGGTTGGTAGCAGCCAGGATGATGACGTGGGTGTCTGTGTCGAAGCCGTCCATCTCCACCAGGATCTGGTTCAGGGTTTGCTCGCGCTCGTCGTGCGAGCCACCCAATCCCGCGCCCCGCTGGCGTCCGACGGCGTCGATCTCGTCGATAAAAATGATGCAGGGGCTATGGCGCTTGGCCTGTTCAAACAGGTCGCGCACGCGGCTGGCGCCCACCCCGACGAACATCTCGACGAATTCAGAGCCGGCGATGGAGAAAAAGGGCACGCCCGCCTCGCCAGAGACGGCTTTGGCCAACAATGTTTTCCCTGTACCGGGATGGCCTACCAGTAAAACGCCCTTAGGAATGCGCGCTCCGAAATTGACAAACTTTTCAGGCTCTTTCAAAAAATCTACTACTTCGTGTAGCTCTTCCTTGGCCTCGTCCGCCCCGGCTACGTCTTCGAACGTGACTGTGGGGTGATCGCCGGTAAACATGCGCGCGCGGCTCTTGCCGAAGGACATAGCCTGGTTGTTGCTTCCCTGCGCCTGGCGAAAGATGAAGTAGATGAAGGCGATTATGATGATCGCCGGCAGAAAGATGCTGAGCAGGCTCAACCAGTTGCCTAACTGGCTGGGCTTTTCGTTGATAATTGTTACGTTGCCCTCGAGGTAATCTTCGGTGTTGACGCCCAGAAAGCTCAGCTCTTCCATCAGAGAGGCGTTTCCGCTGAGCTGAACGAGACCGGGTGACTCGCTCCTGTTCCTGTAGATGACAGTTGCTTCACGCCCGTTGCCGGCTATCTGAAGCTCGGCAACCTCGTTTTCCTTAATCTGGGTAGCAAGTTCGCTGATGGATAATTCTTCTTCGGCTGGACCGGCAGAGTTGTAGCTCCACAATATGGCGATGATGGCGATGAAGATAAGGAAGTAGACAAAGCCTCGTGTCACTTTTGTCGAATTCACAATACAACCTCCTCACACCCAATGAAAGGGTGGGTGGCAGTGTGATAACCTGCGTTTGCGCCACCATCGTTGAGTCACTTACAGTATAGCAAAAACAGAGGGGTGTGGCGAATGGGGCAATTGGTCTACAAAACGCCCCAGGCCCGAGCGACGAGGTACCAGAGGGGGATGAGCCCGAGCATTGCCATAAGCGCCAGTATCCCCAGCATTATGGCAGTCCAATCAGTGTCGCTTACGTCCTGGGCCGATACTCGAGTGTACTGTTGGGTACCGCTCCACTCCTGACCGGCAGGCGTCTGTCGGGAGCGTGGCGAAACGGCACGCGTGGGCAGTTCTTGTGGTGTGGACCTGGCGGTGGGGCGGGATACGCGCCGTTCGAACACCTGCGTTTTCTGCTCGGGGGGGGCGACTGGCGGTGATACCGGTCGTGGCTCTTCGTCCTGTTGCCGTGACTGAATAGGGAGAATGGGGCCGGTATCCTCCTGACTGCTCTGTTGGTAGCTGCGCAGGATGCGCTGCAGCTGGCCCGCTGTGCGATATCGCCCGGCAGGTTCTTTGCTAAGCACCTTGTTAACAATTTGCTCTAGTTGCACGGGCACAGATGGATTGAGTGAGGTGAGAAGGGGGGGCGACTCGTGCATGTGTTTGAGAGCAAGCGCCGGCAGGGTGTCCGCTTCAAAGGGCAGGCGACCGCTGAGCATTTCGAAGAGAATGATGCCGATGGCATAGACGTCAGACGCCGGTGTGGCCTGCTCGCCCGCAGCCTGTTCGGGGGCGAAGTAGTGAGGCGTTCCCCACAACATACTGGCTGTCTGTAAGCTGGCCTGGCTCATGGCGCGGGCGATGCCGAAGTCGGCAACCTTGACGCGATCGTCCCGTGTCACCAGTACGTTCTGGGGTTTGACATCGCAATGCACCAACCCGGCGCGATGGGCGTAGCCAATGCCTGCACAAATCTGGACGCCCAGTTCCAGGGTGCGCGCCACCGAGAGCGGCGCACCCATTTCGCTGACCTGCTCGCGGATCAGCTCCTTGAGAGTTCGGCCGTTGATGTACTCCATGACGATGAAGTGGCGATGTTCATCCTGGCCGATATCGTGTACGGTGACAATATTGGGGTGCGAAAGATTGGCCGCGGCGTGAGCCTCGCGCTGGAAGCGGCGTAAGAATTCCTCATCGCCGGTGAGACTCTCATGGAGTATCTTCACTGCGACCAGGCGGCGCAGCATCAGATCCTGCGCCTTATAAACAGTGGCCATGCCGCCGCTTCCTGATCGTTCGAGCAGTTTATAGCGGCCATTCAGGGTGACTGTGCTTTCTCGCTGCATAATTTGAATTTTAGCATACGGTGGCACGCAGTGCGAGGATGGCGCGGGCCAAAGACATTTCCAATGGGATGTTTATTTGCCGTGTCTGCCCACTTGTGTTAGGATTCACGTTAGCGATCATGGCGGGTATGGTGTAGAGGTTAACACGTCTGGTTGTGGCCCAGAAGATCGTGG